>JAUHZT010000142.1 GCA_030425905.1 Gammaproteobacteria bacterium
CGTCGACGATAGCGCGCGCCCGCGCCAGTAAGTCAGGATGTCCGTCTGCCAGCACCTCCAGCAACAAGCGCTTTTCCTCCATATACACTTTCGCGAAGCGCGGATCGTGGGACTGGATAGACGCAGCATTATCGATCAGGTCGGCCAGTTTGATCGTATGGACACGCTCGTCACCTTTGGCGATGTGTTCTCTGTCAATTCGCTTGCGTGCTTTGCGGTTGCCATCTTCCGGCCGCGATATATCCGTGAGGTAGGTCACGAGATAGGCCACGTCGGTGCCGAAGTTGGACAAAATATCCTCAAGCGTCGTTTCTGTGTCTTCAACGGTATCGTGCAAATAGGCGGCAGCAAGCATTGCTTCATCCTCGACGACGCTGCCGACCAGCGCAGCAACGCGTTCGAGGTGTACGGTATACGGATCACCTGTGTACTTGCGTCTCTGCCCGATGGCATTGTGTGCCGTGAAGGCAAATAGCCTGGCGCTGGTGACGAGTTCACTCATTGTCGGTTTCCATACTTTCGGGTGTGCGGCCGATCATAGGGCAGCCCGGCAAGCTCAAGCCAGTTACCAAAGCGGTTACTGGAATGTGTGTGTCACGAACAAGCGCAATCTTTACTAGTTTCTTATCAGCAGCACGGTAGCTGGCTGCGAACCCTGGTTGCTGACTCGCACCGTGACCAGAGAATCCTGCATGGCCTGCCAGCGGCAAAGAAGGTAACCCTTTGGATTGACTTGTTTGCACAATACCGAGCCTTTGCTGTCGGTGACCGTTAGCACGATGGGTAAATGCTCGGCATGCTCCACATAGGCAATTGCGCCTGCGTCTCGCCGCGAAGGCGGACGCATGGAATAGTCGGAATGCGGCTGGATCACGAGCTTTTGCACGTATTCGTCACGCGAGGCGGGGTCGCCGAACAGGCTGCCGCCGTTCAACAGGCGTGGGCCATTACGAGATTCCCGGCCTGCCAGCATTTCCTGTGCTTTCTCCAGCAATTGCGCGTCGCGTTCGGCCATCGCCAGGGCGAGTGCGATTTCCCGATCCGTTCGCGCAGCGACAACGGCACGTTCACCGGCCGAATGATAGCCAGACTTCATTATGTTATCTCGCTCAAGCGCTGCTTCAATCATCGCAAGCGGGTCGTTGTTCTGCATGGCACGGCTAAATGCCTTTTCAGACGCAAACAGAGCTTCTGCCAGGGTGAATGCTTTGTTGGCTTGTGCGTTGCGGTTGTGTTTCCCCGGGCTGCCCGATTGACAGGCAGTCAGTGCCAGCAGCATAACGAGCACCGGTAATATTCTGGTAATCGGGTTTTTCACTGACAGCATCATGTTTTCGAAACGCGTACCTAACCGCAATAGTTTGTGATCGCAAAGGGGTATATCCGCTAAGATGCGGCGGGAGTTTTGAATTGTTAAGCGATCAGTATGACGAATGCAAATACAGAACAACTCGCGGTATTGATTGTTGAGGACGACCATACGGCTGCCGATCTTGTTACGCAGCAAGTAGCAGCACTTGGGTGGACCTCGGCAGTGGTTAGCAATGTGCAGGCGGCACGTGCTGAATTCGCTGCCAAGGCCTTCGATATTGTGGTGCTCGACAGAATGCTCGACGACCAGGAAGACGGACTTGCGTTGCTCACCTGGTTTCGCGAGTTGGAATCCGCGACGCCCGGCGTACTCGTTGCGAGTCGATTAGGGACCGGCGCAGACCATATCCGCGCGCTGGATCTCGGTGCCGACGACTACATTAACAAACCCTATGACATTGAGGTCTTGAATGCCCGCCTACGGGCGCTGGCGCGCAGGTTGACGGGACGGCGCGCACCGGAGTCTGTCGAGGTCTGGGAGGATCTTGAGATTCGGGTGCTGAATCGCAGCGCTTTGTGGAAAGGGCAGCAAGTGAGCTTGCGGCCACAATCGTTTGACGTGCTTCGCGTGCTCGTGGCCTCCAGGGGGGAATACGTCAGTCGAGAGACGCTCTGGCACACAGTGTGGCAAAGCTACAAGAACCTGCCGCCGCAGGAGACTGTGATTAATACGGCGATCAGCCGGTTGCGCAGCAATCTTGCCAGCGTTGAGGGCGGGCCCGTAGTAGAGAGTGACCGACTCGGTTACCGAATAGCGCTGGCAGCATCGGCCTAGTTTATGTTTCGGCGTATGCATTACATCCTGGTGGGGTTGATAGTTGCGACGGCCGCTGGCACGAGCATCGCGGCCGTGGTGATCGTCGACCGGGCCGTGGAGGCGGCAGCCAGGACAGACATCGAGGCGGAACTCAGAGAATTGTCGCGCTACCGAAGCGACTTCAAGATAGTCAGCATTGCGGATGCGATCGACTTCAGGGTTGCGCCGGGTAGTCAGCCATCGATGCTGTATTTGCTGGTGCGTGGCGACGGATCGCAGGTTGTTGGTAATCTTGCCGAGTGGCCGCCGGAGGTGCCAAAAACAGCGGGCTGGTACCGATTTAAACTGGCGGAGCCAGGTGGTTCTTCGTCCGACATTCTTGCCAATGTATCGCTTATTGACGGCGCATTTCCGGTGCTGGTAGGGCAGCGCCTGTCGGCCTACGGCGCCCTCAAAAGGGAATTTGTGCCGCTCGTCATCGTGCTGGTACTGGTCCTGTCGGTCGCGTTGTTGCTGATCGTATTTCGTACAAGCGCACTCTTTCGCGATCGGGTAACGCAGATGAATAGCCTCCTCACGCGCGTTGGTGAAGGCCACTTGCATGAGCGAGTTGCTGCTGCGGAGCTTGCCCGGGGTGACGAACTGGCCGAGCTTGCACGGCACATCAATCTTGCCCTCGACGAGAATGCGCGGCTCATGACGGGCCTTGATGCTGTCAGCCAGACCGCGGCACACGAGATCAATAAGGAGCTTAGCCACCTGCGCGACCTGGCGGCCGCGAATCAACAGCCGGAGCTTGTTGCATCGGCGGATGCGCTTCTGCAATTGCTTGGAGAGATTCTTGAACTCTCAAGGGTTGAGTCCAGCACCGGTGCAATGATGACGAATGTTGATCTTGCAGAGGTTGTTGAGAGTGCGAGCAGCCTGTACGCGGATGCTTATGCAGACGCCAATGTGGCGCTGGTTGTCGATGCACCGCCGGTGACCGTGTTGGGGCAGTCGCATTTGTTAACCAACGCGGTTGCCAACCTGTTGAATAATGCACTGCGGCATTCGCCTTTAGAGGGATGCGTGCGGGTGCTGATAGAGGTTGCAGCGGACTCTGTCACTCTAAGTGTTGTCGACGAGGGTGAGGGTGCCGAGTCCGACGATCTTCGCGAAATACTGCGTCGAACCCGCCAGGGGCAGGTAGCTGGCTACGGGTTCGGCTTGCGTTTTGTGCAGGCAGTCGCGATCCGTCACGGCGCACAGATGCGCATCAGCAATACATCGCCGGGCTTTAAAGTAAGCATGGTTTTCGCAGCGCGACAACGAAACTGAGATCGGGAGAGCCGCAATGAGTAAACATGCTGGGCCGACTGAAGCGGGCAGTGGCGGCAAACTGGGCCACCGCTCCATGGATCACCGTACTTACAATTCGGAGATCAAACATGCTGCAAAAAAGAAGCGACGTCAGCAGGATAAAGTGCGTGTCGAGGCACAATGTGAACAGACCAACAACAAAAAGGAAAATACTGGTGCGAAATAGCAGGGCCGCGTTACTCAACCTGGGCTTTCTCGCTGTCGCCTGGCTATTGCCAGCCGGCGCGTGGGCCTACGACTATGGTAGTTCCGTCAATGTGTGCAACAAAGGTGATATCGACCTTCACTACGTAGCATTCGCGACCAATGACTCTTTCTTCGGTGGCTACAAAGCGAAAATTTCCGCCTGGCACACGGTTGAGCCAAACGACTGCGAAGATGTTGGGATCTCGGGCTATGCGACAGTTGCGCTTGGCTTTTTGCAGATCAACGACAAGGGCGTTCGCGGTAATCCTGTGTATGTTCTTGAAGATGCGACATCCGTTGGCAGTACTGAGTGGGCGCCGGCGAGGCTGTGCGTGCCGGTCAACGACCGGCTTTCGGACAGTGGTACGCACGGTGCAATCAGTAGTCGTTACAGGCCGCCATGCAAGCAAGGCTTTGCCGAGTTCAGGATGTCTTTCGGCGTTATCCCGAACGGAAACTGGCCTACCTACAACCTGAAAGCGCGCGGCTCGGATATCTTGGCACCCTGGCCCGCCTTCACGGCAACGCCAGGCGCAAAAGCTTCGCCGGCACCGGTAAACAAGAGCTCCATGAGCAATGCGGAAGTCGCAGCGAAGATTATCCTCGGTGCGGCGCAGGGCCTCGAGGACGGCAAGATCCGTAAACTGGCCGCTGAATGTGAGTCGAGCATGCTGACGATAGCCTTTGCGTTTACCAAGGAAGGGCCAGCCGCCGCCTGCAAGTGCATAGCGCGCAATGTTGTCAAAAGGGAGCCTTCGAATGTCGTCTCAGGGATGATTGCCGATATCGACGCAGGGCAGGACTTCGACGCGGTCTTCGAGAAGATTCCAGAGGCGAACTTTGAGCGTTACCTCGAGAGCTGCGCTACGCCTGCGAATCAATGAAGGTTTGCGGCAGGCAGTGGGGCGCCTAGTCCTGGTCGAGAGCCTGTTCGCGTTTTAGCGCCGTGCGACGTTTCTTGCTGGCTTCCCGCTTCCGTTGACGCCGGCTTCGGCCTGGCAGCTTGTTTAGCAGCGAATTGCCCCAGACGAACAGTCGATTGGTCTTTGTTCTTGTAGGTGAGCTCATGAGTTCGTTTCCAGCCGGTGCAGTGTTGTACTGTATTTCAATCCTCGGCGTAGCTGTGATATACCTTGTGCTTGGGCCAAAACCAATAAAGATAAATGATGCTCAAGAATCCGGAATCTGCCTTGTCAGTGCGAAAAAGCGCGCAGTCTGTTCGCGGGCCGCAGCAGCGCCAGCCGCTATTATTGCTCTTTTCAGCCGCACTTGTCTTTGCTGGCTGCAGTCACGACGAGGAACAGTCAAGTGCGTACTCGGGCCCACTTTACCCGGGGGCCGGGCTCAGCTTTGAGTTCGATGAAGCGTCGCTGCAACTGGCCGCTGAGTACGGTGATATCTACGCCGATGCGGGCAGGGCGTGGTACAACGCGCCGCTGGTGAACACCACCGATACCTATTCAATTGGCCGCGCCGGCAACGGCGAGACGCTGGCAGCGGGCGAGATCAGCGTAAGCCTTTTGCCCGTCGCTGCGCTCGAGGGTATTGCCGTCGACGGTGACGGTTCTGTTAGCGGCCGTTATGGCGATGTGAGTTTTACCGCGGGCGGCTCCGACGGTGACCAGGGTCACGCCCAGTTCCGCAGTTCTGGCTCGGTCTTGACGGTCGCGCTGGACGGCGAGAGTGCATCGTTAACCTGGGGTGAGGTAACAATCGATGGTTACGGCGAGCTGAACAAAGCGGAGCGTGCTGCGTTGCGCGCCATGAGTACTGACCCGATGGCAAGAGCCATTACGATGGTTGCCCTTGACCTCGGTTGCAGGAATGAGGCGCAGCAACTCGATGCGGGCGCATTTGCGGCGCTGCTGTTTCCCTGGCAAATGATTCTGAAATACGAGATCGCGGATCGCGGTCGTGCAATTCCACATTTCCTTGCTGAATCGAGCTGTCGCTTCACCGGTTTTGCAGAAGACGGCACCGAAGAGCCGCTTAACCTCGCTGTCTTCTGGGATAACAGTCACCCAATTCCCACTACGTTGTACGCGTTTCCCTTCGATGGCGATGGCCAGCGGGAGAGTCGGCCATGAAAGTAATGCTGAACAGGATTTTCGCGAGTGCGCCCGTGTTGGCGGTCGTATTGGCCAGTGGCTTTTTCATGTTGGCTCCAACGCCAGCCTGGGCACCCGTAATACCAATTATTCCTGAACAACACCCGATTCCGGCACCTAGCCAGACGTTCTGGAATGAATTCGGTGAGGATGGCGGCAAGTGCCCCGGCGCATGCGGCTCGGGTTGTCCTGAC
The DNA here is from genome assembly GCA_030425905.1 of Gammaproteobacteria bacterium. Taxonomy (GTDB): domain Bacteria; phylum Pseudomonadota; class Gammaproteobacteria; order Steroidobacterales; family Woeseiaceae; genus UBA1847. The sequence continues at coordinate 5,979 of JAUHZT010000142.1, forward strand.
AGTTGCAAAGTTGAGCCTTTCAAGCGCTGCCACCCGACGCACGCGAATGTCCCGGTTTCCGGTGAGTCGTATACCTGCGGAAGTCACGCGGCGTGCAGTGCGCTTGAAGACTGCCAGGGCGGTTGCGCGAATCCGTCGCTGGCCGGCAACGATGCGCTCGGTAGGCTGTTGGGCATCCGGCCCGCGCATGCGCCCGTGATACCAGTGCCGCCGGGTGAGCAACCGGATTTCGAAGCTGGCCAGTGTAGCCTGGCTTGCCAGAACCAGGCGCGCCGCGCCGGTGGCATGGGGATTGCCGGCTCGCAGGCCGCGGCGGGTTGGGCCCTCGGCATGGGGCCCTACGATGATGCGGCAACCTGGGAGTACACGACCGAGCAACCTGGTGGCGAAGTGCTGAAACCCTGCGGTCCGTGTGAGAAATGCGAAAATGGAGATTGCGTGGCAGATCCGGAGGCTTGCCCGAATGGCGAACCGCCGCCAGAGCCACCTCCGCCGTTGCCACCACCGGTCAGCACGGGCGACGTGCACCTGACAACCCTCGACGGATTGCGCTACGACTTTCAGGCAGTTGGCGAATTCATAGTGTTTGAAGATGCTGCGGGTGAAATCGCGCTGCAGATTCGCACCCGCGCCATGGGCAATACAATCAGCGTAACGTCTGCGGTCGCAATGCGGGTTGCAGGCGATCGGATTGGCTTTTACACAGAGCCACAGTTCCGCTTGCTTGCCAATGGGCAGACGGTTGAATTGCCGGACAAAGGGATCTTTGTCATGGGCGGCGGCGGCGAAGTGCATCGCTTCGGTTCCACTTACTTCGTTCGCTACCCTGGCGGCTCCACCGTTGCGGTTCGCAATGACACCAGCAACTTCGGAATCTTTGCCGAGATACTGCCCGATGAGTTTGGCACCATGCGCGGGCTGGCGGGCAATAATAACGGCGATGTCAGCGATGATCTCGTAACCCGCGACGGCACCTCACTGCCCGCGCAACCAAGCTTCGAACAACTGTATGACGAACTGGGCAATAGCTGGCGTATCCAGCAACATGAATCCTTGTTCGACTACCTGCCGGGTGAGTCGACCGCGACGTTTACATTCCCTGAGCTGCCGGAGCGTCGTCTGAAGCTGTCGGATCTTGACCCGGACGCCGTTCGTGCGGCCGAGCAAGCGTGTGCGGCTATCAGCCACCCGCGCATCTACCGTGATTGCGTATTCGACGTTGCGGTCACAGGCGACACGCGATTCGTGCAAACGCATGCTGACAGCGTCCCTCCTGTCGCCGAACTGGCGCCGGGCTACTTTGCAGGCGTCGCAACGGGCAAGCTTGAAATCGATGCACCCGCATCAGCGAAGGCAGGCAGCGATATCGCGTTAAGCTGGTCGGGCCAACGGATGGCTGGCGATTTCGTCGCGGTGGCACGGGATGCGAGTGCGTCGCATGAGTACCTGACCTATCGGACAGTGGGCAATGACAATGAGCTACTGCTCCCTGCCCCTGCAACGCCCGGCAATTACAGCTTGCGTTACATTCAGGGCAATGCGATAGCTGCCGAACAGCCGCTCGAGGTAACCGAAGCGGATGCCTTACTGCAAGCTGCCCAAGAGGCTTATTCGGGTGGTGAGCTGCTGGTTACGTGGACGGGCCCCGGCAACCGGGGCGACTATATTTCGATTGCTACACCGGAGCAGCCCGGGGATCGACAGAAGTCGTACAAGAATGCCAGTCAGGGTAGTCCGCTGACACTACGTGTGCCCGACGAGCCAGGCCGCTATGAACTGCGATACATACAAGGGCAGTCACGCAATGTTCTCACGAGCAAGGCACTGACTGTGCTGCCGGTAGAAGCGACGC
>JAUHZT010000018.1 GCA_030425905.1 Gammaproteobacteria bacterium
GCCTGTGTTGGCACATTGTGCAGCCGTGTAAGCCGGTGCTGCGCCCGCACATGGGTCGTCACCACTCCACAGTCCGAGAGACTGGGCTGAGAACAACTCCGCCACGTTCGGTGCACGAACGGCGCGGTTGAAGCCGGCACGCATGCGGACGAGATCAACAGGCTGCCAATCCAAACCAACACGATAGGTGTTAGCGCCGCCGCTGGTGTTGTAGTCAGAGTAGCGGTAAGCAAGGTCCAAGGTCAGGGATTCAGCACCTGGCGCACCCGAAATAAGCGGGATATTGGCCTCGGCGAAAGCTTCCATAACCGTGTAGCTGCCGTTTACGCTAGGTGTCGGACCACCCTGGCCAAGCAATGAACCGTCCTGGAACACCGAGTCAGAAGTACGGCCGTATTTCTCAACGCGGTGCTCAAGACCTGCAACAACCAGGATCGAACTGTCAGCGGAAGGTACCGTCCAGCCGAGATCACCGGTTACGTAAGCGTTGATGACTTCGGTTGACGTCTGACCAGCCATCACTGCCGTACCCAGCAGCGGTGCTGCCTGTTCCGGAGTTACACCCTCGTAGGTGAACACTTCGTAAGGGATACAGCCAGCCGTCGCGGCACACAGGTCGCCGTCAACGGCGGTGCGGATACGCGGTGCAAAGAAGTCATTGATATACGCCATGCTGGAAGCGGTCGAGCCATACAGGAACGATGCATCGTAGTCCCAGTTGTCGTTGATCGCGCCCTTGATGCCGGTAACGATACGGTAGCCATCATGCTCGAACTGGCTGGCACGTGCGCCGCCTTCGACGTTTCGCTTACCAATGTAGACACCCACTTCCGTTGCTCCGGGCCAGAAGTCCTGAATCGAGTCCTGGAAGGCTTGCGGGAACAGTGAGTTATCAGCCGGGAGGAAATACTCCTCGGCGAAGAACGTGCCGGACTCAGCGATCTGACCTTCGGTACGGTCGGTCGCGAAGTTGGCTTCGAGGTAAACCGTGTGGTTGTCGTTCAGGTCGTAGTCAATCAGGGCGCCGAATGAGTAACGTGTATCCGGACGCATGAAGTGGTTGATCGGCGCGTAGTTGTATACGTTGGAGCCGTCATACGGTGTGAGCGAGCCATCGGGGTTCAGCGTCAGGAACTCGGAAACACTGTAGTCGGAAACGCCATTCACTGAAGGTGCGATGAAGAAGTTCGGCACGATTGCGTTCGCAGAACCACCGCAAGACGCAGCGTCGTTGCTCAGCGCACAGCTTGAGTAATCGCGTTCCGCCTGCAGCATCTCTTCGTTTTCACGCCAGGTTGCATAAGCCGTTGCATTACCGCGGCCGCCTGCAAAATCGGAACCCACAACGAGGTCGATGTTGTAAGCCTTACCACCGAGACCAGAACCGCCTGTAGGATAGTCGAAGTTTTTCGCATCCATCAGCGGCTGGAGGTAGTCGCTGTCGTTGTCATGCTGGTAACCACTCATACCAACGCTGAGCTCAACACCGTTTACGCGACGCATGATGAAGTTAACAACACCGGACACAGCGTCAGCACCATAGGTAGCCGAAGCACCACCGGTCAGCACTTCAATACGCTCGATCATTGCAGCCGGGATCTGGTTAACGTCTGGCGGTGTAGCCTGCACACCACCTGGCTGCATACGGCGACCGTTCAGCAGTACCAGGGTACGAGCAGCACCAAGGCCACGCAGGTCAATGGAGGCTGTACCTGAAATACCGTTGGCATCGAATGAATGCAATGCTGTTTCAACGGAAGGCAGGCTGTTCAATACGTCTTCAACGCGAGTAAGGCCGAGTGATGAAATGTCGTCAGACGTCATCACCGTTACAGGACTCGTGCGGCCGAAACCGTCCTGAGTCTTGATTCGTGTGCCCGTGGTTACAATTTCTTCTAACGGCTCATCACCGTCCACTTCCTGGGCGAACGCAGCATTACCGAGGGCCCCGAATGACGAGACCCCGAGTGCCGACGCAACCGCAAGTGATACTGGTTTACGTGTCCACATAACTATTCCCTCATGCTATTTGGAATTCTAATGTTCCTAGAACCTATGCTGGGCTGCTTATCTGCTTGCGTCATATGCCCGCGCGCAGGAATCAATCCGGATAGGAAAGTCGTGATCCTATAGGAACACCCGACGTAGCTCAACATTTTGTGACCTAATAGATACGAATTGCAGGGCGCTGTGTATCTTTGGTTTAAAAACCGCTACTTAAACTGTTGTTTTTTTGCAAACCCAGGGTCGGTTCTGCGTCCCGTCGAGCCCGAATCCGGGCCCGGAACAGCAACTGGGTCGCTGCGAGTAAGCGTAAAACGGCCGGCGGCGGCGCAATCTAATAACCACTTTGCATATCATTTTCGGTGGCAGTCGCCGCCGGGCACCCCTAAGTTATTGAATAAGCGTCTTTTGGGCCGGCATTTTGTTCAATTAAATCTAAGCGCTGGCCGTTATAACAAATCGGTATCGAAACAAGCGGCGGGCTGACAGGCCCTGCGCCGCGAATTGCGCAACCAGCCTGGGGCCTGTGCGGCAAGAGTGATTACGATGAGCCGTGCCACAATAGCGTCGAACTGAAGGTTTGCGCCTTTCGGGCACACTATAATCAACGCCCTCTACCTTTCTTTTGGCCATCCCCGTGAAACTCGCCGCGCTGATCAGCAATCGCAACCGCCTTTTCTGGGCGCTCAATCTTGCCGGCTGGTCAGGCTACCTCGTGGCGGCCTGGCTGGGCGCGCTCGCGCATGAAAAACCCGAAGCCTATTTGTGGGTCATCGCGGCAACCGCCGTGTCCGGGTTCGCCGCCACGGTACCGATGCGCGCCCTTTATCAGCGACTCTGGTCAGGCTCAATGCTGCGGCTTGCGCTGGGCATGCTGGCTGCCTGCTACGTGCTGGCGCTAGCGTGGCGCTGGCTGCAGAACTACCTTTACTACGAATGGGTCAAGCACAACTGGCAGCCCGAGCACCTGATGGACTACGTCGGCGGGGTCCTGGGTTCGTTCTATATATTGCTATGCTGGAGCGGCCTCTATTTCGGCATCAAGTACTACCAGCAGCTTCAGGAGCAAACCCAGGCAACCCTCAAGGCAACCGCAGCAGCGCACCAGGCACAACTCAAAATGCTGCGCTACCAGCTCAACCCGCACTTCCTGTTCAACACACTGAACGCCATCTCGACCCTGATCCTGGACGGCGCGAACGATACGGCCAACCGGGCCGTCACCCGGCTAAGTGACTTTCTTCGCTACACGCTTGAGAACGACCCAGAGAAACGCGTGACGCTTGGCTCCGAACTCGCAGCGATCGACCTCTACCTCGAAATTGAGAAAGTCCGCTTCAATGAGCGCCTGACGATCCGCAAAGACGTTGCCGACGACGCCATGCCGGCACTGGTGCCGAGCCTGATCCTGCAGCCGCTGATCGAAAACGCCATCAAGTATGCGATCTCACCGTCCGAGGAAGGCGGCACACTGCGGATCTCCGCGCGGGTGCATCATGGCACCCTGATCCTGCAGGTCGCGGACACGGGACCGGGGCTTGGCAAGTGCAAGGCTGAACACAAATCATCCGGCGTTGGGCTGGCCAATACGCGCGAACGACTGCAGCAACTGTACGGTGATCAGCAGGCATTCACGCTCGCACCGAACGAACCCAGCGGTCTGGTGGTCACAATTAACATTCCTTACGAAACAGATAGCTGAGAATTGCGATGATTAGGACACTGATTGTCGACGACGAGCAACTCGCCCGGCGCGGGCTGGAACTTCGTCTGCAGAAATACGCCGATATCAGCGTTTGTGGCGAGAGCCGCAATGGCCGCGAAGCCCTCGAGCATATTCGCACGCAGGCACCCGACCTGATTTTTCTCGACATACAAATGCCGGGCATGGACGGCTTTGAGGTCTTGCAGCGCATGTCGGGCAGCGACATGCCGGCGGTGGTGTTTGTAACGGCATTCAACGAATTTGCCTTGCAGGCCTTTGAGGCGAACGCGCTCGACTACCTGCTAAAACCGATAGACGATTCCCGCCTGGCCGAGGCACTTGAACGGGCGCGGCAACTTCTTGAGAGTCGCGCGGCACTCGAGCACCGCAACAAACTGCTCAACCTCGTGTGCGAGCTCAAAGGCGAACGACTTTCACTGGAAGACGCATTCGACCAGGGCGCAAGCGGTAGCCGGAAGTTTCCCGAACGCCTCGCCATCCGTGACGGCGGCAAGACCCGCTGCTTGAACATGACAGCAATCGACTGGGTTGACGCGGCCGGGGACTATATGTGTATCCACGCCGACGGCGAGACTTATGTAATGCGCGGCACCATGAAGCGCCTCGAGGAACTGCTGGACCCCGAACTGTTTGTACGCGTACACCGCTCGGCAATTGTTAATCGAGAGCGCGTAACCTCGATGCGCTCGCACCGCAATGGCGAGTATTTTCTCCAGCTAGGCACAGAAAAAGAGCTGAAACTCAGCCGCAAGTACAAGGCGAACCTTGAGCGACTTGCCGAAAGAATCTAGCTGGCCTGCACGCCGCTTCGATTGCCGCTAAGACCATTAATCCGGCCGCAACGCTGATTACGCGTTGTCGTCGGGCGCAACTTCCGGGAAACTGCGCGTTCCTGTTTAATAGCCAACCCGGTTGCCCAGAACCCGCCTCGAGGCCAGTCAATGAATCGAAAACCCGTCATCACCTGTGCCGTAACGGGTTCCGGAGACACAGCCGGCAAGCACCCGGAGCTGCCGAAATCGCCTGCGCAAATTGCCAGCGCCGCTATCGATGCAGCGAAAGCCGGCGCTGCGATTGTGCATTGTCATGTGCGAGACCCGGCCACCGGGGCCGCCAGCCGCCGCATTGATCTGTACCGCGAGGTCGTTGACCGCATCCGTGCCAGCGACACCGATGTGATCATTAACCTCACGACCGGGATGGGTGGCGACCTGTGGCTCGGGCCGGACACTGACCCGCTGCAGCTCGCGGCGAATACCGACTGCGTTGGTCAGCATGAGCGCATGGCCCATGTCGTTGAGTTGCTTCCGGAAATCTGTTCACTCGATTGTGGCTCGTTCAACTACCTTGGCGGCAACTATGTGTACGTTTCCAGCCAGAACATGCTCGAGATAGGCGCCCGCAGACTGCAGGAGATTGGCGTCAAGCCCGAACTCGAGGTGTTCGATACGGGCCAGGTCTGGCTGGCACGCCACCTGATCGAGCAGGGCCTGATTGATGCACCACCGCTGTTCCAGGTTTGCCTTGGCATCCCCTGGGGCGCTCCGGCAACAAGCGGTGTTTTCAAGACCATGGTCGATGAATTGCCCGCCGGCTGTAACTTCTCCGGCTTCGCAATCGGGGCCATGGAAATGCCGTTCGTGGCCCAGTCCGTCCTGCTCGGTGGCCACGTACGGGTCGGCCTGGAGGACAACCTGTACCTCGAAAAAGGCGTGCTCGCGAGCAATGCCCAGCTTGTTGAGCGCGCCAGGATTATCCTTGAGAATATGGGCTGCAGCGTACAAACCACGGCTGAAGCGCGCAGAACTTTCGGCATCATTCGACCAGAACGTTGAACATTAACGGATAGGACCCAGGCCTGTGAGCACAGTCCCGACAGATTTCCAACCCTTGCCCGACGTCATCGAGCCACGCTGGTGGTCGGGCACGGCGCCCATCGACGCGGCCGACTATGCCATCGACGGCCGTGAATATGCGGCCGATGTGCACGACCCGCAGGTTGACTCAGCCCTGGCTCGGCGCATGAACCAGATCTTTAGTGACATCGGCCTTGTGCACCTGACCAACACCGGCGTTACGGACCTGCAGTCGATGCGCCGCCTGGCAAAACTCGTTGTCGAACACGAAATGACCTATGAGGGGGGTGCCAATCCGCGCGATAACCTGGAACCCAATGTCTACGAGGTCGGCGCGCCGCTGGTAGCCTGGCTGCACTATCACCATGAGATGGCCTACATCTCGCACAGCACGAAGATGCTCGGCTTTCTTGGTTACAAAGCAGTGCCGGACCGCGGGGCGACCTGGGTGTCCGACAATGTGCGGGCAACCGATGCCCTGCTCGAGACAGAGCTCGGCCAGAAACTGCGGCAACACGGTCTTTGCTACCACCGCAATCTGACAGACCGGGAGCATTTCAAGGATCGCGCACCGATCGGCGTCTACAACCACTGGCAGAAATCGATGTTGACTGACGACCCTGACGAGGCGCTTGCCAAGGCGCGTTCGCGTGGTCTCGAGGCCGAATGGGGGCCAAACCGGCTGTTACAGACCCGCTACCGGATTTCGGCATTCGAATACTTTGCGCCACTTGATCGCAATCTTCTGTACAGCAGCATCGCCGACGACGGCATGTGGTTCGACAGTTGGCCGCAAGTTATGCACCTGCCTTTTGAGGAGCGCCCGCTGGCGCTGACCTTCGGTAATGATGAGCCCATGAGCCGCGCCGAGAAAAAGCTGTTCGTGGATATCTATGACCGCTTCGGCATGCCGCTCGACTGGTCTGTCGGCGACATCCTGGTCGTTTGCAACTACCGCTTTGCGCATGGGCGCCCGGGCATTTTCCTTGAGCCCGGTGAGCAGCGGGAACTCGGCGTACTGATCGGTGAAACCTTTGAACGCGTGGGCGACTTGCCCGACAAATGGTAGTTTGAGCAAACGCCCTATATTCGCGGAACAGCGCAGAACACACTAGAATCCTCTCCAAGCCAACCGGCGACCATAGAAAAACTTCAAACAGAACCGTTCAGGGGAATTACATGCTCAAGGAATTCAAAGACTTTGCAATGCGCGGCAACGTTGTCGACATGGCAGTCGGCATCATCATCGGTGCATCATTTGGCACGATTGTAAAATCACTCGTTGATGACATCATCATGCCGCCAATCGGCATGGCGATCGGTGGCATCGACTTCAGCAACCTGTTTGTTAATCTGTCAGGCGGCGAGTACGAAAGCCTGGCTGATGCACAGGAAGCCGGAGCAGCCACTATCAACTACGGCATCTTCATGAACAACGTGCTCAGCTTTCTGATTGTCGCGTTTGCTGTGTTCCTGTTGATAAAGGGCATCAACAACTTGAAGAAAAAAGAAGAAGAAAAGCCGGCAGAGCCTGCCAAGCCTTCTGACGAAGTTGTTCTGCTGACCGAGATTCGCGACGCGCTCAAGAGCCGCTAGTCACTGTCATGCCAGTAAAGGCGGCCCCCACCAACGGGGGTCGCCTTTTTGTTATTTCGGACACAGGTACTAGCGCTGGCCTGCGCGAACAATCGACTCGTGCAACGCAATAATGCTGCCCTGCGGAACCTCGATCAATCCGCGGCGGGGGCGGTCCAGGTCGATAATGATAAAGACCAGCATGACGATCAGCAGTACCAGCACGTAGGTTGCAAATGACGCCCGCTGCCCCGCCACTCCCGACGCGTAGCCAACCAGTGAACCGGTCAGCACCAACGTGCCCAGCAGCAGGAACAAAACCACTTCCGGCACGTGACGGTCCAGCGCCGCCTGGCGTGTACCGAACGAGTCGATAAGCCCGTTCAGCGACTGAATATAGAGACCTGTACTGACCGGATTCGGGTCTTCGCCGGCCGCCTGCACGGCCAATTGCCAGAGCGCATCGAGCAAGCCTTCTGACTCACGCAACAGTGCTTCGCGCCGCACTACGTGATCCAGTGACTCGGTGCCCGCACTTGCACGCAGTTTTACATACGCTTCGAGGATTGCTCGACTCTCATCGCGCACCGAATCGGGCAGCATGTCGACGCGTAAATAAGTCGTGCCGATCGCATTCGCCTCGTCCACTACGGCCGTGCTGCGATTGTCGTAGCGCTGCAGCGCCAGCGAAAACGTAAAACCCAGCAACAGCGCCAGCACACCCAGCAGGGACGCCTGAATGGTGTTGATCTGCGATTTAATAGAGTCATTGGCGCCGCGGTTTAGCCGCAGACCCAGCCGGTAGCCACTTTCGATCGCCAACAGCAGCAGAACGCAAAGAATACCAACAATCAGAACACTGCTCAGGTTATACATCACTTCCTTCATCACTAGGGCCCCGGAATTTCAGGAGCGCGAATCATAGGGATTCGTGGCCGGTTGGCAAGCTTAAATTGGCAATATCGTCGTATGTTTGACGTCCGACATGACAATACTCGAATTGACCTCCTGAATGCCGGGAAGCTGCGAAAGCTTCTCGAAAAAGAACATTTCATAGGCCTTGATGTCGCGCGTCACAATACGCAGCAGGAAATCGACGTTGCCAAGTAAAACGTAACAATCGAGCACCTCGGGAAACTCGCTCACGGCTTCGGAAAAGGCGGCGAGGTTGCTGCGCCCGTGTGAGGTCAGTTTGACGTGCGCGAAGACCATTGTATTCAGGCCGACTTTCTCCCTGTCCAGCTTCACGGGCTGGTCGCGAATAATGCCCTCATCCCGCATGCGCTGGATGCGGCGCCAGCAGGCAGACTGCGACAGGCTGATCTGGTCACCGATCGCCGTGGCGTTGATGCCGGGTTCCCTCTGCAGAATCTCAAGAATTTTGCGGTCTATTTGATCAATTGCCAATTTACGCATGATTTAGTTACTTTCTATATTCTGAAAACATTAATTATGCAGTATTCACGGCCACGGCAAAACAAATAGCAAGCACATTCCGTCCGACCGGGGGTATATTTAGCCCGGATCTGCTGTCGCCTTGGGGGCATTGATGAGCGTATTCGATCATCCGGAATTTGATCACCACGAAGCTATACATTTTTTTGACGAACCCGAGTCCGGTCTCAGGGCAATTATCGCTGTGCACTCCACCGCCCTTGGGCCCGGTGCCGGCGGCTGCCGCCGCTGGACTTATGCCAATGACGGCGATGCCATCACCGACGTGCTGCGCCTGTCACGGGGCATGACCTACAAGAACGCCGTCGCGGGCCTGCCGTTCGGCGGCGGCAAAGCCGTTATCCTTGCCGGCGACAAAGCTGCAAAATCACCTGCCCTGTTTCGCGCCTTTGGCCGCGCGGTCGATTCGCTCGGCGGCGCCTATGTTACGGCTGAAGACGTCGGCATCAATGTTGAAGACATGCGCATCGCGCACGAGGAAACACCGTATGTTTCCGGCTTGCCGCAAAGTGGCAGTAGCGCCGGCGGTGACCCTTCACCGTGGACCGCCTACGGCGTGTTTCTTGGCATTGAGGCGGCCGCCCGCGCGCGCCTGGGTGCCGAGTCGCTAAAGGGCCTGCGAGTTGCCATCCAGGGCGTTGGCAATGTCGGCCTCAATCTTTGTGAACACCTGGTCAAAGCGGGTGCGCAGGTTGTTGTCGCGGATGTAAACAGGGAGAACCTGAAGAAAGCGGCGCAAATTGACGGCGTCACGCAGGTGTCGCCGCGCGATATCCTGTTCGCCGAGGTCGATATCCTGGCGCCCTGTGCACTGGGCAACATCCTGAACGCCGAGTCAATCAGCAAGATCAGCGCCAAAGTAATCGCAGGTGCCGCAAACAACCAGCTCTCAACCGAACAGGATGGCCGGCGCCTGACCGAACGGGGCATTTTGTATGCGCCGGACTACGTCATCAATGCGGGCGGTGTTATCAGCGTAGCGCACGAGTTTCTCGGGCAGAGTTCCGAGCAGCAGGTCAAGACGGAGGTGGATCGAATTCCACAGCGACTCAGTGATATCTTCAGGGAATCTGCCGAGACAGGGCGCCCGACCAATTTGATTGCCGATGAACTCGCCCGCCGCATTGTCGCGGAGGCAGCCGGCCGCACAGCCTGACCCAGGGCGACTGCGCTAACAAGAGGACACCATGGCTAATAAATCACGTTTGCACATACCGCGTCCGACAGCACGCCCGGGCGACGAGCCTGATTTCAGTTACCTCGACCTAAGCCCCGCAGGTGCCGTCGACAAACCGTCGGTCGCTGCCCGCGTTCGCGACATCGAGTATTTGAGCTCCGGCCTGGTCCGCGTGCTGGATGAGGACCACACAGCAAAAGGTCCGTGGAATCCGGACCTCGACCCGGAGAAACTGCAAATCGCATTGCGCTGGATGCTGTTGAACCGAGTCTTCGACAAACGCATGTGGCAGATCCAGCGGCAGGGTCGTATCTCCTTTTACATGGAAGCGCTGGGTGAAGAGGCAATTTCCATTGCGCAGGGCATGGCGCTGCGCCATGGCGATATGTGCTTCCCTTCATACCGCAACCAGGGGCTGTTCATGTACCGCGGCATGAAGCTCGTGGACATGATGTGTCAATGCCTGTCGAACACGCGCGACATGTGCAAGGGCCGACAGCTACCGATCATGTATCACTCAAAGAGTGGCAACGTTTTCTCCATTTCGGGCAACCTCGCAACTCAATACCCGCATGCCGTGGGCTGGGCGATGGCATCCGCGATCAAGGGCGAAGACAACATCGCGGCATCGTGGGTAGGCGATGGCAGTACGGCCGAAGCCGACTTTCACCATGCGTTGACGTTTGCGGCAATCTACCAGGCACCGGTGATCCTGAATGTTGTGAACAACCAGTGGGCAATCTCATCGTTTCAGGGTACGGCTGGCGGTGATCGACGCGCGTTCGCGGCACGCGGCCTTGGGCTGGGCATTCCCGGTATACGCGTGGATGGCAACGACCTGCTCGCCGTTTATTCAGTCACCGTCTGGGCAGCCGACCGCGCGCGCCGTGGCGGCGGCCCGACACTGATTGAACACGTGACCTATCGTGGCGGCGCACATTCGACCAGCGACGATCCGTCGAAGTACCGACCGAAGGATGAATGGGAACATTTCCCGCTTGGCGATCCTATCGAGCGACTGAAGCAGCACCTGATTAACGAAGGCCACTGGTCGGATGCAAAACACGATGCACTCGTCGATGAATTGACCGACGAAGTCCTGGCTGCCTGGAAAGAAGCGCAGAAATACGGAACGATGAACGAAGGCCCGTTCCTGAACCCCGAAACGATGTTCGACGACGTCTATGCCGATCCACCGCGCCGCCTGGAGTCGCAACGACGCCGCATGCTGGAGATAGAGCAGAACGGAGGGGAGCAGTAATGGCACAAATGAACATGATTGAAGCCATCCGCTCCGCGATGGATGTAACCATGAACCGGGACCCTAGTGTGGTGGTGCTCGGTCAGGATGTGGGCTACTTTGGTGGCGTATTTCGTTGCACCGACGGCCTGCAGCGCAAGTACGGCGAGCACCGTGTTATCGATGCGCCAATCTCCGAGGGCGGCATCATTGGCACGGCAATTGGCATGGGCGTGAACGGACTGCGGCCCGTCGCCGAGATCCAGTTCGCAGATTACATCTACCCGGGCTTTGACCAGATCGTGTCGGAACTGGCGAAACTGCGCTACCGCTCAGCAGGTGACTTCTTTTCACCCGTGACGATTCGCACACCCTGCGGTGGCGGCATACGTGGTGGCCAGACGCACTCGCAATCGCCCGAAGGAATATTCACGCACGTCAGCGGCATCAAGACCATCATGCCGTCGAACCCGTATGACGCCAAAGGATTGCTGATCGCCGCCATTGAGTCGGACGACCCCGTGGTGTTCTTCGAGCCAAAGCGCATCTACAACGGTCCGTTCGACGGTGACCCGGACCGCCCGGCCGTTTCCTGGGCCTCGCACCCGAAAGGCGAAGTGCCGGAAGGTCACTACACCGTTCCCATTGGCCTTGCCGAAGTTGTGCAGCCGGGTTCGGCGCTGACCATCATTACCTATGGCACGCTCGTGCACGTCGCGGTCGCTGCCGCGAAGACCGCGGGCGTGGACGCAGAAGTCATTGACGTTCGCTCATTGTCACCGCTCGACGAAACCACCCTGACCGACTCGGTCAAGAAAACTGGCCGCTGCCTGATCGCGCACGAAGCAACACGCTTTGGCGGCTACGGCGCCGAGCTCGCCGCCATTATTCAGAAGAATTGTTTTTATCATCTCGAAGCGCCGGTCAGTCGCGTCGCAGGTTGGGACACACCGTACCCCCACGCATTCGAGTGGCAATATTTTCCGGGCAAGAAACGCATGGTCGCGGGCATCCGGCGCGTCATGGAGACGGCAGCATGAGTGAGTATATTTTCAAATTGCCGGACCTCGGAGAAGGCACCGTTGAGTCTGAAATTGGCGAGTGGTTTATCAAAGTAGGCGATATCGTCAAGGAAGAAGACCTGGTTGGTACGATGATGACCGACAAAGCGGCCGTAGAACTGTCCTCGCCTGTGACAGGCCGTGTGCTCAAACTCGCGGGCGAACCCGGCGACATTGTGGCTGTAGGCGCACCGTTGGTCATTGTTGAAACAGAAGCCGAGGTCGAGACACCCGCACAAGACAGTGCAGCGGCCGACTTGGCTGAGGCACCCGCTCCCGATACCGAGGCGGCTTTAGCAGCCCCTGTCGCAGCGCCTGCAACGGCAGAGCCGGCAGAACGTTCACGAGTTATCACCTCGCCCGCCATTCGTCGGCGCGCAAAAGCCGCAGGAATCGATCTCACGCAGGTGCCTGGCAGCGGTCCGGGCGGTCGCATCCTGCGCTCCGACTTTGAGCGTTACGAACAAGCCACTGGCACCACGGCGGCCGCCACAAAGCGATCGACCAACACCCGCGAAATCCGCGTCATTGGTCTGCGCCGTCTCATCGCTGAACGAATGTCCACTGCGAAGCGCGAGATACCGCATTTCTCCTATGTAGAAGAAATGGATATCACGGAACTCGAAGCCCTGCGCAAGCACCTGAACGCGCGCAAAGGGAACCCGCAAGAACGCCTGACACTACTGCCGTTTCTCGGGCTGGCGCTGATCCGTGCACTCCGTGAGTTCCCGCAATGCAATGCCACCTACGACAAGGAACGCAACGTCATCATCCAGCACGAGGCCGTACACCTTGGCGTGGCAACACAAACGCCCGATGGCCTTAAGGTGCCGGTGGTACGGCATGCAGAAACAATGGATATTGAAACGCTGGCCGCAGAAATCCGGCGCGTATCACTCGCCGCGCGCGACAACAGCGCCCGCAAGAACGAGTTGAGCGGCTCGACCATCACTATTACAAGCCTCGGCAAACTCGGTGGTATTGCGTCGACGCCGGTCATCAACATGCCCGAAGTCGGCATCATCGGTGTCAATCGTGCCGTCGAGCGCGCGATGGTCTTTAACGGCCAGGTCGCGGTGCGTCTGATGATGAATCTTTCGACATCCTTCGACCACCGATTCGTTGATGGCTACGATGCCGCCGCCATGGTGCAATCCATCAAGGACATGCTCGAGCATCCCGCGACAATCTTCGTCTGAGGACGATAGCGAGAGGGGAATAGCCCCTCTCGCTGATCAATGACGCCAGGCGGGCGGCTTACTCGTATCCGCCTCGAGATAACGGTCACGCAGCAGCGTCTGGCGGCTGTTCATTGCCTGCACCTGGCCGCGAATCAGTACGGCATCCGGGTAAACGGTGAGTTCAAACGGGTCACCGGGCCAAACCACAATATCGCCCTGTTTGCCTACCTCAATACTGCCTAACCTGTCAGCGACACCGTAGATCTCGGCAGGATTCAAAGTAATGGCCCGCAACGCCGCGTCCCAGGGCAGACCACCCACCGTGGCATTGCCGGCCGACTGTGTAATATTGCGGGCGTTGTGCGTGCTGCCCGAACCATCCGCAAACGCAATTTTCACGCCCGCGGCATATAGCTCAGCAGCAAGATCGGAGCGCGCGTTGATCCGGTCGAAGTTAGCCGGAAGATTATTCTCTGGCGCCAGGATAACTGGCACGCGAGCTGCCGCAAGCCGCTTCGCCACCATCCATGACTCGACGCCACCGTGCACGATTGTGCGGATCTTGAATTCGTCGGCCAAGTCCAGCAAACGCTCGATATCACTGGCGCGATCGACTTTGGCGAGCAAGGGGATTTCGCCGTTAATGACGCGCCCGAGAACCGCGAGGTCTGTTGTACTGTAAACGTAGTCGGCGTGCGCACCGAGCTCGTAGGCGTCGCCGTGTGCCTGGTAGTCAATTGCCTCAACCAATGCGTGACGCAATTCAAGTAGTGCTGAAGCACGCGAACTGCCTGCGAACGCAACACCTTTTTCTCCCAGATTGACAACCAGCGCCGCATCGCGCTTGTCGATACTTGCAGCCGTACCGGACAGGTTGGCGACTGCGGCGAGACCGGAGATGACATGACTCCGATTGCCGAGCGCGTCAGCCGACGAACCACCGGGCGCGATCAAGGCGCGCGTCACGCCTTCAATGCGGTTAATGGCTATTAAGGTCGAACGCGGGTTAAAAGCATCGGCCACGGTGAAGCTCGCCGCGAACTGGTTGCCGCGTTGCACCGAGTCAACCGGCCCTGCCGAAGAACCAACTTCGACCAGCCCGAGGGTCCCAAAGGGGGTAAACAGCCCGGGCGTCACAAGCTTGCCTTTGGCGTCTATTACACGGGCGTCAGCCGGCACTTTGACGTCCGCTCCAACCGCTGTGATCAGGCCATCGGTGATGACAACGGTGGCGCCCGCGATGCGGCCCGCCGGTCCCACGGTAAGCACGTCGCCGCCAACGACAGCGACGGTTTCACCAAGGGCGACGGGGGCGAGCAGGACAGTGCAAACAGCCAGGATCAAGCGATTCATAGCGCACCTCCGTTAGCTGCGGCGGTACCGAGTGAGAAATCAGTAACAGGATTGGTGGCCGCATCGCCGCGCCGATAAACCAGGGCGCCGTCAATATAAACTCGCTCCGCGCGCGTATAGACGCTGAACGGATTACCACTCCACACAACCACGTCGGCCATTTTTCCGGCTTCAAGCGTGCCGACCGAGTCGCTGATGCCAAGCGCTTTCGCCGCATTCTGCGTGAGCCATTGCACGGCGCGCTCCGGCGGAATCTCGATACCGGCCCGGGCAGCCGCACCGATTACTTTTGCCGCTTCCTGGTTAAGGCGCTGGATACCAATTTCGCTGTCGGAATGGATGATGGCGCATGCCCCGGCACGGTCGACCAGCGCCGCATTCTCGCGAATGCCATCAAAGGCTTCCATCTTGAATCCCCACCAGTCCGCCCACATGGCCGCACAGGTCTCGTTCGCCGCGAGCAGGTCCGGAATCTTGTAGGCCTCTACGGCATGATGGAACGCGGCTATCTTGTAGCCAAACTCCTTCGCAATCTCGAGCATGACAGCCATCTCATCGGCGCGATAACAATGGTTGTGAACCAGTATCTCCCCGTCGAGGACGCCAACAAGGGTTTCAAGTTGCAGGTCACGCACCGGTGCCTCGCCCGCTCCGTCCGCAGCGGCCTGCATCTTGTCCCGATAGTCGGCGGCCTTGATCCAGGCTGCGCGATAACCGGCGACATTACCCATGCGCGTCGAAGGTGCCGTGCCCCGACTGCCATAGACACGCTTTGGATTTTCGCCGCAGGCCATCTTGAAACCGTGCGGAGCACCCGGAAACTTCATATCCATGACGCTGCGACCGGGAACGTTCTTGAGCGTAACGCCGCGACCGCCAATCAGGTTGGCCGAACCCGGCAGTACCTGCAAAGAGGTAACGCCACCGGCAAGCGCCGCGGCGAAACCCGGATCCTGCGGCCAGACGCTGTGCTCGGCCCAGACCTCAGCCGTTACCGGTGCCGACATCTCATTGCCGTCCGAGTGTGAAGCGGTGCTCGGCGAAGGGTAAACCCCGAGATGCGAATGCACGTCGATAACGCCGGGCGTTATCCATTTGTCCGCAGCGTCGACCACCTCGGCGTCATCCGCTTCGAGGTCGGCGCCAACGGCCACGATCTTGCCGTCTGCCAGCAGCACATCCGCCGCATCGAGACGCTCACCCGTGCCAGTAAGGACCGTTGCGCCGCGCAACAACACACTGTCGCTCGCGAGGCTCGTGTATTGACTCGCAAACGCGCGTTCCGCGCTGTCTTCCTGGCCCTCGTCCGACCCGCAGCCTGCGAGCAACAACGCTCCAAGTACGGCACTAAAAATTTGTCGATTCACTTGAATTACCTACCTCACATGCAAGTATTAAAGTCTACCTCAAGCGATTGCCAAAGGCGTCCCAGACTTCAACGCTGCCGTAGTCAAGCGCGCGCACAGACGCCTCTATCTGCGCCAGATCGCCGACCACCACCCACGCCAGCCGGTCGGGTTTGAACAGGGACTTCGCGCGTGCCACTACGCCGTCGCGCGTCACGGCACTGAGCCGCTCGGCCCGACCTTCAGCATAGTCATACGGCAGGCCGTAACTGTCTGCATCGATCATGCTCTGCAAAAAGCCGCGATTGGTATCGAATGAACCGGGCAACGAGCGGATACGATTGGTCTTGACGCGTTCTACCTCGCTGTCGCTGGCAGGACTCGTACTGGCAAACGCTACGAATTCCTTGCGGATTTCCTGCATTGCGGCCGCCGTCTTATCAGTTTGAACCTTGCCCTGCATCGACAATAGCTGGTCACCACTCGCGTTCGACTGGATAGCCGAGTTATAGCCGTAAGACCAGCCCTTGTCTTCGCGCAGATTCATGTTCAGCCGGGATTCGAAACCGCCGCCGAAAATGCGATTGAGTACCGACAGCTCAGTGGAGCTTGCCGGGTCGAATGGTCCGATAGCATGACCGGCCACAATCGTGCTGGACGCCGCGCCCGGCTGATCGACCAGGATAACGCGCGGTTCATTGAGCGATGCACGGCCAACCGCCTTGCTCGCCGAACGGCTCTGCGCTTTCCACTTGCCGAAGGTTTTGTTGAGCGCCGCACGCGCGGTCGCAAGGTCTATAGCGCCTATCATGTAGACCGTCATATTGTCCGGTGTCACTTCCTGTTCATGAAATACCTTGAGGCGCTCACGTTCAATCGCCGCGAGACTCTGCGGGTTCCATACTGAATCCATCGGGCTGCCGGCACCGTAGATAACACGTTCGAACAAACTGTTCGCAGCACTCGATGGCGCTTTTTCGAGCGTCGAAAGAAGCCCGCTAATCTGCTGCTTGAGCTTTTCAATTTCATCGTCAGGGAATGTTGGGTTGCGCAGTATTTCTTGCGCCAGCACCAGCGACTCGTCAAGTTTGGAATCGAGAATGCGGTAGCTGAACGAACTGTTCTCTGTACCGGCACCGAGGCGGCCGCCCATCGCTATGGCATCGCGCTCTGCAGCCAGCTCATCAGCAGCAAACTTTTTCGTACCTTTGTCAGCCAGCATAAAGACAAGGTTTGCGAGTGTGCGTGCGTCAGACGGTGCCGCAGTGCTCCCTGAGCCAATGCGAAACGAAACATCGATCAGCGGAATGCTGCCGCGTTCGGCAACGACGAGCTTCATCCCGTTGTCGAGTACTGCCGTTTCGATAGCCGGAAACTGAATCTCGGAGTCTGCCGTCACTTCGGGAATGCGGCTGCGATCCACAGCCGATTCGCCGGACCGATAGTCCGGAAACGGCGCCACCGTAAGCTGGTAGTAACCCCGACTTAACCAGCGCTGTGCTGTCGCCCGGATGTCCTCAGCATTGGCCTCGTTCAGCCAGGCGAGCTCGGTATTCAAGTGCAACGGATCGCCGGCAAACAGGTAGCCTTCGGCGAGCACATTGCCGACCGCCGACGTACGCTCCAGCGCACCCAGCATGGCAACGTTTACGGCCAGCTTCGAATTCTCGAGGATCTGCTGATCGGGGCCTTCGGCGAGATAATCCGCGATCACTTCATCGACGAGCGGCAAAACCTCCTCGGGCTCAACACCCGGCTTCAAATCGATTATCAGCCGGTATTCGCCACTGATCACCCGGCCGTAGGCGTAGCCCACCACACTGGTTGCCAGTTGCAGGTCATCCACCAGCAACTTGCGCAGAGGCGAGTTCTTGTTGCCAACCAGCGTCTGGTTGGCGAGGTACATTAATGTCGTGTCCCTGTCGTTCATTCCCGGCAACGCCCAGACCCGGGCGATACGCGTCTGCCCGACATGGTCGTACATGAATTCCTCACGGTTCTCCTCAAGCGTGGGTATCCACTTTTTGGGATGTATCAGCGGGACGCCCGCAGGTACGGCGCCGAAGTAGTGCTCAACCTTGCTCCTGGCTTCATCAAGGCTGACATCGCCCGCGAGCACGAGCACCACGTTGGATGCGCCGTAGTAAGTCCTGAACCATTCCTGCACATCGTCCAGGGACGCCGCGTTAAGGTCCTCCATCGAGCCTATCGTGGCATGCCGATAAGGGTGGTCCGTCGGGTACAGGCCGGCCCGGATGCGGTCGGCCATTTGCGCATAGGGCCGCGTTTCGCCTTCGCGCTTCTCGTTCTGCACAACGCTGCGCTGCTCATCCAGCACCTCCTGTGTCACGGCCCCGAGCAGGTGACTCATGCGGTCGCTCTCCATCCACAAGGCCATATCGAGGGCGCCGCTGGGCACGGTCGAGTAATAGTTGGTGCGGTCCTCCGACGTCGTACCGTTCATCCCCGTCGCACCCGCCTCGATAAACGGTGAGAAATACTCGCCGTCGCGGTTCTCTGTGCCCTGAAACATCAGGTGCTCGAACAGGTGCGCAAAACCGGTTTTTCCGTCTGGCTCGTCTTTCGAACCCACCCCATACCACATGCCAACGAACACCGTTGGTGTCGCGTGGTCAGTGTGTACCAGTACTGTTAATCCGTTATCGAGCTGAAACTGGGTGTAAGGAATATCGACCTGGGTTGCGATGTCCTCTGCGGCGGACACAAGCGGCAACGACAAAAGAATGAGTGGAACAAGAGTGTGACGAAGGAAGTTCAAGGCGTGCTCCGCAGTGTGGCGTGAAAATATGCGACCATAGGTGCAGGGGTTGATGCGTTCATCGTATCCCGCGCCGGATCGATTATCCAAGATGAGGCTTTATATGACCGGTTCCGCCAGCAAAAGTGTCCCGAAACGTCCGACTAATTCTCCTGACTACTCGCGTGAGTTTGAATCGTTGCAGTCAACGTTTCGCAGCGGGCGCACGCGCGACCTCGACTGGCGCAGGACACAGCTGCACGCGCTGGAAAAAATGATGGTCGACAACGAAGCGGAACTGATCAGTGCGCTCGCCGCCGACCTCGGCAAGCCCGCACAGGAGGCATGGACCGCGGAGATATCCTATGTCGCCTCTGACGCCGCCTATTGCCGCAAGCGCCTCGGCAAATGGACCCGCAATCGTCGCGTTTCGACACCGTTGACTGGCTGGCCGGCGCGTAGCTGGGTGCAGCCGGAACCGCTCGGCACCGTGCTGATTATCGGTGCCTGGAATTATCCGCTGCAACTGACCCTCGCGGGGCTCGCGGCTGCAATTGCAGCCGGCAATTGCGCCGTGATCAAGCCGTCCGAACTGGCCCCCGCCACCTCCGCTGTTATCGCGAAACGGCTGCCGGAGTATCTCGACGCGGCGTGCGTGCGGGTCATTGAAGGTGCTGTCGAGGAGACCAGCGCATTACTGGAACTGCCATTCGATCACATTCTTTATACCGGCGGTGGCAACGTGGGCCGTATCGTCATGCGTGCGGCGGCGAAAAACCTGACGCCGGTCACGCTGGAACTGGGCGGCAAAAGCCCGTGCATTATCCTGCCCAATGCAAACCTTGAAACGACCGCGCGGCGACTCGCATGGGGCAAATTCATGAACGCGGGCCAAACCTGTATCGCGCCTGATTACGTGCTGACCGATCGGGATACCGAAGCACGCCTCTTGCCGATTCTCGAGAATGTGCTGCGCGACATGTTCGGCGCAGACCCGGCACAGTCGGATTCCTACGGTCGCATCGTCAATGGGCGGCATTTCGATCGCCTGTCGGCCTTTCTTAATGACGGCGAGATCGTCATTGGCGGCGAGTCTGACGCGGCCGAACGCTATATCGCGCCCACGGTGCTCAGCGGCGTAAGCGCGGACAGCGGCGTTATGCAGGAAGAGATTTTCGGGCCTGTATTGCCTATCCTTAACGTGCCCGATATCGATTCCGCCATCGAGTTTGTATGTGCGCGCGACAAGCCGCTGGCAGCCTATCTGTTTGGCAATGATGCTGCGCAGGAGCAGCGTTTTCTTGAGCAGGTTAGCGCTGGCAATATCTGCATTAACGATACGATGATGTTCATGGTGGTTGAGGAGTTGCCCTTTGGCGGCGTCGGGCCGAGTGGCATGGGCGCCTACTCCGGTGAAAGCGGCTTTCGCACCTTCAGTCACATGAAATCCGTAATGAAGCGTGGCTGGTGGCCCGACATCGCACTACGCTACGCCCCGTACACCGCGAAAAAATGGAACTGGCTACGACGCCTGCGCTAGTGCGCGTTCCTTTTTCGTAATGCGGTCCTGGCGCAGAGCCGGTGCAACACCGGCCAGCATGCTGGCCACCAGCACCACAATGCCGACATTGATCAACAAACCGTAGTTTTCGTTGTCGCCAAGCAACAGGCCCCCAACCAGCGGCCCGCTTGCCAGCCCCATCTTCGATGCAAAGCCACCCAGCGCCGCCATCTGGCCGGTCTTGTCAAAGTCGGCCGCAAGGCCGAGCAGATACGGGATGATAAATGCCCAGGTAATGCCCATCAGGCAGTTCGCCACCAGGAACAAGGTCGCGTTGGCACTGAAATGCAGCGCCCAGAAGCCACCCATAGTGAGCAACAGCGCAATCGCCAGCGGCCGGGTACGGCCAAACTGCGTGTGCAGGACAACTACCAATAACGCGCCAACGATTCCCACCCAGCCCGACAGCGCCAGCGTCAATGTAATGAAATCGAGTTCCAGGCTCGCTTCGCGCGCAAGGCCGATAATAAAAGCGAACAAACCCATATTGGCGGCCTGGAACAGGAAAATAGCCAACAGGGTCAGAAGCAAAGGCCGCATTGCGACTCGCACAGCATACTCGCCCGCGGCTCTGACCTCGGGCTTGCGTACAGGATACTCGGCCAGAAACGGGACCATGCACAGGGTTAACAGGCTGAATGCGATCAGCGAAAGAAACAACGCCTCGGTGCCGAATATGGGTACAAGCCGCGGCAGGAACAAATTGCCAAGCCCGCCGAGACCGAACTGCACCACCAGCAACACGCCAAACGTACGGTCCGGGTTACTCGCCCGGGCGATAACTGCAAAGCCTACGCCCACCAGCGCGCCACCGAACATGCCATGCAGGAAGCGCGCAGCTATCATGATGTTCGGGCTGGCAACGAGCATCGATAACAGGTCCATACTGATTAATGCGCACAACAGTGTGTAAGCCGTCGGTCGCCAGCTAATTCTTCGAATCATGAACACGATGATCAATGCGCCAACGGCGGCGCCATAAACATTCGCCGAGCCGACAAAGCCCGCATCCTGAACGGAGAAACCAAGACCTTCGATCAAGCCATCGACAATCGCCGGCATGATGTTTGCGTAGAACAGCCCGGCCGTGGCGAGAAATGCCATGAAAATTCGGGCCGCAGCTCCGTCTGCTGCAACGCGGTGCCGATGTGACGATCCGGATTGAGTGTTCATTGGCACATGTTCCCCAGTTTATTGATCTCTACCGCCGCTTCACGCCAGCGTTGCGTATATCCATCGGAAAAATAGTAGTAGAGCGTATTGTTCGGAAAGAGCACGACAGAGATACCGCCGTAGCCCGACATAAACGGTACCCAGACCGGTTGCGGGCAGCCGATATAGCCGGCGATATCGTGCGCCCAGAAACCGTTGTTGTAACGAAAGCCGGGGGTACCCGTTGGCAATCCCCGGTCATCAGGATTCTGCTGCAGCGCCGCGCCAAGTAGCTCCCGGTCAATGGCATTCGTGCTGGTGCCCGATGCAACTTGCAGTAGCCACTCACCGATACGAGCGATGTCGTCGGGAATAAACGTCAGGCCCCAACCCGTTAAAGCCTGCGCTGTCGTGTCGTAAGTCGTTCGCGACGTCATCGCAACAGCGCTGAGACGCAAAGGCCGCCAAAGTGGCATTGCGATCAGCTCCGAATAGATATCCACCGCACGCCCGGTATGTCGGGCCAGCAAAGCGCGCATCGCCGTGCCTGCAAGATAAGTATCCGAACTGTGGTAGGCAAATACAGTACCCGGCTGCGACCTGACGG
Organism: Gammaproteobacteria bacterium; assembly: GCA_030425905.1. Classification (GTDB taxonomy): domain Bacteria; phylum Pseudomonadota; class Gammaproteobacteria; order Steroidobacterales; family Woeseiaceae; genus UBA1847. The sequence continues at coordinate 22,053 of JAUHZT010000018.1, forward strand.
GGAAAAAATTGCAGGCAAACCTGATCTTGTCGCGATGCTTGGGCGCATACAGAAAATCGACGTGCTCAGGCAAGGCTTCATCAGCCTCGAGTTTCGTACTTCTGTAATGCCCGGTCGCCATGTCGAGCGCATTCTCAATCGAGACATTGCCCCAGTCTTTCTCGGAACACTCATCGACGAGGTCACTGATTATCCTGTTGCGTGCTCCAGGAAGCAGCGCCTCAAGCCGCATCAGCGCGAGACCGCCAAACAGCGACTTGGCTGTCGAGTAGGACGGCAGCAGCATTTCATCGCAGGCCGGGTAGGCACCCGCACGGGTATTGCACTCGCTTCTATAATGTCTTCCGTCCGTGACAAGGCCGTATACCGTCATGTCATCCGGGCGCATTGCTCCGACAGCACCGAGTTGCGTCGGGTCGAAACCCGGATAGTCACGGCCGAGCGCCGCCATCGCCTGCACCGGTAAGCGCGCACTGCGGTTTTCGCGGTAGTTCGCCAGGACCTTGTCGGCGTTCTGGTGGTCACGCTCTACAAAATGGGCGTCGAGCCGACCGGCCATATCAAATTTGAAGTAGGCACAGGTTTCGCTGGCCACCTGGAAAAGCGCTCGCGATGCCCTGCCCGCCGCATCGATCGTCCAGGCAAGCATCCCGTTGTGTGTGCAGTTCGCATTACGTTCCAGCAACGCGAACGGCATTGCGTAGTAGCTTACTGAACTATCGTCCGGACCCTGCCAGACATACCCGACCTGGAACATGATTTCCCACGCCGCGTGATCGCTTGCAAGAATGCCCTGCTCGATCGGGACAAGCCGCTCGCCAACCTGTATCCAGTCGAAAGCCACACCCGGGAAAGAAGCGATGGCCGCCCCCCCTGCCTGCACATAGTCAAAGCGGTCTTCATGCACTGCGAACAGTTCCGCCGGTGCTGCTGCAAGTTGCAGACGACCAGACCGGGGTATGGCCGGTGAAGTGGTCCCATCGGGAACTGCGAAGACAGACATCGGCAACGGCGCCGTCAACTCCTCTTCGAAGTCCTGCACCAGCAAGTCCCGCCCCCAGGCGAGCGACACACTGCAAAGCCCTATTAGCAGGATGCTAAAGCGCAATGCCCGCGGCCTCGAGTCGCTGAATCAGCGGTTGCAGTTCTGTCTCGTAATTGCGCCAGCGCGCCAGTGCATCACGATAGATAGGTTTGCGAACCTGTGCTGCACTCGCGGTTGCGACCGGCGCTGCATTGCTGTCGAACTCCAGGCATGCCGGCTCCCATTGCAGGCCACAGTGCTCGATGATGCGTTGCGACACGCCGAGCTGGTCGTCAACCAGCTCTTCGTAGGAGACACCCAGCAGTGTGTCCGGGTAAAGCTGCCGCCAGTGTTCGATCAAGCCATGGTAGGCAATGTAGTAGTCCGCAAGATCATTGAGATCGTAGGAGAACGGATAGCCCATCCGAAACAAGGTGCGATACATCGCAAGGCAACTGTCAATCGGGTGCCGCGTCAGGTGAATCATCGGCGCCTTGGGCAAGGCCCGCTGCAGCAAGCCGACATACAGGTAGTTTGCTGGTGTCTTGTCGATAAAGAAATCTGCACCAAGCCCGTAACTCGTGACGCTTTCAATATAGGTATCGCCGAGCATTTTCGGGTCGATCGCCAGTGATGCTTGCAGGAGCTTGTTCTTGTCGCTGGCTTTGCCCAGCCGGATCAGCGTGAGAGCAAAGTCGTTTATCTCACCCATACTTTCGACGCGACTGTGACTGCTAACAATCCGATCAACAAGGGTCGTACCACTGCGCGGCAGCCCCATAATAAAAATCGGCCCGGACCGCTGTGATCCTGGCTGCGGGCCCTGTGGCTCTGCAAAAAGTTCAGCGATGCGCTTGAGAATGGCCACGTCATTGCCGACGTCATATGCCATGCGCTGTCGGCGACTGTTCGCGCCGCGTCGCAGGAACTCAAAACTGCGCGCGAACTCGCCCAGGTCTTCATACTCTTTGGCCAGCGCATAGCAAAGTGGCACCTCACCCGCGGCTCCAGGGCGCAGATTCTCCAGGCGGTCGATCAGCTCATCGATATGGTTTTCGGTGCTCGTCTGCCTGGCGAGATTGCTACGATTCTGCCAGGCGTCGTAATCGTCCGGATTGAGTTCAATGACCCGGGTGAACGTCGCCTCGGCCGCACTGAGCTCACCAATTGCCACCTGCGACGACGCCAGGTTGTACAGAAACCTTGGGCTGTCCGGCTCCTTTTCAGCCGCCCGCAAGTAACAGCGATGTGCCTGCTCGTGCTTACCCATGTGCGCGTAGTATTCAGCGATATGCTGCAGCAGCAAAGGGTCGTTGGCAGCCGCCGACTCGAGTTGCTCGAGTTGTTGCAGGGCCACATGGTGCTGCCCGCAAAAAATACTTGCCTCGGCAAACTGCAGTTGTGCACCCCGATGTGCCGGGTCTGTTGCCAGCGCTTTTCTGGCCAGTGCAAGCATATCGTCGAAACGGCCCTGCTGTTGCCTGGCCCTGCCAAGCAACAGTAATGGTTCTGCCGATTCAGGCCGCAGCCCGGCTAGCGCCTGTGCCGCAGTAACGGCCTCGTCTGCACGCCGCTGCCCGAGCAACGATCGAATGTCTCGTAGGCTGTTTTGAAACGCGTTGCCGGGCTGCGGGGCATTCGTCACTGTTTAAAAGCGGTAGTTGACCGACACTCCGATAGTTCGCGGCAAGGACAGGAACTGCTTGTTGCCGTTTCCATAGTAACCGCTGGCCGGGTCCGTGCCCATGTAAGCTTCCGTGAACAAACCTGTCACGCCCTCTTCATTGGCGAGATTTTTCACAAACAGGGTTGCGTCCCAGTTGTCGAACAGAATACTCGTGGACACATCGATAAGTGTGAAGGCATCCAGTTCGACATTAAAGGTCGGTGAGGTGTTGATGGCGTTGCGTGTATCGGACTGGTAGTAAGCGCCAACCCGCGTCACCCATTGCCTGCCACCCGACAGATCCTTGGTGAAGATGCCGGTCGCATTGAGCGCATGCTCAGGTGTACCTGGTAACTGGGCGCCCGACAAGGCTCGCGGCGTAACTGCGTTGTCCGGCGCGTAAATGTCCCCCTCAAGTGTCGCATCAACGTAGGCGTAGCCGAGACGGTATTCAAAGTTCTCGTTAACGTAGCCGTCAATCTCAAGCTCAAGACCGGCCGTCTTCGCGGAGTCGCCGTTCAATACCGAGAAGAAACCCCAATTGGTGGTCGATGTATTGACCTGCGGGTCGTCCCAGTCAACGTAGAACACGGCTGCCGACAGGCGCATCTTCTCAAACGTGCTCTTGATGCCGAGTTCGTAGTTGATCACCGAATCCGAGCCATAGCGGAGCCAGCCCGGGTCCTCTGCAAACGCGCCACTGGTCGGCACCGCGTTGGCACCGCCACGACGATAACCTTCCGACACGGTGCCGTAGATCGTCGAGCTGTCCGAAATATCAAGCGAGGCGTTCAGCTTGAACAGCACATCGTCTTCCTTGACCTCGAACTCGCTCGTTTCCGGCGGAAACAGGCCCGTGTACAAAGGCAGCGCGACATACGTTGTATTGGTGAAGTCGCTGTCGAAGTAGCGCAGCCCAAGCGTGGTCTGGAAGCTGTCCGTCCAGTGATAGCTCAGCTCGCCGAACAGCGACGTGTCGGTGTAGGTCTCTTCGCGCGAATAATCGAAGTCCATGTCGCCGGTTACGGCACCCGCAGCAGCCGGAATCCACTGGTCCCACCACTGCTTGAAACCAACCAGCAGACTTTGCTGCGTTGAGCCAAGGTCCTGGTCCATATAGAAACCGCCGACTACCCAGTCCAGGTTGTTGTCGCTGTTGGAAACCAGACGAAACTCCTGCACAAACGCGCTATCGCTGTAGGTGCGCACGGCGGACGCCATAGGCCGAGGGTAGTTGTAGTAGAACGCGAGGAACCCTGCCTGTGCATAGAAACCGGTATTCTCGCTGACACTGTCACCTTCGTGGTCATAACTCGAGGTGCTGGATGACAAGGTCGCGAAACCGAGATCGAATTCCATTTCAAGCGACGCCAGGTCTACATCGCGGGACGACGGTTCAAGCTGGATCGAACCATTTTCGTATTCGCCATAGGTATTGCCGAAGCCGTCCTGCCCGACAGTCTCCTGGCGACGACCGCCAATGTCATCACTCTGCGCCTGGTAGGCTGCGCGCAGGCGGAAGCGATCATTTGGCTCGTACAGAAAGCTTACCCGGCCATAGTCGATATCGACTGTGTCGGCGTCTTCTACAACGCGGTAGCTTGCTGCCGGATCCAGCACGCCGTTTGGCGCAACCGGAATACCGTTTCCGTCAAGCTCATACACGTTGACGTAGTCAGTGATACCGGGCAGATCCATCGTTCCGACATTGAGTCGCACAGCCGCTACATCACTGAACCCGAAGTTGGCGACAACGTCGGCTGTCCAGCCGAGGTCTTCCGAACCATCGACCTTGCTGCCGGTGACATTGACGCGCCCCGAATACTCGCCCGGTACCGGGTCGCGGGTAATGTAGCGGACCGTGCCACCGAGCGAACCGGAGCCGTACAGTGTGCCCTGGGGTCCGCGCAGCACTTCGACCCGCTCGATATCCCGCAATACGAAATTCGCATACAAGGGAGTGTCGTTAATGTAGGTAGAGACGGTTGGTACGGCCGACAGCGAGTAATCGCCCAGCGCCGCACCGTCAACATTGACGCCACGAATCATGATGCCGTTGATCACGCCCGAGTTGCGATAGCCACGATCGACAACTGCCACACCGGGTACCGCGCGCATCAAGTCGGACTGATCGGTAATCAGGCCTGCTTCAAGGTCGGTGCCGCTGATAGCGGAGATATTGTAGGGCACGTCCTGAATAGAGGTTTCGCGGCGTGTAGCCGTGACTGTAATTTCCTCAAAACCGGCGTCGTTGTCTTGCGCCAGCACGGCAGGACTCGTGCCCGCAATGATACTGCCCATGGCGATCGCCAGTGGCGTTTTGCGGTATGCAGTTTTGTTACTCATCGTAGGTCTGTCTCCGGTGGAATTTCGTTTATTTCGCGCTATCACGGGACGGCATGGCCAGCGGCCCCAGGCCCCGCAGATAGTCGCTGGCCTTATCGCCATTGAAGTTTTGAAAATCGATTGTGCTGTCGCGGTAGGCCTTCAGGTTCTGGCTCAGGTTTTGCCAGCCATTGGCGCGCACGTCGCGGACATAGTCGAGGTCGAGCTTGAGCGGAAAAATGTCGCGGCCTCGACCCGCCTGGTACACGAGTTCGCCGCCCGGCCCCGCTACCATTGATTGTCCGACGCCGACACTCGGTCCGAGATTGACGTCGAAGAAATAGCACTGATGGATCGCGGCGTGTGCACTGATGATGTTGTGTTCGGCTGCGCGATCTACAGTACTCGTCAGGCTCGGGTGCAGGATCACTTCCGCACCAAGACTGCTCAGGGTGCGCACGGTCTCCGGAAACCACATGTCATAGCAGTTGGACAAACCGAAGCGGCCCACACCCGGGACATCGAACAGAACGGGCTCGCTGCCGGGCGTCGTGGCAGCTTCGTAAGGCAGCCACGGAAACATTTTGCGGTAACGGGCGAGCACCTCACCCGCCGGATTGATAACCGGGATGGTGTTGAACACCTGGCCGTCCGCCGCTTCAAACATGGAACCGGGGATCAACCAGATGCCGTGCCTGCGCGCGATCTCACAAAGCCTCGATTCGCGCGGCCCCGGCATCGCCTCGGCAGCCGCCGGGTCAGTGCCACACACGTTCAGCTCACTGGCCAGCACCATCTGGACCCATGGGAAGCGCCGCATCGTGAGCGCGACTTCCCGTTCGACGAGGTCGAGGTTGTCACCGTTAGGGCCTTCCAGTTGCAGCCCGGCTATCGCAATACTGCTCATACTTTCCCCTTTTACGGGGATTACAGTACGCAGGTGCCAGTAGGTCGCATAGGTCCAGTTGCGGGCAATAAAAGGGGCCAGTCGCCCCGGACTTACCGGTTGCAGGTCAGTCTGCGAGTTCTATCCGCGCCGAGTCGACGATCTGCCGGTCTTCATTGAAGTACTTGATGCGCTCATCGTCGAGCACAATGTAATAGGCGGATTCGGTCGCATAGTTCCAGCGATTCCAGCGCCGCAGGAAGCGATCGCCCTCGACGCGCCACGTGCCCTCGTCGCAATCGTTCGAGTCTGAACTCATCCGGCCGCTCATTGATCCGTCAGGGTGCAGTTCGATCGTGCATAAAGTGCCGTATACCTCTTCGTAGTACACCGTGGCTCCTGACATCGCCTGCAACAAATCGCTGCCTCGCAACCAGACGCCCGCCGCGGAATCGAGGTGCTCGACCTGCCCACGAACCAGGTAGCGGATCAATTCAACGAGACGCTTCACGCCGCGTACGATCCTGTCCTGGGGAATACTTGTAACGCCCATGCGGAAGCAGTTCTCTGCACGTTGCGTATTGCTGTAGTACTGGGCGACCGGCTCCAGCAATACGCCGTGCTGAGCAGCCTCCTGCACAAAATAATCGACATTGAACTGCTTCGGTGCCTTCACCCAGTAAGTGGTGCCCCCCACTTCCGGCGAGATCCTCAACGGCACGCCACGCATGTTGGACAAGGCATCGCGCAGTTCCAGCCGACGCCGGCGCAGCACCTTGCTGAGGCGCATCATCATCGCGTCGTAATAGCCAAGCGACAGGAAGTACGCCGCGACGCGCTGATTGTTCAATGGTGGGCTGCTCGACAGGGTTCGGCGCAGATTACGTGCCTGCCGGATAAGCGCCGCATTCGCGACGATGAAGCCGAGGCGCAATCCGGGCGCGAGTACTTTCGCCAGTTCGGCCACGTAGATAACTCGACCGTCCGCATCCATGCTGTGAATCGCCGGCTCCGGTCGCGCATCGTAGTTCAGCTCGCACTCATAGTCGTCCTCAACAATCAGGAAGTCGTGTTTTGCGGCTGCCGCCACCAGCGCCCTGCGCCGCTTGCCCGGCATGGCCACCGCTGTCGGTACCTGGTGGCTTGGCGTGACGTAAACCCAGTCGCAACCTGCAAGCCCGCGATCGACGCGCAGCCCGTTCTCGTCAACCGGCTGTGGCCGAATCCGCGCACCGCGGTCTTCGAGCAGACGACGCAAACGAAAATTTCCTGGCTCCTCGATACCCACGGTCGTGGTGCGGTCCGCCAGCAACTGACTGATAAGGTAGAGGCTGTTCTGCGTACCGAGCGTCACGAGCACTTCGTCCGGGCCCGCCTGGATACCGCGACGCGTAAGAAACTTGGTACGGATCTCATGGACGAGCATGGCGTCGTCAGCATCGACGCTGCCTGTGGACCATTCCTCTACGGCGGCGACGCTCAAGGCGAGCTTGCTGGCTTCGCGCCACTCTGCAAGCGGAAACAGGCTCGCATCAAACTTGCCATCAATGAACGGGAACGGGTAGTTGCTCCAGTTAGGTAAATCGTGCGCTTCGGACTCTGAAATGCGTTCATGCTTGATGCGATTCCGCCAGACGAGCAATTGGGCCGTCTTGTCGACTTCGTCCGTAACGCGCCCCGCAACCTTGCTGTCCGGCAGGGCGTCGCCCACGAAAATACCGCTGCGCTGCCGGCTGACGATATAACCGTCGGCAACGAGTTCCTGGTAGACAGCCACCACAGTGTTGCGCGACACATTGAGTTGCTGCGCCAGCTTGCGCGACGACGGCAGGCGCGTATTGGGCGGAAAGGCGCCGCTGGTGATCCCGTCTACCAGTTTCTGGCGAATCTGGGTTTGCAGGTTCAGGTCGCTATCGCGATCAAGGTAGAAAAGCGCGTCCCGCATGGAAGACACCGGTTCGGAACAGGAGTGGCAGTTTACAATGTTGCGGCCTTTCTCGCGCGACACGGGCCATCGTATGTAGTCTCAAGCCCAATTGCGTGCTGAGCAACGGTATTTCGGCGCAAGAAATCCGTGGTTTGGGATACCTCCTGACTCATGCGCGAATGATTTTTCTGTGTAGCGCGTCTAATCCAGGTATGACGCGCGGTTACTTCCCAGCATGGCCATCCTTGCGCCTGTTCGCAGCGGCGGCGGCTCTGACATTCCCGGCAGGCAATGCACTGGCCGACACTGACTCCGGCGAGCTGGCAAACGTCGCACTTCTGAGTACATCCTCTAGGCTCGACTCAAGCGGATTCGACGCCCCCGGCCTGAAGGATGCAACCATCGGTGAGATTCGTATTGTCAGCGGCAATATTTTTGACCTGAATATCCCCGAGGAAAATCACCGACTGCATCGATGGGTAAACTCCCTGCATATCAAAACCCGCCCGGAAGTTATCCGTACACAATTGCTTTTTGCGCCGGGCGAACACTTCAATGCACAGCTTGTGGAAGAGAGTGCGCGACTATTGCGGAGCAATCGATACCTGCAGGACGCGGAGATTATTCCCGCCGCATACAAGGACGGTGTCGTTGACCTTGAGGTCCGCACCAATGACGTTTGGACCCTGAGTCCGAGTATTTCCTTCAGCCGCGGCGGAGGCAAGAACAGCGGCGGCTTCGGTATCAAGGAATATAACCTGCTGGGGTCGGGTTCAAGTGTCGGTCTCGGCTATAAGTCAGACATTGATCGCAACAAAACGACCTTGCGGTATCTGAATCGCAACTTACTGCGTTCTCGCTACCAGCTGCTCGCAGATTACTCGGCCGCAACGGACGGATTCACGCAAAACTTCAAGCTGGAGCAGCCATTTTTTGCGCTGGACACGCGCCGTTCGCGCGGCTTTAGCTTCAGCAACACGCGCCAGACGGAAGCTTTATACGATCGCGGTAATATCATTTCCCGGTTTGAGCACGAGTTTCGACAGGGCGCGATGTTCCTTGGCTGGTCCAAAGGACTGCAGGGTAACTGGACCCGTCGCTATACCGCTGGCCTTGCTTACGAGTCACATCGCTACCATGCAGTGCCAAATGCGAGTTATCCGACGCCCGAACTGCAGGCAGATCGTCAACTTGCCTTCCCTTTCGTCGGCGCGGAGATACTGCAGAATGAATTTGCAACGACTCGTAACTTCGACCAGATGAATCGAAAGGAAGACCGCCATCTCGGCAAACAGCTTGTATTCAGGCTTGGCTACGCAAATAGTGGACTGGGTTCAAGCGACAATGCATGGCTTTTTACCGGGCACTATAGCGATTCGCTCTTGCGACGTGAGGATAGAACCCTTTTGTTTAGTGCTGACCTCAATGGGCGACTGGTAAATGGCGCCAGCGAGAACATCAAAACCACACTCGGCGTACGTTACGATCACCGGCAATCTGTAAAGCGGCTTTTCCATGCAAGCGCAAGCGCGAGTATTGGGCACAACCTGGATATCGACAATCCGGTCTACATTGGCGGCGACAATGGCCTGCGCGGCTACCCGTTGCGTTACCAGGGCGGCGACAAGAGCTTTATGCTGACTCTTGAACAACGCTACTTCACCGACTGGTATCCGTTCCGTATGTTCAATGTAGGTGGTGCGGTCTTTTTCGACGCTGGCCGAACCTGGGGCAGTGACCCGGCCAACAGCGAAAACCTGGGCTGGCTGCGTGACGTAGGACTGGGGCTGCGTATCGGCAATACACGTTCAGGTATTGGCCGTATTATTCACATTGATCTCGCTTATCCGCTGGACGGTGAGTCTGGTATAAGCAACCTGCAGTTACTGGTCGAGGCAAAAAGAAGCTTCTGATTTATCTGCGTTTGCAGAAAATCACGAACACAGCTGGTCAAGCTTCAGGCTACAGATCCATCTTTGCGTGAGCTCAGAACGATCGTTCGCAACAGGCCTGCCAGCACGTTTTGCTCCGCCTCGCTTAAGCCCTGCAGGCTTGCGGCCGCGGAATCAAGACGGCGCTGGATGGCCTTGTCGATCTCGCGCGTACCTTCTGGTGTCAGTGAGACATTCACGCCGCGGCGGTCCGCTTGGTCAGCCACCCGTTTGACGAACCCCCGCTGTTCGAGCCGGTCGATGCGGTTGGTCATCGCACCGGAACTCAGGTCGGTTTCCCGCGCGAGCCTCGATGCCGACAGTGCGTAGGGCTGGCCCTGCCGGCGCAGGGCCGACAGGACATCGTATTCCCAGAGCTCCAGCTCCAGGGGCTCCAGTGCCCGGGTCGCATCGCGCAGGAAGCTCCGGTAGAGCCCCATCACGCGTATCACAACGCCGAGCGAGGTTGTTTCCAGCTCCGGCCGCTCGGCCGACCATTGATCGAGAATCTCGTCAAAAACGTCCTTTTTCATAATCTTCCGTTTTTCGAACCGCGTAACTATTTTGATATAAAAATACTTGACATCAAAATAAAAAGACAGATACTTCGCTAATCACACCCAATTTGGACCCCGCAGGTAAATGACCAATGGCCGCTGTGCTTGAGGAACCCGTACGTTTTCAGCTGCCCGCTCGACTTCGCAAGCCGTCAGCCGCTGAGGACAGTTTGCCGCGCCTGGCGCTTGCAGACAGGATCTCGGCCTTGCCGGGCATCCGTACCGTCGAAAACGGTTCGGGCACCCTACCATGCGGTGTCACGGTTTACCTGACCCGCCAGGGCGGCGCTCTGCGCAAGCAGTTGCCGCCCCGAATCCTCTGTGAAATCAGCAAGGACGGGGTCAGCATTTACGGTCTCTGCAATCGTGATCGACACCAGGTGTTGTCGCGTGGCTGGGGCAAGCTCGAGCAGGATCGTGTGCGGATGTTCCTGCCACGAGACGATGCCGAGATGGAAGTGTGCTGGCGTATCTTGCAGCGCGCGTACTGCTCAATTCTGGATTTGTCGGCAAGGTCACCGTCCATGCGCTACCCGACCTTCGGTGAGCTGCCGAGATTCTCACGCACGACCCTTCAATAACAGGAGATTTATCATGCGACCGCTATACGATGAATTCGACGAGTTTGCTTTCGACGACAGCGCGGCTGTCAGCCGCATTCTCCGCGAACAGCGCAAGGAAGAGCGCCGCATAGCCAGCAGGAAACCTTACAGTCCCGACGAAGACAGTTTCCTCGATGAAATGGATGACTTCGACGATTTTGACGACGACTACAGCGACTACAACGAAGACGAGTTCGATACCTACTCCGGCTTGAGCCTCGATCACTAAGTCAGAGTAGTGCCTGCAAATGCCGGGGCGCAATCCTGCGCCCCGGCCGCAAAGTCAGCCTAGCCCTTGCCACGCGTCCGGGTTCTGCCCGTGCGCGCGTTCTTTTCGATAAATTCAATAATCAAACCGGCGACGTCTTTGCCGGTCGCATTCTCGATCCCTTCAAGGCCCGGACTGGAATTCACTTCCATCACAACCGGACCACGCTTTGAACGCAGCAAATCCACGCCGGCCACATTGAGCCCCATCACGGCGGCGGAACGCACTGCTGTCGCACGCTCCTCCGGGGTTATCTTGATCAGCGTTGCCGTACCGCCCCGGTGCAGGTTCGAACGAAACTCGCCTTCCTTGCCTTTGCGCATCATCGACGCCACCACCTTGTCGCCCACAACGAAACAGCGAATGTCCGCGCCGTCCGCTTCCTTGACGAACTCCTGCACCATGAAGTTGGCGCCAAGTCCTCGAAAGGCTTCGATAACGCTTTCCGCCGCCTTGCGCGTTTCCGCCAGCACTACGCCAACACCCTGTGTTCCTTCCAGCAGCTTGATGACCACCGGCGCCCCGCCAACCGTTGCCAGCAGATCATCGGTATCGTCGGGGGAATTCGCGAACCCGGTGACCGGCAAACCAATCCCTTTGCGCGCCAGCAACTGGCTTGCGCGCAACTTGTCGCGCGAGCGGGTGATAGCCACTGACTCATTGACCGAGTAAACGCCCATCATTTCAAACTGCCGGACCACCGCCGTGCCATAGAAAGACACCGAGGCACCAATACGCGGAATGATGGCGTCCGGGCGCGGCAGTACCGTGCCTTTGTAATGAACTTCGGGACTGTTGCTCATGATATTCATGTAGCAACGCTTGTGATTGACCACGGACATTTCATGGCCGCGTGCCTGGCCTGCTTCAATAAGGCGCCTGGTTGAGTACAGATTGCCATTGGTGGAGAGAACTGCGATTTTCATAGCATCGGCCTCCGGGCCCGGACTGGTTCTGTGTTCTGGATAGGTCGAAACTCGACAGGCGTTACTGGCCGTGGCTGGCCGCGAAAGTTTCGACTTTCGTTTCCGCTTTTGACACGCTCTTGAAAGCGGCAATATTGAAGAGTGCGTCCCCTTCATGCGCAAGCGGCAAATTGTTGCGTCCGATAACAATACCATCAAACGGTGCCGGGATTGTCTCTTCTTCATCGCCCAGCGGGTCACCTACCACGGCAAGGCTCTGCCCTTTCACCACCCGCGTGCCGAGCGTCACTTTCTTGCTGACCACGCCGCTGAACGGCGCACGCACCCAACTCGTTGACTCGGCGATCACCGGTACCAGTGTCGACCTGGTTTTGCTGGCCGGCAACATACCGATGTGTCGCATCACCTTGAGTACACCCTGCAGACCGGCACGGATACTGAACTCATCGAAGCGCAATGCTTCACCCGCTTCGTAAACAAGCACCGGAAAACCGCGTTCCGCTGCGCAGGCACGCAGCGAGCCGTCGCGAATTTGTGAATTCATGATGACCGGCGTGCCGAAAGCACGCGCCATGGCCATGGTGGTCGGGTCGTCGAGGTTGGCGCGGATCTGCGGCAGGTTCGACCGGTTGATCGCGCCAGTGTGCAGGTCGAGTCCATAGTCTGCCTTGGAGACAATTTCCTTGACGAAAATGTTCGCCATTCTGGCTGCGATTGAACCCTTTGCACTGCCGGGAAAGGAACGGTTCAGGTCGCGCCGGTCCGGCAGGTAACGGGACAGGTCCAGAAAGCCGTGCACGTTTACGACGGGCACAGCGATCAGTGTGCCGCGTATGGTCTCCAGGTTCTTGCGTTTCAGCAGCCTGCGTATAATCTCGACGCCATTGAGTTCGTCACCGTGAATGGCGGCCGAGACAAACAACACAGGCCCGGCGCGCCGCCCGCACACAACCTGCACCGGCATTGGCAAAGAGGCGCCCGTGTAGAGGTCAGCGACCGGTATATTGATCGAGGAACGTTCGCCCGGTTTAACCGTACTGCCACCGATCGTTATTGGCTTGTTCGTCGCCATCAGTTCTGCCCCGCCTTGTTGCGATGCTCATCGCCTTTGCCCAGCAAGTAGGAGCGGCCCGGGTTAACCTGCGCCCAGCCTTTGATAGCCGTGCGTCCGAGCAGCATGCGAAATCGCATCGTATCGCGTGAGGTCAGCGTAATCTCGATGGGTCGGCGAACGTCGCCGATCTCCATCATGGTTTCTATCACCCAGCGGCTTTCCTTGTGCCCACCCGAGTCTGTCACGATGCGTTCATCAAGCACATCGGCTACGCAGACGACGACCGTAT
>JAUHZT010000143.1 GCA_030425905.1 Gammaproteobacteria bacterium
CCGAATCGATCGGTGGACATGTTTCTACCAGCGTGTCGCGCGGCGCTTTCAGTACTGACGCGCTTGCCCTGTCAGGCTTCGCAGGCAGCCGCTATTCAGGTAATGGCGACGTTACAACAACCGCGGGGCGACTCACGCTGGCCAGTAAACGACACAAGCTGTCGCTCGCCGCGGAACTTGACGACGGCAACCAGATCACCACCCCGGTCGGCAAAATACGCCCCTCGCAGTTACACCGTGAGCGCTCTGACTTAAGCTACGCATTCGCCGGAAAACAGGCATCGGTCTTGTTGTTTGCCGGGCGGCTCGATACAACCGACACCGGCACCGCGGCATTGCCAATGGACATTCGCCTCATCGAAACGAACCTGGCAGGCGCGCAAGCGACTGTCGACCTGACCGATACTGTTTCGATTGAAGCGCTAGTAAGCTGGAACGAAGTCGAACATCTCATGGATAATTTTGGACTTCGGCAGGCGCCGATGGCGCCAATGTACCGGCAGAATCTTGCGACCGGCGACGGTACGCAAGCCCGGCTCGCGCTGAACCTTGCGTTGTCAGGTTCGACATTGACGTTCGGACTCGACACCACGACCGCAGATCACGATGCGACGATCACCAACCCGAACGCAGCGAACTTTCGCGTCGACAACTTCGTCGATGTGAGTCGTGACCTCACCTCCGCTTTCGCGGAGTGGCAACTCGACGGGCTCGAAGTTGGGCTGCGCGCCAAACGCGTGGAATCCGACTCAGGCGAAGTCGCCGCCGCTGGCATGATGGGTGCCATGGGTGCAAACGTCGCGACACTGGCCGATGCGTTCAACACGGCCGATCGCAGCCGCAGCTGGAGTACCGTCGATGCCGTGCTCAAGTATCATTGGCAGGCAGGTCCCGGTATGGAATGGCGCTTCGAGCTCGGAAGCAAGAGCCGCGCTCCGTCTTACCAGGAGCTCTACCTGTGGTTGCCGCTGGAGGCAACCGGCGGTCTGGCTGATGGTCGCAGTTACATCGGAGCGGTCGACCTTGACGCTGAACGATCCAACGAAATATCGATCGGCTTCGGACGGGATGCGGGTCGTTTCGCAATCTCGCCACAAGTGTATTACAAGCGCGTCGACGGCTATATCCAGGGTGTGCCTTCCACCAGCATGGTGGCAAACATGGTCTCGCAAATGATGACTGGCAACCCCGCTCTGGAGTTTCGCAATGTCGATGCCGAGATATACGGCATTGACCTCGCATGGCGCGTTGAACTGTCGGACCGCTGGTATCTGGACGGCATTCTGTCCCATGTGCGAGGCAAGCGAACGGACAGCGATGACAATCTCTACCGCCTTGTGCCACCGAATGCATCGCTCGGCCTGACCTGGGATAACCAGCGCCTGTCCGCCTCGACAGAACTCGTTGCCTACGCAAAGCAGAACGATGTTTCGGTCTTCAACAACGAGCAACCGACCCCTGGCTACGAGCTGCTCAATGCGTCCCTCGCCTGGCGCCCAACAGACGGTCTGCGCCTCGAGGCACGCGTGGACAATCTGTTCGACACTACCTACCAGCACCACACCGCAGGCATCAACCGCGCCAGTGGCTCCGACATAGCGGTTGGCGAACGACTCTACGGCGCCGAACGAACATTGTCTGCTGGCGTCATCTGGTCCTTCTAGGCAAGAGCAACGGCAATTGCTGTAGCCGCTGGGACGACTTTTTTCGGTCCAGCTATTGATATCGGGGCTGTCAGCCGTAAGACTGACAGCCCCTCGATTGGGCTTTAGTTTGGACCGGATACTCAGCCAGCTTGCATACCAGGCCATGCTGCGCACCCAGGCGGTGCTGCAGTTCGGTCTTCTGTTGCTGATTTGCAGTCCGTCGTTGCTGCTTGCCAGCATCAGCACCGAAAAGCTGAATGACGCAAAACGGCTGGGTGAAGGCGATCCTGCGCTTCTTAGCACCTTATGGGAGCACGCAGAGCCACTACTGCAAGCTCAAGGCGAGCGCCTTGACGACAAGGATAAGCCACCACCCTGGCCGGTTAGTGCCTCGGCCAGTCGACCCACCCGTGCAACCGGGTCGGTTTTCTTTTATTTCATCAAGCGGGAACGGCTGCCGGGCCCTCCTACCTATTTGCAAGCCCCGTTACGAGCCCCACCCTTCGCATAATCCCCGATTCTAATCGTAGGCCGCTTTACAGAATGCGGCCGCTTCCAATTACGAAACTAAATTCGAGGATTCGCAATGAATGCACTGCGAACGTGGGCTGTTGTGTACGGCCTGATTTTCATGCTCGCTTCAGCGAGCGCAACACAAGTAGATAACAGCACGGCCAATCTGGCCCAGCTTGATACGGCAACGTCGGTATCTTTTGTACTCACCGCCGCGGTGACAGGCGCGCAGTTTATTGCGGTCATTGTCATGATGATTCGCGGGAGCTATCTGCGGAGGAAGGAGCGCACTCGGACGCAGGGCGCCCGGGCGGCCCGTCGCACCTGACCCGCGGTAGAGTCATAGCCGCGGCCCTTGAGGTTATATACGCCGCGGCAACGATTGCTACTGTTCCTTCAAACGTCTTCACTGCTTTTTCGTGTTGATTGAATACTAGTCCGATCTGGCCGTGCGACAGTTTCGCGGACGGGGAGGCCAGGCCATGTGGAAACCAGTTGCAACGAAAGACGCCATCGACCAACGAATTAGTTAGCCCGGTCACTGTGCGGTCACCGGACTAGTTGACCGGCGTTGTTGATTTGCACGCAATATTGACCCGGGATTTGCACTGAAAATTGACCCACCCGGATGGCCTGATTATGGCTCAGGTCTTGGCCTTTTTCTTTGCTTTTGTCTCCTTCTGATTGCTGGTTGAGTTCTTGAGTCGATAACTGTCGTTGCCGGTCTCGAGGATGTGGCAGTGATGCGTCAGCCGGTCGAGCAAAGCCGTGGTCAGCTTGGCATCGCCAAAGACGGTCGGCCATTCTGCGAAGCTCAAGTTGGTGGTGATGACCAGGCTGGTCTTCTCGTAGAGCTTCGACAGGAAGTGAAACAGCAAGGCACCGCCGGTCTGGCTGAACGGCAGGTAGCCGAGCTCATCGAGGATCACGAGATCGACGTGCGTCATGCGGTTGGCGAGCCTGCCTTGCCGGCCGTTGAGTTTTTCCTGCTCGAGTGCGTTCACGAGCTCGATGGTTGACAGGAACCGCACCCGTCGATGGTGATGGATGATCGCCTGCACGCCGATGGCGGTGGCGATGTGGGTCTTGCCAGTACCGGGCCCACCGACCAGGACGATGTTCTCGGTGTCGTCCAGGAACTCGCAGCGGTGCAGCGCCTTGACCTGGCCCTCGGAGACGGCACTTTCCTTGCACTCGAAGCCGGCAAGGTCACGGTGGGCCGGGAACTTGGCGATCTTCATCTGGTAGTTGATGGAACGCACCTCGCGTTCGGCGACTTCTGCCTTGATGAGCTTATCGAGCAGCTCACCGGACAGCTTGAACGCAGGCGAACCTTGTTCAGCGAGTTCCGCGACCGCACTGGCCATGCCGTGCAGCTTCATCGACTTGAGCGTGGTGACAACGGCTTCAGCGGACATGGCTCATCCCCCTGAGGTTGTCATAGCGCTCAGTGTTGGCCACCGGGTCTTCCCGCAGGGTCAGCGCCGGCGGTGGCGTGAGCGCCGCAGGCGGCGGTGCATCCAACAAGCGCGAGAGACGGTTGAGGATGTGCGTCTTGGAGACGACCTCGCTCTGGATCGCCTCACGTACTGCCTTCTCCACGAGCTTCTCATCGTGATGCAGGACCAGTGCGAGGATATCGGCCATCTCGCGGTCGCCGCCTCCGCGCTTCATCAGCACTGCCTGCAGGCGCTTGAAGCTCGTCGGCAACTCGGCGAACGGCGCACCGTTCCGCAAGGCGCCGGGCTTGCGCTGCACAACAGCCAGGTAATGGCGCCAGTCGTAGACCGTGGTGCCCTTGCTGTTGTGGTCGCGGTTAAACACGCGCCCGTGCTCGGGGATACCGCCGAGCACGCGGAAAGCGTGGTTATGGGCATCGAACAGCATCTCGTGGGTCTGGGTGAGATACGCCCGCAGAAAGAAGGCTCGGCTGTGGCAGAGCTTGAAGTGGGCGATCTGCAGCTTGATCTTCTTCTTGCCGATCCGAAGCCAGTCCTCGCTCCAGTCGAACTGGAAGGCCTCGCCAGGCTCGAAGGCGAGCGGTACGTAAGCGCCTTTGCTGGCCCGGTTGGCCCGCTCGCGTTCGCGTTGCCGCCAATCGCGGGCAAAGGCGGCAACCCGATCGTACGAGCCGTCGAAGCCCAGCGCCACGAGGTCGCGGTGCAGTTGCTTCAGGTTACGGCGTCGCTTCCTGTTGCGCTTCGACTCGCGCTTCAGCCAGCTCGCCAGTGTCTCGGCGTACGGATCCAGCTTGCTGACGCTCTTCCTGGCAGCGTACTTCGGCGTCACCTCGCCGTTGGCGAGGTACTTCCTGATGGTGTTGCGGGACAGCCCCGTTCGCCTTGCAATCTCTCGAATCGACAGCTGGTCACGGCCGTGCCAGCGTCGAATCACGCTCAATAAATCCACGTCTATCACTCCTTTATCTCTCCTGCCGTCCATCGCCAGGAGGGAGGGTTACACGTGGGTCATTTTTAGATGCAAATATCCGCTTTAGTGGCTCAACTTTGGATGCAAATCAACACTCAGGATGCAGACCGCGAGTTTCACCTGACCATCGCAGAGGCGTCCGGAAATGCTGCGGTCAAGCACGTCGTGGAATCTTTATGGCAGATCCGCACGGAAGTGCCCGCCGTTCAGGAGGTTCACTCGGCAATTTGTGCCGTCGAAAAAGCTTCTGATCGGCATTTGGAGCACGCGGATGTCTTGAACGCACTTCGCGAGCGCGACCCGGCGGCAGCGCGGCAAGCCATGCAGGCGCATTTCAGGGGCTTGCTCGTGTCCATGATTGACGTGACAGAAGAAAAGGCGATTGAGGACCTCAAAAAGAAGACGACCGAAAGCCGTCAGCGTTATCTGACAAGCATTGCGCACAGCCGCAGCGCGTAGCGCTCGTTGGCAGACGCGCAGTCCGCTTCGGGACCCGGCGGTACTTCGCCGGAGCGAGTCAGGAATTCCATGACTACGGGTCTCTCCATTTTTTTGTTCTTATGGATATCAAGGCGTCGTGCCACGCGGGTCCAGAAGTAACGATAGCCGTCGGATTTTCATCCTACCGTTATCCGGAACGGTTTCACAGCAGTCACTGCCGTGCAGGATGCACGTATCCTGGCGTCAGACTACCGACGCCGCGCTGGCGAACTCCCGATACGAGTCCAATCGCTGCAGCCCCTCATCACGCAGATCTTCCCAGATCCGACCCGCACCCAGGACATAATCCGTGGTATCGGGGTAAAACTTGTCGGTCACTAAAACACCGCCCTTAGTTCGATATACTGGGATGCATCTCGACAAAACGAGGGCAGGAAACATGCTTACAGTGAACGTCGCCGCGACTAAGCATTTTATCGACCCTCAGCATCGCACAGCAATCAAGAGTACAGAGCGCTGTCCAGGCTGATCTGCGCGATATCGAAGGTCGCATGGCGGAAGAGAAAACATGACATGAAAAGTACTGACTCATTCATAGAAGGGCTGCCAAAGGCCGAACTGCATCTGCACCTGGAGGGCAGCCTTGAGCCGGAGCAACTGTTTGATTTCGCGGGTCGAAACAAGGTCGATATCCCATTTCGATCCATTGATGAAGTCCGCGCCGCATACAACTTCGCAAACCTGCAGGATTTTCTCGACATCTATTATCAGGGAATGAACGTCCTGACAACGGAGCAGGACTTCTATGACCTTACGATGGCCTATTGCCACCGCGTGCACGCTGATAATTGTCGCCATGTTGAAGTGTTTTTTGATCCTCAAGGCCATACTGAGCGAGACATTCCTTTCCAGGTAGTCATCGACGGTATAGCCGGGGCACTTCAGGCCGCCGAAAACGAACTCGGCATGACCTCAAAACTGATCATGTGCTTTCTGCGTCACTTGTCGGAGGAATCAGCGCTCGAAACACTCGATCTTGCAGAACCCTGTTTAGACCGTATCGCCGGGGTGGGGCTCGATTCGAGCGAGGTCGGACACCCACCATCGAAGTTTATCAACGCTTTTAAACGTGCAGGTGACATGGGGCTCCTTCGCGTCGCTCATGCCGGAGAAGAAGGTCCGCCAAGTTATGTTTGGGAAGCACTGGATCTGTTGAAAGTCGATAGAATCGATCACGGCAATCGGGCATTGGAGGATTCGAAACTCATTGCCCGACTGGCAGAAACTAAAATGACACTGACTGTTTGCCCTCTATCGAATACCAGGTTATGCGTCGTCAACGACATGGTGGATCACCCGCTGAAAAAAATGCTGGATAACGGTCTCCGTGCGACGATCAATTCAGATGACCCGGCCTATTTTGGCGGTTACTTGAATGAGAATTACCGGGCAGTGGCGGACGCCCTGGCACTTTCCAAGGAAGACCTAACCACGCTGGCTGTCAATAGCTTTCTGGGCTCGTTTCTGGACCCGGGTGACAAGGCGGCACATATAAAGAACGTAACCGACTATGCCGGTGAATTCGGGGCTATCGACTAACATGCCATCACTGGAATCGTTGTTTGAAATAAAAAAACATGGCTCGACTGTTCGCATCGAGTCGCTCGGAGGCGTGACCACCTTTCTCGCGATGGCCTACATCACTGTCGTGAATCCTTCGATACTGTCCCAGGCTGGCATGGATTTCGGTGCCGTTTTCGTTGCCACCTGCATTGCAGCCGCGTTTGGCTCGATCGTGATGGGCTTACTTGCCAATTTCCCCATTGCGCAAGCGCCTGGCATGGGGCAAAACGCATTTTTCACTTTTAGTATCGTTCTCGGCATGGGCCATGCATGGCAAACAGCGCTTGGCGCCGTGTTTGTGTCCGGAATAATTTTCGTGGCGTTGAGTGTATTGCCGGTGCGTGAATGGCTGATCAATGCAATCCCTCGCAACCTGAAATTGGGTATGGCCGCCGGCATTGGCTTGTTTCTCGGTTTCATCGCATTGAAGAACGCCAGCATCATCGTCACCGACCCAGCAACGCTGGTGACACTGGGTGACTTATCAAGTTTTGAACCACTTGTCTGTATTCTCGGTTTTGTTGTCATGGCCGCACTGTCGGCAAGAAAAGTTACCGGCGCTGTGCTCATCGGCATACTGTTTGCCACCTTTCTGGGCTGGACCTTCGGTGATACGGAGTTCAGGGGATTCGTGTCGATGCCGCCTTCAATTGCTCCGGTCTTTCTGCAACTGGATATTGTCGGCGCCCTGCAACTTTCGATGGTAACGCCAATTTTGTCGATGTTGATCGTCGATATATTCGACACAGCCGGCACCCTGATTGGCGTCGCCTCGCGCGCCAACCTGCTTGACGATGACGGCAAATTGCCACGATTACGGCGCGCTCTGCTTTCGGACTCCGGCGCAACCGTTGTTGGTGCATTGGCAGGCACATCGTCGACAACAAGCTACGTCGAAAGCGCCTCCGGTGTTGAGGCAGGTGGCCGCACGGGTCTTACCGCTGTCGTGTGCGGCCTGCTGTTCCTCGCTTGCCTGTTTTTGGCGCCGCTGGCAC
>JAUHZT010000144.1 GCA_030425905.1 Gammaproteobacteria bacterium
CACGAGATTTTCGCCGAGGTTCTGGCACATGCCGCAGATAAACGCTTCCTCAGCCGCAGGCAGCTTCTCGCGCTGCGCCAGGTGCCGGGCCAGCAGGCCGCTCAGGAATGACTTGGTCATTGAGTCCTTGAGTACCGCCGAATCGCCTTTCATTTGCCCGAAAAAAGTCAGGCTGTTCGCGGTCATGCGCACCTTCTCAACGCCCAGCAGCACCACGGCCTGGGAGATACTCGTAATCTCGGATGCGCGCACACCGTAGAACGCGGAATTCACAAGCTTCAGTAATTTTCCGGTGAGCGAAAAATCCCGCAGGATAACGTTCGCGAGCTTGTCGGCGCAGGCATTGGAGTTGTCACCCGTCAGGCGGTTAATGTCCGACAGCGTTCGCGAAATGGTTGGAAAGTCCCCGGTCCTTTGCATACGACGTAAGAGAAAGTCGACCGTGCCGTGGGGCGCCGCATTGGCACTGGCTTTCTTCGCCAGTTCAGTTTCCTCGAGAAACAGGTCGAAAGCCTGCTTCATATCTGCAGCATCCGCGTAACGTCCCTCGCGCTTCTTCTCGAAGGCGCCCAGAAGGAAACGCGCAAACTGCTCGCCGTAGGGCAATACGCGCAGGGGCGCGAAGTCGACCTCACCGGAAATAATCATCGCCTGGATTACCTGGATCGAGTCGCCCTGCATCGCACGTCGCCCAGTCACGATCTCATAAAAGGTGCTGCCCAGGGCAAAGACGTCCGTCCATGGCCCCAGCGCCTCGCGCTGAAAATGCTCCGGTGCCATGTACCGCAAGGTCCCGGTGGCATAGTCGCCCGCTGCACGTACGAGGCTTACGTATTGAGCGAGCCCGAAGTCCATCACCCGCGGCCGGTTGTCGCTGTCGAGCAGAATATTTCGCGGGCTGAGGTCTAGATGCACAATACCCGACGCATGTGCCGCCTCAATGCCCTGCAGGATCGCATCGATCATCGGCACGGCCTCGGCGATCGGCAGCGGACCATTGTCCTTGAGGCACTTGGCCAGCGGCTCCCCTTCGACGTATTCGAACACGAGGTACGGGCCTACGGGACATTCGCCCGCATCGAAAATGGGAATAATATTGGGATGCCGTAATTTACTGGAGATGCGCGCTTCCTGGGAAATGCCGTCATCTTCAAGCGTATTCAGGCCGGAATCCACCGAGGTGAGCACCTTGATCGCCACGGGGCGGTCGAGCGTCGGGTCATGCGCGAGGTAGACGCTGCCCTGGGCACCGTGCCCAACTGACCGGATCACCTCGTACCGACCTATTTTTTGCTTGTTTTTTCGGGTCATTTTTTGCTCCGCTCTCCCTGCAGCTGTCACACGGCCGGCAACCTTGCCAGCCACGGGGGCAGGCACCGGCATCTGGCCCTCACAACTTGTTATCGGCAACGGCTGCTATATCCTTAGCGCAATCAACGTGTTTCGGCGAGGATTCAGGAGATTGGCCGCCTTTACCCATCGGATTGCCACCTCAACTGACGTGCCCGCGATCATCGACCTGATGGCGGCCGCTATAGAAGAGAACATGAGGCCCTTTCTGTCAGCCGCGGAAATAGAGGCCGCGAAAGAGACCATGGGGGTGGATGCAAGCCTGATCCGCGACCGGACCTATTTCCTGGTAGAAAGCGTGGTGGACGGCCAGACAGTCCTCACAGGCTGTGGCGGCTGGGGTAAACGCAAGACACTGTATGGCGGCGACCACAGCGCCGGGCGGGACGACTCGTTCAGCGACCCGGCAACGGATGCGGCCCGTATCCGCGCCATGTACACCCACCCTGCCTGGACCCGCCGCGGCATCGGCACGCTGCTTATTGAGCTGGGTGAGAATGCCGCCCGCGATGCGGGTTTCAGCCGCATTGAACTTGGCGCCACTATTCCAGGCGAGCCGTTCTACCTGGCCCGCGGCTACGTCGAGATCGGCCGCGATACGCACATTGCAGCGAACGGTGCCGAGAGTATTGTTATTCGCATGGTGAAGGAGCTTTAGTCATGAACGCTGTGAGGAACCCCGCTTGCTCAGCGATCGCCCTTATGAGGCCAAGCCTTAAAGGACGTACCCTGACCGCCTTGACGAACTGGCTTGCCGGCGTGATTTTGCCGGGCCATCGTTCCGGAGCAGCCCGATGAACTGGCAGGACATTGCCTCGGCATCCGTCACCCTGTTTTTCATAATGGATCCACTGGGCAACATCCCGATATTCAACGCCGTGTTGTCACGATTTGACAGTTCGCGGCGTACGATGGTGGTGGCGCGCGAACTTTGTCTTGCACTCATCATATTGCTGGGCTTCCTGTTTGCGGGCAACGCCATCCTGGGCTTCCTCGGCCTCAGCCAGTCATCCCTGAATATCGCTGGCGGCATACTGTTGTTCATTATTTCGCTGCGAATGATTTTCCCCAAAGCGAACAACGCTGACGAATTTGAGGACAGCGAAGAACCGTTTCTTGTGCCACTGGCCATCCCCCTGATCGCCGGCCCATCGACGATCGCGATTCTGCTGCTGCTAAGCTCCAGCGAACCGGAGCGTCTGTTTGAATGGAGCATTGCGCTGTTTCTCGCGTGGCTGGGCACGACCATTCTGCTGGTCGCGTCGCCGTTCCTGCTCAAGGTTCTGGGTACCCGCGGCTCGCGGGCCCTGGAGCGCCTGATGGGAATGATCCTGGTGATTCTTGCCACGCAAATGCTGCTCAACGGCATTCGCGACTTTATCCTGAGTCTGTAAGTTACATGGCTGGCTATTCAGGCACACCGTTATGGAAGAAGCTGGGCATCAAGGAAGGCTTCCGGGTGAGAACAACAAACGCGCCGGACCATTACCTTGCGCTCATCAAGGGCTTGCCGGAACACACGACTGTCTCGTCGCGGATTCTGAAGGACATCGATATCTGGCACATTTTTACCGCCTCTTATGGTGAGCTGCACCAAGCACTTCCCGGCATACAACAACGCATCAGGCGCGATGGCGCCATCTGGGTTTCATGGCCAAAGAAAGCGTCAGGTGTGCCGTCCACCATCACCGAAGACTCGGTGCGTGAGATTGCCCTGCCATTAGGGCTCGTCGACATCAAGGTGTGTGCGGTCGACGCTACCTGGTCAGCCCTGAAGCTCGTGATACGCAAGGAATTGCGTTAGTGAACTCGCGCGCAGCCTATCGTGCCGCGACCCCAAGAAAACCGACATTTGCGGTGCCAACAACATGACACAGGAAACCTATCCCGGGCGCTGCACCTGCGGCAACGTCCGTTACGAAATGACAGCAGCACCTTTGTTTGTCCATTGCTGCCACTGCACCTGGTGCCAGCGTGAGACCGGGTCAGCCTTTGCGTTGAACGCGATAATTGAGGCCAGTGAGGTACGCGTTCTTGAGGGCGAGCCCGAGCGCATCAGGACAGACTCCAACAGCGGCAAGGGCCAGGATTACTTCCGCTGCCCGGACTGCCGCATCGCATTGTGGAGCGTTTATTGCGGCGCCGGTGAAAAAGTCCTGTTCGTTCGTGTAGGCACTCTCGAAGACGCCGTAAAACCCGAACCGGACATTCACATCTTCACGGAATCGAAACTGCCCTGGGTGATTATTCCGGAGGGTCAGCCGGTTGTGGAGCGCTATTACAATCGCAGCAAGTACTGGCCTGAGAGCAGCCTAGTGCGATTCGAGCGACTGCTCGCCCCGGCGTGACGAAGAATCGGGGACAGCGGTGACGATAACGATACGTCGTGCAAGCGCTGGCGAGGCCGAAGCGCTTTCCGCTCTGGCCCTGAGATCGAAGGCACACTGGGGCTATTCAGCGGAGTTCATGGCGGCCTGCCGGCACGAGCTCAGCTATTCCGAAGAACAACTTGCTGAGGAAGATTCGAGTTTCTTTGTTGCCGCGACCGAATCGACGATCCTTGGTTTTTATGCGATCAGCCGCATTGATCCAGAACAATACGAACTGCATGCCCTGTTCGTCGAGCCCGATCACATGGCTTGCGGAATCGGGCGTCGATTGCTGCAACATGCGGTCGACCAGGTCGCCCGCCTGGGCGGCAAGTCGCTGCTGGTCCAGAGTGATCCGCAGGCCGCGGAATTCTACGCAAAGGCCGGCGGCGAGTGCGTCGGCAGCCGCGAATCAGGCAGTATTCCGGGGCGCTTGCTGCCGCTGTTCAGGTTTGAGATCGGAATGCGGGCCAACGGCCAGGCGCCCGCCTGATTGGGCCCTGCCCCGAAATCATTTATGATGCGTCAGGCAAGACGCTAACAATAACGACAAAAACCAGCAGAAGGGGAAAAACATGAACTGGTATCTGGGCGTACTCAAAAACTACGTGGGATTCAGTGGCCGGGCACGGCGCAAGGAATACTGGATGTTCGCTTTGATCAACCTGCTCATCATGTTCGTTCTTGTCATGATCGACAGGCTTACAGGAACAATGAGTTCCACGGTCGGAGCCGGCCTGCTGAGCGGCGTATACAGCCTCGCGGTCCTGCTGCCATCCATCGCCGTCGCTGTCCGTCGCTTGCATGACACGAGCCGCACAGGCTGGTGGCTTCTGCTGGTTTTCGTACCGATTATCGGTGGCCTTGTCCTGCTCGTCTTCATGCTGCTCGACAGCACGCCGGGCGAAAACCAGTACGGTCCGAATCCGAAAGGCGTCTGACCAAACGGCCATTAAAAAAGCTGTTGCGCCTGAATCAACGGCGCAACAGCTTGTTCAGGTCACCCGAACCGCGAAAAAGCGAGGCCTGCGCTCTAGCGCTTCATCGCCTCGAAGAACTGCGCGTTGGTCTTCGTGTCCTGTAGCTTGTTCAGCAGGAACTCAATCGCCGCCAGCTCATCCATTGGGTGCAGCACTTTGCGCAGTACCCACATTTTCTGAAGTTCGTCGGGATCGGTCAGCAGCTCTTCCTTGCGCGTACCGGAGCGATTGATATTGATCGCCGGGAATACCCGTTTCTCGGCGATACGGCGATCCAGGTGGATCTCCATGTTGCCGGTGCCTTTGAACTCTTCGTAAATCACTTCGTCCATCTTGGAACCGGTGTCTACGAGCGCCGTAGCAAGAATCGTCAGGCTGCCGCCCTCTTCGATGTTGCGGGCCGCACCGAAAAAGCGCTTCGGACGATGCAATGCGTTGGCATCAACACCACCGGTCAGCACCTTGCCTGACGACGGTACAACCGTGTTGTAGGCTCGCGCCAGGCGCGTAATCGAGTCCAGCAGGATAACGACGTCGCGTTTGTGCTCGACCAGTCGTTTGGCTTTCTCGATGACCATGTCGGCCACCTGTACGTGGCGGCTCGCCGGCTCGTCAAACGTTGACGATACGACTTCACCGCGCACAGTGCGCTCCATCTCGGTGACTTCCTCAGGACGCTCGTCAATGAGCAGAACCATCAGGTCGACATCGGGTGAGTTGGCCACAATGGCCGACGCTATATTCTGCAGCAGCATCGTCTTACCGGCTTTCGGCGGCGACACAATCAGACCACGCTGGCCTTTACCGATCGGCGCCACCATGTCGATGATGCGCGCGGTGAGGTCCTCGGTGCTGCCATTACCCTGTTCGAGTTTTAGCCGGTCTCTCGGAAACAGCGGCGTAAGGTTTTCAAACAAAACCTTCGAACGCGCATTTTCGGGTGCGTCATGGTTGATCTGGCCAACCTTGAGCAACGCGAAATAGCGCTCGCCGTCTTTTGGTGGGCGAATTAACCCAGATACGGTGTCGCCGGTTCGGAGCGCAAAACGCCGAATCTGGCTTGGACTTACATAGATATCGTCCGGCCCCGCGAGGTACGAGCTGTCCGAGGACCGCAGAAAGCCGAAACCGTCCTGCAGTATTTCGAGTACCCCTTCGCCGTAGATGTCTTCACCGTTCTTGGCGTGCGCTTTAAGGACGGCGAAAATGATGTCCTGTTTGCGGGATCGCGCAAGATTCTCGATGCCAAGAGACTCACCCAGTTCTACGAGCTTCGCTGCCGGGCGCGTCTTGAGCTCGGTCAGGTTCATCACGCTCTTGCTCGCTTCGAGCTGCTCCGGCGGAATTACCTCGAGGCTGCCCTCGTCATCGGGATACTCATCGTTTTGTGGGCGGCGTCTGCGACGACGATTGGTGTTTCCTTTGCCTTTGTTGCCGGTTTTGTTTGGCCGACTTTTCGTTTGATTACCCAAGTACCCTCTCACAGATTACTGTCCAGAAATTCAACGAGTTGTGATTTCGACATCGCACCCAGCTTCTGTGCCTGAGGCGCGCCGTCTTTAAAAATCATCAACGTGGGAATACTGCGAATACCGAACTTTTGTGGTGTGTTCGGATTTTCGTCAATATTGATTTTGACGACGGACAATCGGTCCGCGTATTCGTCTGCTGCTTCATCCAGCAGCGGTGCAATCATCTTGCAGGGGCCACACCATTCGGCCCAGAAATCTAGTAATACTGGCTTGTCGGACGTCAGTACGTCCGCTTCAAAACCACCATCAGTCGTGTGCACGATCTTATCGCTCACCGGCTACCTCCTCCATTCGAGACGTGGGTTGATTTGATGTTGGTTATGCCCGTTGTCCGTTCCCCCGAGACAACAAGCATTGCAAAATGGATGACGCTGCCTTAACTATCAGGCACTATGTCGCAGCTTTTAAAGCGAACTCATTCCGGCTTCTTTCAGGATTTGGTCTGGAATTGACTCTAGCGAAATTGGCGGGAGCGACGACGGTCGCGTCGAATTAAGGCAATTTGACCGCTTCGCGAGCCATTTTGCAAGCCTTTAACCCACATTTTTGGTTCTTTTTCTATGTCTGAAAATCATCTGAGCGAACTCAGATTCGATTCACTTGCACTGGACGAGCGTGTGCAGGCCGGGATCCGCGATGCCGGCTTCGAATACTGCACACCTATACAGGCGAAAACGCTGCCAATAGCCCTGAAATCCCAGGACGTTGCGGGACAGGCACAAACCGGCACGGGCAAGACGGCGGCTTTCCTTATTGCAACCTACGAACGCCTGCTCAAAGCCGAAGCACCGGCAGAGGGCCAGCGGCAGCCGCGGGCATTCATGCTCGCGCCAACGCGCGAACTCGCGGTGCAGATCGCGAACGACGCCGAGGTCATTGGCAAGCACACCGGGCTTATCGTCGGACTCGCCTACGGCGGCACCGACTATGAGAAACAACGCAAGCACATCGAATCTGGCATTGATATTCTGATCGGCACACCCGGCCGCATCATCGACTACTACAAGCAGGGCATATTCAAACTCGACCAAGTATTGGTTGCGGTCCTCGACGAGGCTGACCGGATGTTTGATCTTGGCTTCATCAAGGATATCCGCTACCTGCTGCGGCGGCTGCCTGATCCGGACAAGCGCCTGAACCTGCTGTTTTCCGCAACGCTTTCGCATCGCGTTATGGAACTCGCGTTCGAGCATATGAACGAACCCGAACTGGTCCGCATCGAACCCGACAAGGTGACAGCCGACCGTGTCAGGCAGGCTATTTTCTACACGGCCAATGAAGACAAGATGCCCCTGCTCGTGGGCCTGATCCGCGAAATGGGCGGTGCGCGCATCATGGTGTTCGTCAACATGAAACGCGACGCCGAGAAGGTG
>JAUHZT010000145.1 GCA_030425905.1 Gammaproteobacteria bacterium
ATAAAGCGCAGCGCCACGTAAGTGGCGTGAGCCATTCGGCAAAACAGTCACCGGAGCGCAGCCCCCTTGCGACCAACCGGAACCACCGGAGCGCGGCCGCCGTACGCATAGGCGAACGCCCCTGGGGGCGCTTCGTTTCTATCCGTTGGAGGTTTTCAGGTTTTGCTGACCGATTTCGTCGGGGGGGACGTAGTCGAAGATGAAGGTGATGCGATCTTCTGTGCCCTTGTTCATGACGGAGTGGGTTTTCTGGTTGTTGATCTCGTAGGCTTCGCCGACTTTGAACTGGTAGGGGCGGCCGTCGATCATGAAGCGCACGCGTGGGTTGGTTGAGATAGGGACGTGAATACGGTGGCCGCGATGGAATGAGGGATGCCGGTCGACATGCGGTGTGATCTTGCCGCCGGCGACCAGCTTGGCGGCCATGGCTCGAATGACGGTGCCGCCGGGTGGGTAGAAGCGGCTGATGATGTCATTCATTAACGGTAATGCCGTTTCTGCCAGGCGGGGCCAGCCGGGTTCGCGTTTCACGACAATATCGGGCCAGCGCTCGATATCCACGAAAAGCATCACGATCGATTCGGTCGAGTGATGAACCTCAAACGCTTCCTGACGGTAGACGTCTTCCTTCCACGCATCCTCTTCCTGTGCGAGCACGATGTCGCGCAGTGCGGCGCTGTCGACGGGGCCAAGTTCGCGAAGCGGGGTTGCTATGTCCATGCCAGAATATCCGGGGTGTCAGGTTTGCCAGTCGAGTAAGTGCGGAGTATACGACGAACCCGATCTTGCGGAAGCGGTGTGTTACTCGTCTGCCAGGTAGCGATCAAACCAGTCGACCATGCGTTCAAGGTAGTCTTTCTCGAAGGCCAGTGGCCAGCCACCGTGGTGTGCGCCCGGGTAGACGACGAGCTGCGAGTCAATACCCCTGACGCGCAGCGACTGGTAAAACAGTTCCGCGTTCAACAGCGGTACATTCCAGTCAACGGCGCCGCCCATGAACAATGTCGGCGTGCTTACGTTGGCCACTCTTAACAGCGGCGAGAGCCGGTCGTAGGCCGCGCGATCTTCCCACGGCGGCCCGAGTTCCCAGCTATACCATTGCTGATACATGTCATGGCCGAAGTTCGCCGCGATCAGGCTGTGTCCGGCACCCGATGCGGCGGCTTTGAATCTATCGGTTTGCGTGATGACGACGTTCGTCATGTAGCCGCCGTAAGAGTATCCGGTGACGGCCAGTCGCTCCGGGTCTGCTATTCCTTCGTCGATCGCGTAGTCAACGGCCGCGATGACATCCGGGTAGTCAGTGATTCCCCAGGTCTTGTAAATGGCGCGAATGAATTGCTGACCACGGCCACTCGAACCGCGCGGGTTAGGTTCAATGACGACGTAGCCCTGTGCCGCGAGGTATTGGGTGGCGAAGTCAAAGCCGGTGTTGAACTGCCCAACGGGTCCGCCGTGAATCTTGAGGATCGCCGGGTAGCGTGTACCGGCTGCGTAGCCGGGCGGTGTGGTGACAAAACCTTCCACCACCGTGCCGTCGCTGCTCTTGAACGAAACGGCTGATTTGCTACCGGTCTTCAGTCCATCCAGCAGGGTTGCATTGTGCCGCGTCAGCTGCCTGAGCTTCCTGCCATCCAGCGCATACAGTTCCGGCAGGTCATCGGCTTTGTTCATGTTCAGTGCGACCTGTTTGCCGCGTACGTGAAATGACCAGACCGCCACATCGGCATCGACGAGCCGTTCCAGGCGGCCGTCGCTGACGCGAATACGGGCAAACTTGCTGGCGCCCGAATCGTCGTAGTTGAAATAAAGCCACTTGCCGTCGCCGGAATACTGGAAAGCAGTGACCCAGCGATCGAGATTCGTTGTCAGTATGCGCGGATTGCCTCCGTCGGCCGGCACCACCGCGAGCTGTTGCTGACCGTAGACGCCGTCGACCGCCGTGATGTAGGCAACCTGCGATCCATCCGGGCTGTAGGCGGGGCTTTGCTTGGTGTGCCTGTTGCGGGTCAGGCGCGTCGTTGTGCCGAGGGTGCCGTCGGCTTTGAGCTCGATCTGCCACAGGTCGCTGCTGTAGTCGACGCCCTGTTCGGCATCGCGGTTGCTCACAAAAACCACGCGGCGGCCGTCTGGCGACCAGGCGGCATCGTATTCGTCGAAGTCCGCACTGCTTAAGCGCCAGTATTCATTGGCGTTCACATCGTATGCATACAGGTGCAAGAGCTGCGCAGCGGTGATGTAGCCATTGCCCGCATCGCGTTTGAACTGGCGCCGGGTTATCACAATGGGCTGCGGTTCCTGCTCGTCGTCGGCAACGGCAAGGTCCTCGCCGCTGTAGGAGAGCAACAGCAGATTTTCGTCGGGTGAGAAATTAATGTCATTAATCGAGACGTGGAAGTCTGTTACCTGGAGTGCCTCGCCCATTTCCTGGGCAGGCAGCTTCCATACCTGGTCCAGACCACTGCGATCCGACAGGAAGTACAACCATTCGCCGTTCGCTGACCAGCGCGGTGTCGATGCAGAATTTTCGCTCGCTGTAACCGGACGAGCCTGCCCGTTGTCACGCGCGACCACGTAAATGCGGCCGTTCATTGCATAAGCAATGTGTTTGCCATCTGGCGATACCCGGGGTGCGTCGAGGTACTGAATCGCGTCCATATCGGAAAGAGCGACAAGTCGCTGAGTATCGACGGGGGCTGTTTCGCGCGCATGACTGCTCGCGGAAACGGCGAAGATCAGGAGGAACATCAGGCAATCTTGTAGTCGGCGCATGCTTGTCTCTCTTGGTTGCTCTGGGCAGTATAGACGTAAGCCGGGCACCTGGTTCATGTATGCTCGGGTAAACGTCAATTTCGGATTTCAGATTATGCGCACACTCCTGCTGCTCGCGACACTCGTACTCACTGCCTGCAATGCACCGCCAGACGTCGAGTCGCAAGTGTCGACCAAGCCGGCCGAAGCCAGGACGGGTGATCTGGATATTTATTGCGGCGTGCTGATCGATGGCCTTGCCGATGAGATACAGCGGCGCCAGTGGGTATCGATTCGCAACGGCCGTATCACGAACGTGACAAGTACGGCACCGGAAACTGCGAGTGCCGTCGAAGTGCTGGATCTCGGCGAATTCAGCTGTCTGCCAGGGCTTATCGATACGCACGTGCACATTGCGTTGCTGGCCCAGGATTCCAGCGATATGACGATTTACTATCGTCGCAGCGTCGAAGAGACAACCCGCATTGCGGAGGACAATGCCGTCCGCACGCTGGAGGCGGGTTTCACTACCGTGCGCAATGTTGGCGACTATTTTCCGGCTGTCGTTTACGACATGAAGCTGCGTGAACAGGAAGGCAGTGTGCGCAGCCCGCGTATCCAGACGGCTGGCCCCTACCTGACAATACCAGCCGGCGGTGGCGACCTGGTCATACCCGGCGTCGACGAAAGCACCATTCCGCCGGAAACCCGTCTCGGCGTCGCGCGGGGTCCGGAGGATTTCGCGCTTAAGACACAGGCGGCGATAGACGAAGGCGCTGACGTGATCAAGATTATTGCCTCGGGCGCCGTGTTTGCCTTCGGTGGTGTACCCGGTGCGCCGGAAATGACGCCCGCAGAAATTGCGGCCGTTGTAGAGGTGGCGAAGGCGAACGGTGTCAGGGTAACGGCCCATGCGCACGGCGCACAGTCCATCAAGGACGCAATATTGGCGGGCGTTGATTCTATCGAGCATGCGTCACTTGCTGACGACGAGGCAATCGCGCTGGCGGCTAAGCATGGTGTGGCGTTTTCAATGGACGTCTACAACGGTACCTATACCGCCGAGGTGGGTGCCGAGCAGAATTACCCGGAAGAGTTCATGCAGAAAAATGACGACACAACCGAGGCACAACGTGTCGTTTTTGAAAAAGCGTATGCCGCCGGTGTACCGATAATCTACGGGACCGACGCTGGGGTGTATCCGCACGGCTTGAACGCGCGCCAGTTCCCGATCATGGTGCAGCGGGGCATGCGGCAAATGGATGCCATTAAAACGGCGACCTCTGTCGCAGCGGAACAAATGGGCCTTGCCGATGATGTGGGTGCCATTGCGGCCGGGCGGTACGGTGATTTGATCGCTGTGCGCACGAACCCGGTCGGTGATATCAGCGCTCTGCTATCGGTAGAAGTCGTTGTGAAGGGCGGGGTCGTGGAGAAGCGCTAGCCGCTTGTTTTGCTTCCCGCTGCAATGGCCAGGGCATCCACGGCGACGGCGCCATCGGCATGCACGATAAGCGGGTTCACATCGAATTCAGCAATGTCATCACGCAGCGCATGCACCATGGCCGAGAAGCGCGCAGCCAGTTGGCAGAATCGTTCGATATTGGCAGGTTCCGCACCACGAATTCCGTCAAGGACCGGGCGGAGTTTCAGTGTGTCCAGGTAGCGGCGCGCGTCGTGCGTTGAGAACGGCGGCAGCGCGAATGTCACGTCCCCGATAGTCTCCGCGAGAATCCCGCCAAAACCGATCAGAATTACCGGGCCGAACTGCGGGTCACGCTTCACGCCGAGAAAGAGTTCGCTGCCCGTCCTGATCATGGGTGCGACGAGTGCTTTGGGGCCGAGTTTGCTGGCTATACGCGCGTAGCTTGCGAGCAGGTCCGACTCATCTTTGAGGTTTGTGACCACGCCATCGTGCTCGGTCTTGTGCAGGATGCCCGGCATGGCGGTCTTCAAAACCACGGGATAGCCAAGCTGTGCTGCGGCCGCGGCCAGGGTTTCGGCCGAGTCCGCGAGCAACGGTTTGCTGGTTTCTATACCGAAGTCCTCCAGCATGGCCAGTGCAGCAACTTCATCGAGCGTGCCAGCCGCTCGCAGGCGCTGGCGCCAGGTTTGCACTGTTTGCGCGTTAACGGCTGGCGGCGCTTCGGCCGTGCGCTGCTGAAAATCACGGTAAGCAAACAGGGCGCGCACGCCGCCGAGGAACGACCAGACACCGTCGAGCACCGGGTAGCCGGCGTGGGTCATGCTGATAACCGTCGGGTCGTGCCCCGTACCCTGCCGCGCGGCCACCAGGGCGACGGGCTTGTTGGAACGTTGTCGCGCGTATTGCAGGTAGTCCAGGTAGCTCTGGTATACCTCACCGTCGGGTGCGCGGTCGTGCAGTACGGCGCCGAGCGCTGCACCCGGGTCGCTCGTCAGCACGGCAAAACACCTGGCCATGTACTCACTGGCATCCTCCCCGCCACGACTCCAGGCATCGAGGGGGTTGACCGCAGGCAATTCCGGCGGCAGCAACTGCTCCAGTGCCGCCACGGTCTCTGGTTGTAACTCGGTTAGCGGAACACCCGCCGCATCGGCCAGGTCAACAAGCAACTGCCGTTCGCCGCCAGAGTCGTGCAGGCTCACGAGTCCGCCGTTACCTACCGGGTGGAGTTCGGCAAACAGTATCAGTGTGCTGGCCCATTCGTCCTGATCGGTAGCGCGCTGAACGCCATAGCGTTCGAACAACGCTTCGTACACGGCGTCGTCGCCGGCCATTGCGCCGGAATGCGATACGGCCAGTTCTGCGGCGCTCGCGGTGCGGCCGGTTTTCAGTGCGACGATGGGTATTCTGCGCCGTGCGGCTTTTTCGAGCGCCGCGCGAAAACCCGCCGGGTTGCGCGCTGTTTCGATAAACAGTCCGACAACGCGCGTTTCGGGCAGGTCAAGTACAAAGTCGAGGTACTCGTCCATGCTTACGCTGAGTTCATTGCCCGTCGATACAGCAAAGTTGATCTGCAGGCGTTCGTCACAGTCGATCACGCCGGACATGCCTGCGCCTGAATGACTGATGATCGAGATATTGCCCGGTGGGGTATGCCCGGTGCTGTCGAAACCGCAGGCCCAGACCCGGTCGCGAACATTGTAAAAGCCCATGCCGTTAGCGCCGCAAACCAGCATGCCGGCGGCATTGACCTTCTGACGCACGCGTTCCTTGAGCGGCGGGTTCGCATCGTCGTCGAGCACGAGCGATGACATAATGACGGCTGCCGGCACGCCGAGCGCTATCGCTTCATCGAGTGCTGCCTCTACACGCTGGTCGCCGAGTGCAAAAATGACAAGGTCGGGACGCTCCGGCAGTTCGCCAAGGCTAGCGTAGCTCCTGAAGTCCCCGACATGCTCGTAGGCCGGGTTGATGGCATAGATTGTGCCCCTGAACGCGCCACGCTGGAGGTTCTTGAGGGCCCATTCACCCATTGAATCCGTGCGCGTCGAAGCGCCCACAACGGCGACGCTCGTCGGGCGCAGCAGCGGGTCAAGCCGGTGTTGCGTCGTGCCGTTCAGCGCTTTAACTCAGTAGGGCCCCGGTGGTGTTGCACTACGGCGTGGCGGTGACCAGAACGGCTTGTCGACGACGGTTGCCCGCGCCATTTTGCGGCTCCAGTGCATCTCGCGCTGGTAATAGATTTCGACCCATACCGTGTCACCGGGCTTGCCGTACTTCGCGTGCACAGTGCCGAGGGCAATGTTCTGTTTACACACAGGTGACCACATTGCTGACGTAATAAAACCTATTTCGCCGCGGTTGCCCTTTTCCTTGGCATAGATATACGAATGGTTGGCCGGTTTGTTGCCTTCGATGTCGAGTTTGACCAAGCGCCAGGTAGACCCCACGCGCTTTTCTTCAGCCAGTGCCCGACGTCCGTTGAAGTTTGGCTTCTTGAAATCGACGAGCCATTCGAGACCGAGTTCCAGCGGTGAACGCGAGCGTCCGGTACGAACGGTTTCATCGGCGGGCAGGAATTCCATGTAAGCCGCGAGGAAGCCGGCTTCGATACGTGACATCTCCAGTGCATGAGTGCCGATGGCGCGAATGCCGAACAACTTGCCGGCTTCGAACAGTGCGTCCCACAATTCTTCTGCTTTGGCCGGGTCGATCCATAACTCGTAGCCAAGGTCGCCCGTAAAGCCTGTGCGCGACACCATCATTTCGGTGCCTGCGAAATCCACATGCGTGAGGCCGAAAGGTTTGAGTTCGGCGAGTTCTTTCTCGAAGCCCATCGTTTTGAGGACGCTGAAGCAGGTGGGGCCTTGCACCGCAAGCGCCGCAACGTCTGCAGTTTCGTGCGTGATCGTGACATCAAAGCCGAGCGTTGCTGCCTGTAGCCAGGCGAAATGACGTTCCTGCGAGCACAGCCGATACTCGCCTTCGCGCAAGTGAAATATGGTGCCGTCGTCAATCACCTGGCCCTGGTCGTCACACCAGACCGCATACGCAACCCGGCCCGGGCGAATCTTGTGCATGTCGCGGGTGACCAGCCGGTTCAGGTAATCGCAGGCATCCGGCCCGCTAATCCGGTACTTGGTCATCGGCGTGAGATCAAAAACCGCCGTCGAGTTGCGAATGGCGAAATATTCCATGTCTTCGCAATACAGGGCGTCGGCGCTCGAATAGCCTTTCCATTCGTGCCAGGTATTAAGCGTGTCGAGCTTCGAGAGGCGCGAGTGAAACGGACTCAGCAGACGACCCTGTGGAACTTCACGTACTTTCTGTGGCTGCGAACTCATGCCGATTTCTCCTGGCGCAATATCGTGCGTGCTGCGTTACGTCCTGCGGCACCGCTAATGCCGCCACCCGG
>JAUHZT010000146.1 GCA_030425905.1 Gammaproteobacteria bacterium
ATCCAGGATTTTTTCTGCGGCCGCAAGACCCGCCGGGTCACGACCATCGGCACGTTGCAGGCCCACTTACCCGCCAGCGCCACGTAGACGTCCCGGGCGCCGTGCGCCTGCGTCAGCGCACAGCCGCGCGTCGCGCGCGCATAAGCAACAGGATTGGTCCCGACGCAGACAATATCGAGCCCCGGAATAGAGGCTGCGTGCTCGACCAGTTCGCTGCCATGCCGGGCGATGAGGCGCTGCTGCCAGCCTCGCTCGGCCAGCGCTTGCAACAGCAAGCAGGTTTGCCGCTCGCCACCACGAAACTCTTTGGCGAGGTTAGAGTGTGCCAGCACCGTTACAGCGCGACCTTGGTCTCTTCGCCATCCAGGCGTGCAATGATCGTTGCACAGCAGGTATCGCCCCAGATATTGACACTGGTTCTGGCCATGTCGAGGATTCGGTCGAACACCATCAAGGCGCCAATGGCTTCAACGGGCAAGCCGATCGCCGCGAGAATAATTGCAATGGCCACGAGCGAGGCCGACGGGACGCCCGCAACGCCGATGGAGGTCATTAATGCGATGGTTACAATCGCAAACTGGACACCGAATGTAAGGTCAAGCCCGTAAGCCTGCGCCAGGAATATTGCTGCCGCACATTCATACAGCGCCGTGCCGTTCATATTGACGGTAGCACCCAGCGGCAGGACAAAACTCGATACCTTGTTCGAGATACCGATCTTCTCCTCGGCGCATTCCATGGTGACCGGTAAGGTCGCCGATGACGACGCAGTGGAGAATGCCATCAGCATCGCCTGCTTGGCTCTGTTGAGGACGGCAAACGGCCGCACACGCCCAACCAGGCGCAGCAGCACGGGCAGTAATACAAAGGCATGCAGTGCCAGCGCAAACAGAACGGCCAATGCAAACAGGAACAGGCTCGGGGCAGCGTCGAACCCAGTCTCGGCGATCACGTTCGCTACCAAGGCAAAAACGCCAATCGGCGCGAACAGCATGATCCAGTTGGTCATCTTCATCATGACGTGAAAAACGCCGTTCCAGAATTTGTACAAGGGTTCCGAGTAGTCGTGGTCCAGCCGCGTCATGAAGAACCCGAACAGGATCGCGAAGAAAATCATGCCCAGCATCTGGCCTTCGGCAGCAGCATGCACGATGTTCTCCGGAACCATGCGCAGGAAGATCTTTGCAACGTCGCCAACGCCCTTGCCCTCGACCCTGGCGGCAACGTCCGCCGCCGACGCTTCAAATGACAGCATGTGCCCGATCGGTTCGCCGTCAATTAAACCGGGTTTGACGGCATTCATTACAAGCAGGCCAATCAGAATTGCCGCCAGGGTTGTGGCGGCGTAGAAAAGCAGGGTCTTGCCACCGAGCGAGCCAAGGTGGCCGCCCGAACCAATACCGGCTACGCCGACAATGATGGACGACGTAATCAACGGCACGATGATCATCTTCAGGGCGTTGAGAAACAGGTCACCGATAAAGGTAAAGATCACCGTGTACTCAACGCCCAGAATGCCTGGTGTGACGTCATCGGTCGTGGCGAGGTTGACCGCATAGCCGACTGCCGCGGCCAGAATAATTGCGATCAGAATTTGCCAGTGCAGCGCAATTTTGCGCATAGCGCCCCCGGTTGTTGGCCGCCCCCGGCGGCCTTCAGCGTGAGTCGAGCTTACTGGAAGAGATCGTCGGCAGCCAGTACGTCATCGTTGATAACAATGTCGGCATTGTCGCGCAGCAATTCGAGAAACGCCTGAAAGTCACCAATGCCCGATTGCTGAGCCAGCATCAGCTTGCCTTGATCACGTTCGGCCAGCGGAATCGATTCGGGACGGCCCGGCAGAACAGCATCCAGCTTGAACACGGCATAGTCACCGTTTTGGAGCTGCACACGGCCGGTCACGGCTTGTTCCTGGGTCGGCTTGCCAGCCGCAAACACTTCGAACTTCAGTGCCTGATCGACGTTCTGGTTGGTACGGGTCAGCATTTGCGGTTCAGCCACGCTAAGACCTGCCGTTTCCGCAGCCTCTGCAAAGGCCTCTCCACCGGCCAGCGCTTCGAGCATTTGTTCGGCACGGCTGGTCATCAATGTTTCGGCCTGTTGGCTCATAAGGTCAGCCTCTATTTGCTCGCGTAGCTCGGCCAGCGGCCGGCGGGCAGCCGGATTGTGCTGTGTTACACGGAAGATCGCTGAACGATTCGCGTCCAGTTCGATGACTTCTGAAATCTGTTCACCATTAAGAACAGAGTCGGCAAAAATCGCGTCGATCGCGGCCTGGTTGCTGCCGAAAGGCTCACCGCCGGAACGCGTAATGCCACTGGCGCCCTGAATGGGCAGCCCCGTGGTCTCCGCGATGACCTGCAAGTCCGCACTGTCAAACAACGCGTCTGACAGGGAGCGTTCGAGATCACGAAATCGGTCTTCTACTTCGCGCTCGCGCAGTTCTGCCAGCAGCTCGCCACGCACCTGATCCAGTGGCAATGGTCCGCGCTCGAGAATTTCGTCAAGCTGAATAATGTGAAAACCGAAGTCGCTGCGGACAGGACCGGCAATCTCGCCAGCGGACATAGAGAAAATGGCACTGCCCAGTTCACCGGGCAATTGTGATCGCGTCAGCGTACCAAGCTCACCGCCCTGCGTCGCCGTACCGGTATCGGCAGAAAATTCAGCAGCCAGATCGGCGAACGCTTCGCCGGCATTCAGGCGCGCGAGCAGGTCATTGGCCTGTGCCTCGGCTGCGTCTTCGTCGTCCTCGGACAGGATCAGTATATGACGCGCGCGGCGCTGTTCATCCTGCAGGTAGCGGTCCCGGTTGTCGTTGTAATAGGCCTCCAGGTCTTCCTCACTGACAGCGATATCTTCGGCGACCGAGTCACGCGTAATTTCTATGTACTCAATGTCGGCAGATTCCGGCAGCTGATAAAGGGACGGGTTGTTCTCGTACCACGCCGTGATCATTTCATCGCTGATCTGAATTTCCTCGGCGACTGCCGCTTCGCTGATCGACGCGACAGAGACAATGCGCTGTTCGGCCATCAGGTTCAGGTAGCGGCGATACTCGGCGGGCGTTACAAGCGCCGTGGCACCGATTGCAAGCTGAAGCTGGTTCCGACGCAAGGCGTCACGCTGGAGTTGTTCGAAACGCAAGGGCTCCATGCCTCGCTCAGACAGGTAGGCACGGTAGGTTTCCGGATCAAACCTGCCGTTCTTCTGGAACTCGGGTGTTTCTTGCACGAAACGCACGACCTGTTCGTCGGTGATGCGGTAGCCGTGTTCGTTCAGGTAGTTCTCAACGAGCTGCTGTGAAATCAGCTGGTCCAGCAAACTGCGGCGCACCTGCACACGCAGGTCCCCTTCAATGCTCGCCAGTTGTGGTTGCCGTTGCAACGCGTCCCGATAGTTCTGTTCGAAGACGCCAGCGTTGATTTCTTCACCGTCGACCTTGGCCGCGTATTGCGAACCAATGAAGCTGTAGTTCAGACCGAAGAAGACAAACGAGAGGCCGATCATTGCCAACAGGACGAGGGCAAATGTACCGGTGAATTTTTCGCGCATGTTTTGCAGCATAGATTTGAGGCTTCGTGGTTTCGCTAAAAGGCAGGAATTCTAGCCGAAAAAAAGGGGCCAGACCTATTTTGATTGGGTCTGACCCCTATTTATCCAATTTGGCGGAGCGGACGGGATTGACTCGGCGCTTCGCGCCTCGCCCTTCGGGCGCACTGAAGTGCGTCCAACCCGACCTGCGATCGGGTTGTCAAACCCGCTTCGCGACTTCTCGTCCAAACTATTTCGTTCTTACAGCACATCATCGTCTTGCGACATCAATGCGCACAATTGGCGGAGCGGACGGGACTCGAACCCGCGACCCCCGGCGTGACAGGCCGGTATTCTAACCAACTGAACTACCGCTCCAAATTGTGGTGGGTGCTGACGGGATCGAACCGCCGACCCTCGCCTTGTAAGGGCGATGCTCTACCAGCTGAGCTAAGCACCCGGACTTCGACTCCTTCCAGATGGCCGAAAAGCCCGCAACCACGGGCTTTTCGGGTCTATCCAGCCCCGAAGGGCGCGCTAGTTTACGGCATCCTTCAGGGCTTTGCCAGCCTTAAATCCGGGCACATTACTGGCCGGAATCTGGATTGCTTCGCCGGTCCTCGGATTGCGCCCCATGCGTGCTGCGCGCGCCTTAACTGAGAACGTACCAAAGCCAACCAGCGAGACTGAACCGCCGTTAGAGAGCGTTCCCGTAATGCTGTCGAGCACCCCGTCAACTGCCTTGGTCGCATCAGCCCGGGAAAGTCCTGCCGCACTTGCGACGGCGTCTATCAGTTCACCTTTGTTCATAAATGATCACCCTTGCAGATTGATAATGAATGGACTCAATCCAGCGAGCTCCCCCTGTAGATCGCAATCCGCTGAATTGCCGCGGGGAGCTCCGTGCATCCCCCCGCGACTGCGATGCTTATACCAAGCACCTATAGGAGGGTCAAATTCCGCACAACCATGCGGTTTTCAGGTTCCTAGTGTGCACGGACAACATCATCTGCTTTTTGCTCTTTGGCGGACTTCTCCGAAGCGGATTTTTCCGTCTTCGATTTAGCGTCAGGAAGCGGCAAATGCGTCAGGGCGTGCTCGAGCACTTCGTCAATCCATTTCACTGGAACAATAGTCAGCTTGTCCTTGATGTTCTTCGGTATTTCAGCAAGGTCCTTTTCGTTCTCCTGCGGTATCAACACCGTTGAAATGCTCCCGCGATGTGCCGCCAGCAGCTTCTCTTTCAGTCCGCCGATGGGCAGCACTTCACCGCGCAAAGTGATCTCGCCGGTCATCGCTACATCGCTCTTTACAGGGATCTCGGTCAGCGCCGACACCAGGGCCGTACACATGCCAACTCCCGCACTCGGACCGTCCTTGGGCGTAGCGCCCTCAGGGACGTGAATATGAACGTCAACCTTCTGGTAGAAGTCGTTGTCGATACCGAGCACGCCGGCGCGGCTGCGCACAACCGTCATCGCTGCCTGGATAGATTCCGTCATCACCTCACCGAGCTGCCCTGTATGCGTCAGCTTGCCCTTACCGGGCACTACAGCGGCTTCTATGGTCAGGAGCTCACCGCCCACCTCGGTCCACGCCAGCCCCGTTACCTGCCCGACCTGGTCATTCTCTTCTGCCTTGCCAAAGCGGTAGCGCCGCACGCCCAGGTACTTCTCGATACTCTTCGGTACCACGGTCACGCGCGACTTGCGCGGTTTCATGAGCAGCAGCTTCACAACCTTGCGACAGATCTTGGATATCTCGCGCTCCAGGTTACGAACTCCCGACTCACGCGTGTAGTGCTGGATGATATCCAGTACCGCGCTATCGGTAATCTTGAGCTCATTTTCCTTGAGACCGTTTTCCTTCATCTGTTTTGGAATCAGGTAGCGCGTCGCGATATTCAGTTTTTCATCTTCGGTATAGCCCGGAATCCGAATAACTTCCATGCGATCGAGCAATGGTGCCGGAATGTTCAGACTGTTCGCTGTGCAAACAAACATGACATCGGACAAGTCGAAGTCCACTTCCAGATAGTGATCCTGGAACGTTGCGTTCTGTTCCGGGTCCAGCACTTCGAGCAATGCCGACGAGGGATCGCCTCGAAAATCCATGGCCATCTTGTCGACTTCATCGAGCAGGAACAACGGATTACGCACGCCCGTCTTGCCGAGGTTCTGAATAATCTTGCCCGGCATTGAGCCAATGTAGGTACGCCGGTGCCCGCGAATCTCCGCCTCGTCACGAACACCGCCCAGCGACATGCGCACAAACTTGCGGTTGGTGGAGCGTGCGATGGACTGGCCAAGCGATGTCTTGCCGACACCCGGTGGTCCGACCAGGCAGAGGATTGGGCCCTTGAGGCGTTTCACGCGCTGCTGCACGGCCAGGTACTCAAGGATGCGTTCCTTAACCTTCTCCAGGCCAAAGTGATCCTCCTCCAGCACCGCCTCAGCGCGCTTGAGGTCCTTGAGAACCTTCGTGGTCTTTTTCCATGGCGCCTTGAGCAACCAGTCGATGTAGTTGCGCACGACCGTTGCTTCAGCCGACATCGGCGACATCAGCTTGAGCTTGTTAAGCTCTGAGGTTGCTTTTTCTTTTGCCTCCGGCGGCATGCCGGCGTCTTCCACGCGTGCCTCGAGGTCGGCAATTTCGTTCGGTGCGTCTTCCATTTCGCCGAGTTCTTTCTGAATGGCTTTCATCTGCTCATTCAGGTAGTACTCGCGCTGGCTTTTTTCCATTTGCTGCTTGACGCGTCCGCGAATGCGCTTCTCTATCTGCAGAACGTCGATCTCGCCCTCGATGATGCCGAGGATTTGCTCGAGCCGGGTCTTCACGTCCTGGATTTCAAGAATGCGCTGCTTTTCAGACAGCTTTAAGGCCATGTGCGCGGCCACGGTATCGGCAAGGCGTCCGGGCTCATCAATGCCGCTGAGCGAGGTCAGAATTTCGGGCGGCACCTTCTTGTTCAGTTTTACGTACTGCTCGAACTGCGTGATGATGGAACGCACGAGCACATCAATTTCGCGCTCGTCGTGACGCTGCTCTTCGGGCAACACGCTGATCGCGGCATGGAAATAGTCCTTGACGTCGATCTTGTCGACGAGCGCCCTTTCGGCGCCTTCCACGAGCACCTTGACCGTGCCATCCGGCAGCTTCAGTAACTGCAGAATTGTCGCGAGCGTACCGACTTCATAGAGATCAGCGGGCTGCGGGTCATCCAGATCGGCTTTCTTCTGCGCGACCAGCAGAATTCGTTTTCCTGCGTTCATCGCCTTGTCGAGCGCGACAATCGATTTATCACGGCCTACAAACAGCGGGATAACCATGTGTGGATAGACCACCACATCACGCAATGGCAGTACCGGGATACTCGAGTCGTCGTAAGCGTCCTCGAGCGAACTTATGAGATCTTCGTCAGACAAGTTACAACCTCGCAACAATATAAAAGTAATCTGGAACGGGACATGTGCCCGAATTCCATGAGTTCAAGGGAGCATTCGCAGTACAGGAGCGCCGCTTGCCCGCGTCCAGCCTGTGGCTCCGGCAGCAGCCGCGTGAAGCGATACCGTGCCTTGCCGTTGGGCCAGGCACGAACAGGCGATCAGGCTCCGTCGGAACCGGTGGGTCTCGGCGGTTGCTGCTGTTCGATATTAACGGTCGGCGATTCGTCAGACTCGTAGATCACGTAGGGCTGGGTCTCGCCAGTCACAACCGCTTCGTCAACCACAACCTTTTTCGCGCTGGTCGATGATGGCAGGTCGTACATGGTGTCCAGCAACACATTCTCAAGAATGGTCCGCAAACCGCGAGCGCCTGTCTTGCGCTGCATGGCTTTCCTGGCGACGGCGCGCAAGGCATCGTCGCGGAATTCCAGCTCCACATTTTCCATGTCAAAGAGTTTGCGGTACTGCTTGGTCAGCGCATTCTTCGGTTCGAGCAGGATCTGGATCAGCGCGTCTTCGTCGAGTTCTTCAAGGGTCGCAACCACCGGCAGACGACCGACAAACTCCGGAATCAGTCCGTAGCGGATGAGATCCTCGGGCTCA
>JAUHZT010000240.1 GCA_030425905.1 Gammaproteobacteria bacterium
ATCGAAAAAGCGCTGGCCGTAGTGCTGGTGGTAGTCCTGACGCTGGTGCATTCAATCAGTCGGCGGCAAAGTGGCGGCTTGCAGGCGATTTTCACGGTGCTCAAAGTTGTCGTGATTGTCGCTTTCTGTGTACTGGCGCTGTGGCTTGTCGACGCGCCACAAACAATTTCCTTCCTGCCTGTCGCCGGTGATGCTGGCCTGATAACGAGCGGTGCATTTGCGGTGTCACTTATTTATGTCAGCTATGCCTATACAGGCTGGAATGCGGCGACCTATCTCAGCAGCGAGCTACAAGAACCGCAGCGCGATTTGCCGGGCATCCTGTTCATTGGCACCGCCGTGGTCACCGCGCTCTACGTAGCGCTCAACTACGTGTTTATGAAAGTGGCCCCGGTCGATGCCATGGCGGGGCAGGTCGAAGTAGGGTACATCGCGGCAAAGTTTGCATTCGGCGAGCTGGGAGGCCGGTTTACCGGTCTGGCGCTGGCAATATTGTTAATCTCGACAGTCAGCGCAATGACGCTCGCAGGGCCGCGGGTCTTGCAGGTCATCGGGCAGGACTTTAGTGCCTTGCGCATGCTGGCGAGAACGAACCGGGATGGCTTGCCCTTTGTCGCGATTGCAATCCAGTCCACGCTGGCTATCGTGTTCATTCTGACTTCAGGCTTCGAGTCGATACTTGTTTTCGCAGGCTTTACGCTTGCCTTGAACAGTTTTGTCACAGTTCTCGGCGTGTACGTACTCCGTTTCCGGCAACCCGAACTTGTTCGTCCGTACCGGACCTTTGCCTACCCTGTAACGCCACTTATCTATCTGCTCATCATGGGCTGGACGCTGGCATTTGTGTTGTATACAAAACCGGTTGAAGGTTTGTTCGGCCTTGCGGTAATCGCAAGTGGCGCGCTCTTCTTCCTGCTCGCACGCCGTCGCTGAGCATCGCGGCGACGACCGGCGAACCCCGACGACGATCACAAAACACCCCGTGG
Organism: Gammaproteobacteria bacterium; assembly: GCA_030425905.1. Taxonomy (GTDB): domain Bacteria; phylum Pseudomonadota; class Gammaproteobacteria; order Steroidobacterales; family Woeseiaceae; genus UBA1847. The sequence continues at coordinate 987 of JAUHZT010000240.1, forward strand.
ACAAATGGCATACTGTGCGCATGAAGCCCGCTCCTAAATGTGCCCTCAGCCTCGCGGTGTTGCTCGGCATGTCCGTGCAGCCGGCCACAGCGGAAACACTGATCCTGCTCGGCGGTGGCGTTGCAGGCGACGATGAGGGCGGTATTGCGTGGTCTGCTTTGGCCGACCTGGCATTCACCGAGCAGACTTCGGTGTCACTGAGCCTGGCATCGACACGTGCTGAGGGTGTGCCCGAGGATATTCGTACGCGCTCATGGGACCTGGCTTTAGACCACAACTTCGGGCCCGTTGGCCTGGAACTGTCCGCTGGTCAATGGGGCGACCCTGAGCACTTCGATTCTGATGACGGGTCTCTGGCGCTCTATCATCGCGGTGACAACTGGTACTTTGCAGCCAGCTACCTGGTGCGCGACATTGATCTTACATTCCGCGCGTTGCTGCCGCAGATTGCGATCGAACGGAAATTACAAACCACCGCCACGGGCCTTGGTCTCAGGGCACGATACACCAGCGAGAACGGGGTTAGCGTGACTGTGCGC
>JAUHZT010000147.1 GCA_030425905.1 Gammaproteobacteria bacterium
CCTGTCGGCACGTTGCTGGGTTAGCAACGCGTGCGAGTGACAACCGCCACAGTGTGCCCGCACCTGCAGCCAGCCCGGCGCCTTCACCAGCCCGGTAGTGGCATCGACCTCGGGCTCGGCGAGAGCCACTGCCGGCAGCAACAGCAGCAGCACGAAAACTTTCACGCGCGCACCTGCACCGCAATGCGGTGGCAGGCATTGTTCAGATAGCCGCGCGGATTCCAGCCAGGCAGGACAAGCGGTTGCGACCGGCCTGCCATGTCCTCGGCACGCGCCCAGATCTCGAAGTAGCCCTCGCTGGGAAAGCGCAGGTCTGTTGCCCAGTGTTGCCAGGCCAGGCGATTGGCGGCTTGCTCCAGTTGTGCGTCCTGCCAGGTTGCGCCGAAATCCAGCGACGTAAACACACGCCTGACCGCAAGGTCGCCGGCCCAGGCATGACCACGAACCGGCAACGGCTCGCCGAGATCATGCGTGACACCGGACTTTGGATACGTGATCAGCGACTTTACGGGCATTGATTCGATGATGCACATCGCTTCATCGGGAACTTCGCTGCCGGGTGCCACCGGCTTGCACGGCACACGATAGGATTGCCCGAGCATTTTTTCGCCGTCGTGAACACGATCACGCAGCAATAGCTTGCTTAGCCACTTGCCGCTGACCGATGCCGGCCAACCGGCACAGATCATGCGCAGTGGGAAACCGTGCAACGCCGGTAACGGCTCGCCGTTCATGGCCCATACCAGCAGCGATTCGTTCTCCAGCGCTTTGGATAGCGGTACCCCGCGCGAAATACTTTGTTTTTCCGGGTCGCCCGAGATGTGTGCATCGGCACCTTCGTAAGCCACATACACGGCATCGTCGGCGATACCGACGTACTCGAGCACGTCCCTTAGCCGCACACCCGTCCATTCAGGGCAGCCAACCGCACCGGTGCTCCACTGGTTGCCCTTCGCAGCCGGGTAAAACTCCGAGCGGCCATTGCCGCCGCATTCAAGTTGCAACTGCAGAGTGTGATGCTTGAAGCGTGCCTTGAGATCGGCCACCGTAAGCGTAGCGGGACGCAGGCAGGACTCGCCTGCGATTTCCAGCCTCCATTCATCGGCCACAATCGGCTCCAGCGCGGGCGGCGTGCCATTGTTGCGCACGAACAGGCGGCTGGCCGGCGTGACCCTGTCATCGAGCAGGTGTGCCGGTGTTTCAGCATTCAATGGCCGGTCGTTGAGGATCGTAAGTCCGCCCTTGCCCGGGATCGCAAACGGCCTGTCGCTTTGCGCCAGCGCGGCCGGTATCAACCCCGCTGGCATCAGGTGGGCAAAGGGTATGCTTGCGCCGACGGCGGCCGTCATCGCCGAAAGGCCGGCACCGCGCAGGAAACCGCGTCGCGACAACGGCGTTTCCCGTTGCCAGACGAGTTGATCCGCCTGTTGCGGATCTTCGTTGTAGAGGGCGTGGATGCCGCGTTGCTTACTCAAGCGCTCGCTCCCGGTGCGCGCGCCACTTGATCGAAGTGCTGCGCGGCGGCGTTCTGAAAGAGTTCGAGTGCATGTCTTAGAAAACTCCGCAATTGTTCCGCCCTGCCCATATCGTACTGGCGTGTTGACTCGTCCATGTAACAGCGTTGCGCGATCTCAAGTTGCATTGCGTGGATGTGATTTTCCGGGTCGCCATAATGGCGCGTAATGTTACCGCCTTTGAAGCGTCCGTTCAGAACCGCGTCAAACGCGCTCGACTTCGCGGCACGAAATACAGGGTTTGCGATAGCCGGTGCACAACTTTGTTCGTCATAGGTCCCGAAATTCAGCGTCGGTAAGCGGCCTTCAAACAGCCGCGGCACTTCACCAGGAATGGAATGAGCATCCCACAGCAACGCATAGCCGTGTTGCTCGCGAAGCGCCTTGAGTTCGCGGCTCAGCGCCGTGTGGTAAGGCATCCAGTAACGTCGTACACGTTCCTGTTTTTGCGCTTCGCCCGGCTCCTCGCCAGACTGGTAGATGTCATCGCCGGCGAAGGTCTTCTGCGGGCACAGTCCCGTCACTGCCTGCCCTGGATACAGCACTTCGTCGCTGGCCGAGCGATTCAGGTCGACGACGAAACGCGAATAATGCGCGACCAGGATTGAGGCGCCGATAGCGCCGGCAAAATCGTACAGGCGCGCGACATGCCAGTCTGTATCGGGGATTTCCTGTCCGGCCGGTGTCATGCGCGCCCGTATCTCATCGGGAATTTGCCGGCCGTCGTGCGGCACGCTGATCAGCAGTGGTGAACTGCCACGGTGCAATGCAAAAGTCTCGTTCAAGAGTCCAGCCTACTCGTTGTGCGCCGGCAGTACCGACGCGGCGTGTACGCAAAAGCTGCCACTTTCAATGAGCTGCGCGACCCTGGCTATGTCGCCGGACAGCGAGCGGTCTTCATTGTACGGCGGCGATACCTCTCGGATAGCCGCCAGCACCCCTTCAAGGGTTGCAGAGCTTCTCTGCGGATGATGAAACTCGAGCCCCTGTGCCGCTGCAAGCAACTCGATCGCGACAATGTTTGAGACGTTGTCGAGCATGTCATGCAGCCGGCGCGCGGCAAAGGTTGCCATGCTGACATGATCTTCCTGGTTGGCTGATGTCGGCAGGCTGTCGACGCTCGCCGGGTGAGCCAGCGATTTGTTTTCCGAGGCCAGTGCCGCAGCCGTCACCTGCGCCATCATGAAGCCGCTGTTCAGCCCGCCTTCGCGAACCAGGAAAGCAGGCAGGCCACTCAGGTGCGTATCGATCAACAGGGCAATTCGCCGCTCGGACAAGGCACCGATCTCGGCGACAGCCAGCGCGAGGTAGTCAGCGGCAAGAGCCACTGGCTCGGCGTGAAAATTACCGCCCGACAGTACCGCTTGCGTGTCGGCGAACACCAGCGGGTTGTCCGTTACAGCGTTCGCCTCAGTTTGCAGAACCTTGCACACATGACGCAGCACGCCGAGACACGCACCGATCACCTGTGGCTGGCAGCGTATCGAGTAGGGGTCCTGGACGCGCTCGCAGGCCTCGTGCGAGGCGCGGATGGCACTGCCACGCATCAGTTCGCGCAGCACCGAGGCAACCGCAATCTGTCCCCCGTGGCCACGCACATTCTGGATCCGTCGATCAAACGGTGTATCGCTGCCCTTGATTGCATCCGAGGCCATTGCTCCGGCAACCAATGCCGCCGACAGCACATTCTCGCAACGAAACACGGCTGCCAGCGCCAGCGCGGTAGACACCTGGGTACCGTTCAGCAACGCCAGTCCCTCCTTGGGCGCCAGCACGATCGGCTCAAGACCGGCATTGGCCAGCGCCGTCGCCGCCGGCATCAGTTCACCGTCCACGCGTGCCTCGCCGATGCCGAGCAGTACGCCTGACATGTGCGCGAGCGGCGCGAGGTCGCCGGATGCACCCACCGAGCCTTGCGCCGGAATACGCGGATAAATGCCCGCGTTAAGCAGCGCGCACAAGGCCTCGACAAGCCTGGGCCGTACACCGGAAAAGCCCTCAGCCAGCGCGATCACTTTCATCAGCATCACGAGTCGCACGATGTTGTCGTCGAGATCCTTGCCGACGCCAACCGCGTGAGAGCGCACGAGGTTTTCCTGCAAGTGCGCCAGCTCGTTGTCGCTGATGCGTACCGATGCCAGTTGCCCGAAACCCGTATTGACGCCGTACACACGCTCGCCACCGGCAACTACATCGTCGATCAGTTCGTTCGATTCGGCGATGCGGCGATGTGCGTCGCGGCCGATCTGTACTTCGACAGGTTCGAGCCAGGCCTGGCGCAATACCTTCAGGGTGACCATCTGGTTTTCTATAAGCAGTTTCATGTCGATTCTCCCGACGAATCTTGCGCACGCTTAAGCATGGGCATGTTCAGTCCCTGCTGCTCTGCACATTCGATCGCCTCCGGGTAGCCAGCGTCAGCGTGACGCATGACACCGGTGCCCGGGTCATTCCACAAGACCCGCGCAATACGTCGATCAGCCGCTTCGCTTCCGTCACACACAATCACGAGGCCCGCATGTTGCGCGTAGCCCATGCCGACACCGCCACCATGATGCAACGACACCCAGGTGGCGCCGCTTGCGGTACTCAACAGCGCATTCAGCAAAGGCCAGTCCGACACCGCATCCGAGCCATCGCGCATCGCTTCGGTCTCGCGGTTCGGGCTCGCTACGGAGCCGCTGTCGAGGTGATCGCGCCCAATGACCACGGGTGCCTTGAGTTCACCGTTGCGTACCATCTCGTTGAACGCGAGCCCAAGCCGGTCGCGCTGCCCGAGGCCGACCCAGCAAATCCGGGCAGGCAGGCCCTGGAACTGGATGCGTTCACGCGCCTGATCCAGCCAGCTATGCAAATGCGGGTCATCGGGAATCAGCTCTTTGACCCTGGCGTCGGTCTTGTAAATATCTTCCGGGTCACCTGACAGGGCTACCCAGCGAAACGGACCGATACCGCGGCAAAAAAGTGGCCGCACGTAGGCCGGTACAAAGCCCGGGAAAGCAAAAGCGTCGGCAACACCTTCGTCGAACGCAACCTGGCGAATGTTGTTCCCGTAATCAAAGGTTGGGACACCGGCTTTTTGCATGTCCAGCATGGCCTGTACATGGACGGCCATGGATTTTGCCGCGGCGGCCGCGACCGTATCCGGGCTGGTCTCGCGCTCTTTGATCCAGCGCTCGACACTCCAGCCAGCGGGCAGGTACCCATTGGCCGGGTCATGCGCGGAAGTCTGGTCGGTTAGCGCGTCCGGGTAGATCTTTTGCGCCACCATCTCGGGCAGGATCTCGGCGGCATTGCCAAGTAAACCCACTGACACCGCCTTTTTCTCCGCAACCGCTTTGCGGATGATGCGCATTGCTTCGTCGAAAGTTTCAGCGCGGGTATCGAGGTAACCGGTTTCGAGACGCTTGTTGATTCGGTCGCTTTGACATTCGATAGCAAGCATCGACGCGCCAGCCATGGTCGCCGCCAGCGGTTGCGCGCCGCCCATACCGCCGAGACCTGCTGTTACGATCCAGCGTCCGCCAAGGTCGCCGTCGTAGTGCTGCCGGCCCATCTCAACAAAGGTCTCATAAGTACCCTGCACGATTCCCTGGCTGCCGATATAGATCCAGCTGCCCGCAGTCATCTGCCCGTACATCATCAGCCCCTTGCGATCGAGCTCACGAAAATGCTCCCAGTTAGCCCAGGCCGGTACCAGGTTCGAGTTGGCAATCAACACGCGTGGCGCGTCTGCGTGCGTGCGAAATACGCCGACCGGCTTACCTGACTGCACCAGCAAGGTCTCCTCGTCCCCCAGCACCTTTAGCGTTTCGACAATTGCGTCGAACGACTCCCAGTTGCGTGCTGCCTTGCCAATGCCACCGTACACAACGAGGTCTTCCGGCCGCTCGGCCACGGCAGGATCGAGATTATTCATCAGCATGCGCAGTGGCGCTTCGGTGAGCCAGCTGCGTGCCTGCAGCGCGGTACCAGTGGGCGCCTTGATGACGCGCGCTTTGGATGCCTTCTTGTTAGTCATTTTTTCAGTCTCTCCAGCTGCGTAACGTTGTTCGCTGCTATTTGTTGCGGACCGGGCGGCTGATAATGCCCGGTTAGTTCGTAGCGGCTGCCGGGGTGGTAAAGGCGAGCGAATGTAACCGGCTGGCCGTTGGCCCAGGTCCGGCGGATGACAACCAGCACGGGCTCGTCCGCCGCCATTTTCAGGCGCTCGCGGATTGGCTTGTCTGGTAGTTCCGCACGCACGACTTGTTCTGCTTCCTGCAGCGGCGTAATTGATGTCAGGTACGCACTCGGCGTCTGTTGTGAAAAGTCCTGGGCCAGGCAATCCGGCGCGAAACTCGCCAGCACATAGCGATCCTCGAACTGGACTGGCGTGTCGTTCTCTGCGTGCACAAGTTGTACATGGAAAATGTCCGTGCCCGGTTCAACGTGCAGGGCGCGCGCAAGCTCATCGTGCACCGTGGTCGCTTCATTCAGAAAGACGGTTGCACTGTGTCTGTTGCCGCGGCTCGCTATTTCATCGGCAATATTCTGGACTTCTCGAACGTGCGACTGCGACCGCAAGTCCGAGACAAACGTGCCACGCCCGGCAATGCGCTCGACGTAGCCTTCGTCTGTCAGTTCGCGAAGCGCACGGTTTGCGGTCATGCGCGATACGCTCATTGACACCACGAGATCATTCTCCGAAGGCACCCGATCACCCGGCCGCAACTCACCGTCGGAAATTTGCTCCAGAATCGAGTCCTTGAGTTGCTGGTAACGCGGTTTGTTTTGCCCGCTCACAAGCGCGGTCCGCCATTGGCAATGCCTGTTACGGCGGCAGCGTAGCCAGCATGACTTTCGCTGCGTGAGCGGTGCTCGCCATCGACGACGCACCACTCACCGTGCACCATCACGCGTTCGATGGGCAGGCGGTAGCCCGAAAACACCAATGCATCGATGCGTGACAGGTCATCGTGCGCCACAAGCATTGGATCGTCGCCGTACAGACAAACGAGATCGGCATACGCGCCGACGGTGATACCGGCCGTCGCATGCCCGCAGGCGATCGACCCACCCTCAACGGCACGCTCAAACAGTTCACGTCCAACATGGGATTCACGAATCGCTGCCACGTTTCGCGTTCGCGACGCGAGGCGCTGGCCGTACTCAAGCCAGCGCAGCTCCTCGAACGGATTGATCGTGATGTGACTGTCCGAACCAATGGCGATTCGACCGTCGGCAGCAAGGTAACGGCGCAACGGAAACAATCCGTCGCCGAGGTTGGCTTCCGTGCTCGGGCACAGGCTAACGACAGCCCGGGTGGCCGCCAGTGCCTCGATTTCCTCGTCATCCATGTGGGTCGCGTGGACCAGGCACCAGTTTTCGTCGACGTCGAAATTTTCCATGAGCCAGCGCACCGGACGCCGCCCGTAGGCGGCAAGCGACTGGTCTACTTCGCGTTGTTGCTCAGCGATATGGATATGCATCGGCGACGATGCCGCTTTCGCTGCCGCGGCAATCTGCTGCAACGACTCCGCACTGACCGCCCTTATACTGTGCGCACCAATACCAGGCAGCAAACGATCGCCAACATGCGCGCGCACGCGCTCAAAGTGTTGCAGGAAGGTGTCGATATCGAGCGCGAACAGGGTTTGCGCACCCTTAGGCCCGGGCCTGTCAAAGCTGGCGCGTTCATACAGTACCGGCACGTAGGTCAGACGAATACCGCTCGCCTGTGCCGCATCGCGCAGCGCCATGAACATCGAATCAGCCTGCCCGGCGCCGGGCTCCGTATGCAGATAATGGAATTCCGCAACCGAGGTATAGCCACTGGCGAGCATCTCTGTGTATGCCTGCCGGGCGATCGCCCTGAGCCGTCCCGAATCCATGGCCGCAGCGAATTCGTACAT
>JAUHZT010000148.1 GCA_030425905.1 Gammaproteobacteria bacterium
TGCAGTTCCGCCATGCACTTCGTCAGCGCCGCTGTCAGTGTCGTCTTGCCGTGATCCACGTGACCAATCGTGCCAACGTTCACATGGGGTTTATTACGCTCAAACTTCTCTTTAGACATGTGCTATTCCTGCTAGCCGAGTTTGTTAAATGAAAAAATTGTCTGGAGCCCACACCCGGATTTGAACCGGGGACCTCTTCCTTACCAAGGAAGTGCTCTGCCCCTGAGCTATGTGGGCTTTGTTCTAACCAGTACTGCTCATCCTGCCTATCGCTGGAGCGGGTGATGGGAATCGAACCCACATCATCAGCTTGGAAGGCTGAGGTTCTACCGTTGAACTACACCCGCCATGTTTCGTCTGCGATCTTTAAGTGCGCGACCTCTTTTTCAGGCGTGCAAAAATCCTGACAGTCTTATTTCACCAACCGTCCGGATTTCAAAAATCTGTATGTTTATCCTTCAGTGAATCCGCCAATCCGGCTTCACGCTTTATCGTTCTGTTGCGGCCGGCGGCCGCGCCCTGCTCGTCACGGCATGCTGCCGTTGCGTCTTGTGTCTGCGAAGAAAGGCCCTTATCCAAAACCCTGTTATACTCAGTTCCACCTTCCCTGACCTGCATTAAGGTCGTGGTGGAGGGGGTAGGATTCGAACCTACGTAGGCATAGCCAGCAGATTTACAGTCTGCCCTCGTTGACCGCTTGAGTACCCCTCCGCGGACACAAGCCGGGCATTGTCTAATCGCCCAGTCCGCGTGTCAACAGCCAGAGCCCTTAATTTTCACCGGCCCGGCCCTTTTTTTCTAATCCTTGAGTGACCAGTGCCACGGCTCGTAGACGAAACCGCAGGCATTATCGCGCGGATAGCTCATCGAAAAGCCGAAGCGCGCGGCATTTTCGCCCAGCCAGGCAAACGCTGGCGTTGTTTCAAACTCCTCGGTCAGCGGTCTTGAGCCCGGCGTGGCGATGTCCACGGCCTTGCCCGTGTGGTGCTCGCTAAACCCGGGCGCGGCGTTAACTGTCAGAATTTGTTCAATTTTTTGTCCGTCATTGAGCTTCTTGCGGATCAGGCGCGCCTGGTAATCAATGCTGCGAAACCCGGACACCAGCAACAGCATCACGCCATCCTGGCTTGCCGCGACGACCATTTCGGCCCAGCGTGCCGCCGCCGTCGGTGTCAGGCGCTGCATCCGGCCCACCAGGTTTGGACCCACCTCGACGAGCTCGGTGGCCTCGGCAAATGCAGGCAGAGCACCCGCCTGACCATAGTCAGCCGGGATTCCGAGTTCATTGTGAAGTTCACGTAGCATAGGCAGGCGCGATTGTCCCACAATGGGGACCTGATTAAAGTCCCCCATCAATAAGCCCCAATGAATAAAAATCAACCCGACACGGATAGCATCTTCGTCGACACCAAGCTGGGTGACGAACCCTTTCGCTTCGATGAGTCAGTCGCCAGCGTATTTCCGGACATGCTCCGGCGCTCAATCCCGGGCTACGCAGCCTCGCTAGAGGCCATTGGCTCGCTGGCCGGCCGCTACGTCAAGGACGGCACGCGCTGCTACGACCTCGGCAGCTCGCTCGGCGCCGCGACGCTGGCAATGCGGCAGGGCATTCGCGCCCGCGGCAGCTCGATCATCGCGGTCGACAACGCACCGGCAATGACCCGCCGCTGCGCCGACATCTTTGCGGCGGACACGGCCAAGAACGGCAACGAGGTGCCCATCGAACTGGTGCTTGGGGACCTCTGCGAGCTGCCGATCAGCAACGCCTCCATGGTGGTCATGAACTACACACTGCAGTTCCTTGCGCCCCAAAAACGGGATGCCGAGGTGCTGAAGATCCACGAGGGCCTCGTGGACGGCGGCATTTTCGTGCTGTCCGAGAAAGTCAGGGACGAAGACCCGCACATGGAGAGCCTGCTCGTTGACCTGTACCACGAGCACAAACGACGCAATAACTACAGCGCGCTCGAGATCGCACGCAAACGCGCGGCCCTGGAGAATGTACTGATACCCGAAACAGTTACGGAACATCGGGCGCGCCTCAGCGAGGCCGGCTTTGAAAACATCGCGGTCTGGCTGCGTTACTTCAATTTCGTCTCGATCATCGCTATCAAGTCCGGTCCGGCGGCGCGGCCCGAATTGTGAGCGCGGCGACGGCGAACAGCGCGCTCATCGACCCGGCGGCGCTGGCAGCGGACCTTCAGCACATCGGGCTCGCGGATTGGGCAGGTGCATTGGCGCCGTTGCTTGCAACACGCCTGAGTGCCGCGAATCACGGGGATTTTACGCGCTGGTGCGAAGCACTGGCCCGCATCGATGCATCGCTGGGAAATACACAGGCGCTAACAGCCGCGCTGCTGGAACTGTCGCCGTGGCGCAAGGGCCCGTTCGATCTCGGCGGCGTTTACATCGACAGTGAATGGCGCAGTGACCAGAAATGGGCACGCATCGCCGGCCGGATACAGCCACTGGATGGCCGCCATGTACTCGATGTCGGCTGCGGCAATGGCTACTACGCCTTGCGCATGCGGGCAGCCGGCGCGCGCTGTGTCATTGGTATCGATCCGACCCTGCTGTATGTCATGCAGTTTCTGGCAGCGCAGCGTTTCCACAAAATGCCGCATGTGCACGTACTGCCGTTGCGCCTGAACGAACTCCCGCCGGCGGGTCGACGTTTCGACACGGTGTTCTCAATGGGCGTGCTTTATCACCAGCGTTCACCCATCGACCATTTACGCGAACTGCGCGACACGCTGCGCCCCGGCGGCGAGCTGGTTCTCGAAACCCTGTACCTGCCGGGCAGCGAAGCGTTCGCCCGCACGCCGGCCAAGCGCTATGCGCGCATGAAGAATGTCTGGCTCTTACCCACGCTTGCCGAGCTTGAGACCTGGCTGGCGCGCTCCGGTTACCGCAATGTGCTCGTTGTCGATCGCTCTGTAACCACGGTTGAGGAACAACGTAGCACCGAGTGGATGCGCTTCGAATCACTCGCCGATGCGCTCGACCCCGACAATCCGGACCTGACCGTGGAAGGCTGGCCCGCGCCCCGTCGCGTGGTCGTGACCGCATCTGTCCCCTAGCAATCCCGTAGCGTGCCGACTGCCATGAACGGGCTTCGTTAGTGGCCCTGCTTTCGCGCCAGCGCCCGCCACCCTTGAATTTCATCGAAAATATCGGTAATTTCTGTCAAAACAGAAATAAGAGAAACCCTCATGCAACTGACACCGGCCGTCGAAAAATACGTTCTGCACTGGGGCGAGATGGGCACTCGCTGGGGCACCAACCGTACCGTCGCGCAGATTCATGCCCTTCTGTACCTGTCACCGAAGCCCTTGCGGGCCGACCAGATCTGCGAACTGCTGTCCGTCGCGCGCTCCAATGTCTCGACGAGCATTCGCGAACTGCAAAGCTACGGGCTCGCGCGCATGACGCACGTACTGGGCGATCGACGCGACTATTTCGAATCCATCTACGACGTGTGGGAACTGTTTCGCGTCATTATCGAGCAACGCAAACAGCGCGAGCTGAACCCGACGCTGACCATGCTGCGCGACTGTGCGCGGGAGGTGAATGCCGAGGAGGACACAGACCCCATCACCAAGGAACGCATTAGCAACATGCTTGAGTTCGTTGAGAATACGAGTGCGTGGTACGAGGATATCCGCGAGATCCCGACCTCAACACTGACCAAACTGATGAAGCTGGGCACCGGCATCACGAAGCTCGTGCTGCCCGGCAAGAAACGCAAGCCAGGCTAACCGTTACTCAATAGCACCCGGCCTCGACCTGTGTCTCACCCTTCTCCAGTTCGCGCAGGAACCAGACTGTTTCAGTAGTGGCGACCGATTCCGGCCCGCCATTGAATGCCATCGGCGGGCGTCGAAAGTAGCCACCCGCCGGGTAGTCCGCAACTACCGGTACGCCGGCAACGCATTCACTGTGCCGGTACTGGCCGCGAACGAGATAACCTTCCCGCGCTACACCGGATGCTTCCCACGCCTGCACCGCGCCGGGCTCAATTCGCAACAGCCAGCTACGCGCACCGCTGCCCGGGTCGTCACGCAGTGAACGTTCCGACAAACCCTGGCCGACCGGGTGCCAGTCAACCAGCTTGCTGTCGAGAATGACCGGCGAACGAATGACCGAAGAAGGATCGACTTCATCAAGGAAGTACAGCACCTGGGCGCCATCGTCAGAGACGAGCGAGAAGCCCAGGCTGCCCGGCGGAACGTAAGCATAGCCCCCCGGGCCAAGTTTGAAGTCGGAAAACTGCAACTCGCCTGCAAGCACAAAAATCTCCAGCGACTTGCCCGGGTCGCCACCTGTGGTGCCTTTCCAGTCGCGCGGAATATCCACGCGTGCACTCATCGTGCGCGTGCGCATGTCGCTGCTGTATACACGCGCCCGAATGCCGGGCAACGCAGCAAGAAACTGTTCCGGAATTTCTCCGGTCGAGACGAATGCCGGGTACGGCACATCGGGCATCTTGTTGCTGCTGGCGCAGGCGGCCAGCATGGCAAGCAAACCGACGCTGGCAAGACGAAACCGGGTACGTAAGTTCATGCTCGGCAGACTAACCGTAATCGCGAATCGGCGCGACCTGAATTGCACCCTTAAAGAGAATGAAGCGGCTTTGCACCGGGCATAAAAAAGCCGCCCAATACTGGGCGGCCAGTTATGCAGAGGATGCCTCCGGTCAGGCTCGACTCACTCACGAGTAATTGCAACGTCAATGTCGCTCTTAACTCAGCGCATCGTGCCCGGGTAACGGTTCACTTAATCAAAGGTCGCATCGGTTACGCATTACCGATACGTATCGTGGCGTGTTGAGAGGAAGCACGTGGCACTACCTTCAAACCGTGCGTCATGCACGGTGTCCCGCCCCTTTTGCCTTTAGCAACTCATCTCCGTGCGTACCTGTTGGGGTACGGTCGCGATGCTACTACATCTTGTGTAAGAAGGCGAGCACCACACAACATGTCGTAAAGCGAATGCAAAAACACGATTCAACAGAGCAATTCGGGTTACATTTGCGCTGTTGTCCATGCCTTTGGGGGGAACCTGATTTTGGCGACTGTTGAGAAACGCGAAGGCCGTTCGCGCCATCAAGTGATCGGCTTGCTGCTGGGACCTGCGCTCGCTGCGCTCATGCTCACCGTTGGCCCGCCCGACAGCCTTAGCCTTGTAGGCTGGCGCACAGCGGCGATTGGCATACTGATGGCGATCTGGTGGGCCACCGAAGCCGTGCCGATTGCGGTCACGGCCTTGCTTCCGATCGTTTTGTTCCCGCTGTTCGGTGTGCGCACCATCGAAGACACGGTCAAGCCCTACTCCGATGATGTGATCTATCTGTTTCTAGGCGGCTTCGTCGTGGCATTTGCCATGCAGCGCTGGAACCTGCACCGGCGCATTGCATTGTCTGTACTGCAACATGCGGGCGGCAGCGGCGCAACGCTGATCGGCGGCTTCATGCTCGCAAGTGCACTAATCAGCATGTGGGTCATGAACACGTCCACCACGATGATGTTGCTGCCGATTGCGGTGTCTGTGATAACGGTCATCCATCGCTCAGTGCAGGGGCTCGACGATAAAGCCCGCGATGACTTCCAGTGCGCCCTGCTGCTTGGCGTCGCCTACGCCGCCACTATCGGCGGTATTGCAACGCTGGTCGGTACCGCGCCCAACGCTATCCTCGTTGGCTTCATGAAAGAGACCTACGGCACCGAGATCGCCTTTGCCAACTGGATGCTCGTGGGTCTGCCTGTGTCGGCCGTGATGCTGCCGCTGACCTGGTTTACGCTAACCCGTCTTGTGTTCAAGGTCGATTTCCGGACGTCGGGAGAAGGCCGCGCCGAACTGCAACGCATGAAAGACGAAATGGGCCCGATCACGACGCCCGAACTCCGGGTCGCGATTATCTTCGGCGCGATGGCGCTCCTGTGGATGACGCGGCCATTGCTCACAAAGATACCTGCCCTGAGTGGTCTCGAAGACGCCATGATCGCCATGGCCGGTGCCATTGCGCTGTTTCTCGTACCGAGTGGTTCGCAAGAGGATCCGTTACTGTTGCGCTGGAAATACGCGGAGCAACTGCCCTGGGGCGTGTTGATTCTGTTTGGCGGCGGGCTGACGCTCGCGGGCGCCGTGTCGCAAACGGGCCTTGCCACCTGGATCGGCATGAGCCTGCAGGCGCTCGGCACAATGCCGCCGTTCGTACTGATTGCGATCACCGCGTCGCTGATCATTTTTCTTACCGAACTGACGAGCAACGTAGCAACGACAACGACCTTCCTGCCCGTGGTCGGCGCCATCGCAATCGAAGTTGGCATTGACCCGCTCGTCGTCGCGGTGCCGGTTGCGCTAGCGGCGAGCTGTGCCTTCATGTTGCCTGTGGCAACGCCGCCGAATGCCATTGTGTTTGGCTCGGGTCTGCTCACCATTCCAAAAATGATGCGAGCGGGTATTGCGCTGAACCTTATCGGCATCGTGGTGGTATCGGCCGCCGCCTACTTCCTCGCACCAAAATTCCTGTAAGAGGTCTTCCCAGTGAGTAACGAGTACACGGTCAGCAAGCAGAACAAGGTTCGCCAGCTCAAGGAAAAAGCCGCGTATGACAAGGCAACTGTGCATGCGATTCTTGACGCAGGCATTGTTGCAGCGGTGGCTTTCATCCAGGACAACGACCCCGTTGTAGTGCCAATGCTGTACGGCCGCGAAGGGGAAACGATCTACCTGCACGGCGCCCGCAAGGCCCGCATCATCAAGATGCTGGAACAGAACGACAGTGTCTCAATGAACGTCACGCTGCTCGACGCGCTGGTACTTGCTCGTTCCGCGTTTAACTCCTCGATGAACTACCGTTCGGTAACCGTATTCGGCAAACCGGCATTCATCGAAGATCGCGCAGAGAAAATTCATGCGATGCACGTTATCTCAGAGCACACGATGCCCGGACGCTGGGCCGAGTTGCGTGCGCCGCTTGAGAAAGAGATCAAGATGACCGGCATCATCTCCCTGACCATCGAATCGGCATCGGCCAAAGTGTCCAACAAGCCCTACCCCGAAGACGAGGAAGAGGACTACGAGATACCGGTATGGGCCGGCATCCTGCCAATGACCGCCAGCTACGGCACACTCCAGGACGCCGACCGGCTGATCGAAGGCGTTGAACCGTCGGCGGCCGTCAAAGCATTGCAGGGCAAGACGCTCTAACAGACCGGCGAGCTGTCAAAGTAATCTCGCACTGTGCTCGGCTTCGAGTCGCAGCAGTCTTTCCTTCGTTGCGAGCCCGCCCCCGAAGCCCGTGAGCGCGCCGCCTGCACCGATAACCCGGTGACAGGGCACAACGATGGGCAATGGATTCC
>JAUHZT010000019.1 GCA_030425905.1 Gammaproteobacteria bacterium
CATCAGTCATGCGGGTCGCTCATTGAGGTGGGCCTCGTTTCTAATAAATCAGTCTGTTACGACTGGGTGTGTATATAACATGGGGCTTTCAGGGGTGCAAAGCACACTGTCTCAAACTGAGACATTGAGCATTTCAAGCTTTTGATTTGTAACGAATCAGCTACTTTTCTTCGCCACCGCCCCTGACCGTTCGGCCAGCACCGAGTCGATGATACCGTACTCTACGGCAGCCTCGGCGCTGAGGAAGCGATCGCGTTCCAGGTCAAGCTCAATCTGCTCAACGCTTTGCCCGGTGTGCTT
The DNA here is from genome assembly GCA_030425905.1 of Gammaproteobacteria bacterium. Lineage (GTDB taxonomy): Bacteria > Pseudomonadota > Gammaproteobacteria > Steroidobacterales > Woeseiaceae > UBA1847. The sequence goes on from JAUHZT010000019.1 coordinate 301, forward strand.
GGCCATGATGGCATTCAGCCGCGCCTTTAATTCCAGTACTTCCTTGGCATGAATGCTGATATCAGTGGCCTGACCCGAATAACCGGCCGAAGGTTGATGCACCATGACGCGCGAATGCGGCAACGCGAACCGTTTTCCATGAGTGCCACCGGCCAGCAACAAAGCGCCCATGCTGGCGGCCTGGCCGACACATATGGTCGATACGTCACACTTAATGAATTGCATGGTGTCGTAGATCGACAACCCGGCGGTGACGGCGCCGCCTGGTGAATTGATATACAGGTGAATGTCCTTGTCCGGGTTCTCCGACTCGAGGAACAGCAACTGTGCCACGATCAGGTTCGCCATTTGGTCTTCGACCGGTCCGACGATAAAAACAACGCGCTCCTTGAGAAGCCGTGAATAAATGTCATAGGACCGTTCACCGCGTGCCGTCTGTTCGACGACCATGGGAACCAGGTTAAGTGCCGTTGCGCTCATAATTGTCTGCCTTAATCAGTGCCGCCTCGCGAGCGGACCAGTTTCTCACGAATCCATGTATTCCGTGAACGTGACTTTTTTCGTTTTCACCTTGCCGTGCTCGATCAGCCAGTCCACCGCCATTTGTTCCAGCGCCATCGGCTCCACACGTTTCACGACGTCGGGGTTGTTCATGTACATTTCAACCATCTCGTCAGAACTTTCGTAACCGGCGCACATTTCCTCTACGTGCGCCCGCAGACGGGCCGCGTCCAGCGTCATCTTTTCGTCGGTAATGAGCTGGCGCAGCAACAGCCCGAGCCGGACGCGCTTTTCGGCGGCATCCGCGAAACTTTCCATCGGCGGCGCCTGGCTGTGATCCTCAATGCCCATGCGCTGCATCGCATCATGCTGCATTGAATGCATTTCTTGGTGCTTGAGGGTGTTCGGAATTTCGATTTCGTTGGCTTCAAGCAGGCCTTCCATCACCTGCTCGCGAAGATCGGCCTTGGTTTTCTGGGCCGCCTCGCGCTCCATGTTCTCGAGCACATCCTTGCGAAACCGTTCGATGCCGCCTTCAGTAACACCGAAGCTTTCGGCGAATGCATCGTCAACCGCCGGCAGTTCCTGCTCCTCGACCGTCTGCACGCTGACCTTGAAGTCCACTTTCTGGCCCTGCAGGTCTTCGGCGTGATAGTCCTTCGGAAACTTGACCTTGAATGATTTCTCTTCGCCGGCCTTAACGCCGGTCAGGCCGCTCTCGAAATCCGGCAGCATCTGCCCGTCGCCGAGTATCACGGGTACGTTATTGCCTGTGCCGCCGTCGATCGGCTCACCTTTGAGCTCGCCGACGAAATCGCAAACAACCCGGTCGCCCTTCTTGCTCGCGCGTTCCACTTCCTTCCAGCTCGCCTTTTGCTGACGCAGCTTTTCGATCATGGCGTCGAGATCCGCGTCTTCGATCGACACATCCGGCTTCTCAATCTTGATCTTGTCGAGTCCCTTGAGCGTGACTTCCGGCATGACTTCAAGCGTCGCTGTGTAGGCGAAACTCTTGCCGTCGTCTTCCTGCTCGATCTGCGGCGCGCCAGCGGGATTCAGTTTCTCCTGGATAACAGCGTCGGTGTAGCTCTTCTGCATCAGGTCGGCGAGCACTTCCTCGCGCACCTGCTTGCCGTAGCGCTGTTTGACCACTTTCGCCGGCACCTTGCCAGGCCGAAAACCCTTGATCTTCGCGTTCTTCCCAACAGACTTAAGCCGGGTGTCGACTTCCTGCTCGATGCGCTCAACTGGTAGCTCGACGCGCAATTTGCGCTCCAGCGCCCCGGTTGATTCGACTGTGACCTGCATTTTAACGTCCTCTAAAACGCTTTCGGCGACCGCAGACCGGTCGCCGGAAGCTTAATAAAAACAATAATTTCAATAGGTTAGATCGCTCGAATTGGTGCCAAAGCTTGGTGCGAAAGGAGAGACTCGAACTCTCACGGGTTGCCCCACTGGCACCTAAAGCCAGCGCGTCTACCAATTCCGCCACTCTCGCCGCTGTCATTTGACCCAAATTCCCAGTCCGGGGGCGAAACAAAGCGAATATCCAACCAGCCATCCCGTCCAGCCGGCGCATTATACCGGAAGATATTGCGCGTTAGGAGTCGTGTTTGCACAGCGCCACCTCTGTCGCTAAATCCGACCGGCATCACAGGCGGGCATCACCCCCTGCGGTAGGATGTTTTATCCGACGATTCAGGCACTTGCCACGGAAACACACGATGAAAGGCAAAATCTTGCTCGGCCTCTTTGCACTGCCATTCTTCGGCGTTGGCGTCTGGATGCTGTGGTCGATCAGCTCCAACTGCCTGGAAGCCTGGCAAATGCGCGACTGGCAGCCGGTTCCGGCGCAGCTCTTGAACGCAGGCTACGAAAGCCATTCGGGCGACGATTCGACGACTTACGAGGCCTACGCCAGTTACACCTACGTGTACGGGGGACGCGACTACTCCGGTGAGCGGGTCAGCCTCAGCCGTGGTGCAGACAATATTGGCGACTACCAGGCAGATACCGGCAGACGACTGCGTACTGCGCTGACGCAGAATCGGCCGATTACGGTGTTCGTCAACCCGGACGCGCCGCACGAGTCGATCATCGATCCCCAATTGCGCTGGGGGTTGCTTGGTTTCAAATCCATATTCCTGCTGGTCTTTGGAGGCTTCGGCCTTGGCATGCTCATTGTGGCGATGCGCCGTGCCAGGAGTAACCCGGACGCGCCGGTGTTTCAGTCCGCACCGTGGTTGCAAAATCCCGCCTGGCAGGGCACGCCCATTCGTTCGAATTCGAAACTGACGATGTGGGGCGCGTGGGGCTTCGCCTTGTTCTGGAACCTCGTCTCCGCGCCATTGCCTTTTGTTCTGTACGGCGAGGTGGTCGAGAAGCAAAACTATGTCGCACTGGCTGGCCTGTTGTTCCCCATCGTGGGTATTGGCCTGCTGGTTTGGGCACTGCGACGTACGTACGAGTGGCGTCGGTTTGGCGTAACACCGCTTGCACTGGATCCGTTCCCGGGCTCGATTGGTGGCCACGTTGGCGGCCGCATCGACACCAGACTGCCCTACGATTCTTCGCAGCGGTTTATCCTGACGCTGTCGAGCCTGCGCAGCTATGTTACGGGTACCGGCAAGAACCGCCGAAGGACGGAGCGAGTCCTGTGGCAGGACCAGATAGTCGCCCATACAGAGATGGGCCCGACAGGCACACGAGTGATGTTTCGCTTCGACGTACCTGACGGTCTGAAAGAATCTGAAGCGCAACCGGTTAATGAAGACTACACGTTGTGGCGTCTGAACTTGCAAGCCGAGTTGCCAGGCACAGATATCAACCGCGACTTCGAAATTCCTGTTTATGCAACCGCTAGCAGCAGCGCAGACATTTCAAACGCGCATTCCGGGGCCGCCGAAACCGTGCAGGATAAGGTATACGACGAAGCCGTGCGTAAACTCGCAAGAATCAGCAACGATGGGCTTGGCAAGACCCTGGCGTTCCCGATGGGGCAGCACTTCTTCAGCAACTGCGTTGCGATACTGGTGGGCGGGATCTTCGCTGCTGCGGGCGCTTTCATCTTTTTGCATGAAGAGCAGCGCCTGTTTGGCAGTATTTTCGGCGGTGTCGGTGGCCTTATCCTGATCGCCGGACTTTATATGATGTTCAAGTCGCTCACGGTCGTTCAGCGCGGCGACGAGATAATCAGTACACGCCGCTGGCTCGGCATACCCCTCAAACGAAAGACGTTGCGGCGCAGCCAGTTTGTGCGCTTTGAAAAATCCAGCAATATGCAAACGAGCAGCGGCACCCAACACGTTCGGTACTACACGATTAGCGGCGTTGACCGGCAGGGCGAACCGGTAGCGCTCGGCGAAGGTTACAAAGGCGAGCTTGAAGCGAAGGCCGGCATACGCTTTTTGTCGCGCGAGCTCGGTCTACACGAACCGCGCTCTACTACCGATGCCCGTGCTGACGATGCGCCGTCGAGGTTCGAGTTGAACAAGGAACTGTTTGTGCGACGCTCGGCATCGGCGAAATGAAAATGGTGGGCCCTCGGGGGCTCGAACCCCGGACCAAGAGATTAAGAGTCTCCTGCTCTACCAACTGAGCTAAAGGCCCACAAATTTTCAGTGTATGGGGTGGACGATGGGACTCGAACCCACGACGACCGGGATCACAACCCGGGGCTCTACCAACTGAGCTACGCCCACCATTGTATAATTCATAGCTTGCCACCGGGCAAACCGCAACTTCCAGCTACTGCGTTCTGGCGCGCCCGGCAGGACTCGAACCTGCAACCCCCGGCTTAGAAGGCCGGTGCTCTATCCGGTTGAGCTACAGGCGCGGATCGATCGTAAATCCTAACCGGACTCGCAACTGGCAAAACTCCTGGTCGGGGCAGCAAGATTCGAACTTGCGACCCTCTGCTCCCAAAGCAGATGCGCTACCAGGCTGCGCCATGCCCCGATTCAGAGTTTTCCCCACCGCAACTGGCCAAAGCCTGACCCGGCGGGGGCTGAATGATACGGGCGCCTTTCTGGGCAGTCAACGACGAAGCGACGATCCCCCGGCTACGCGCTACAGGTCCGGCCACAGGTTTGCTATCGTGCCGCCTTCGCCACCGAATGGAATCTGCCCGACATGAAAAATGCCCTGTTTGCCCTGCTCCTGACCCTGGGAATCACGGCCGCGCATGCCGAAGACAAGCTCATCGCCCATCCCCATGTTGAGATCGTGACCTCCGAAGGCACGATCAAGCTCGAACTCGAAACCAGGGAAGCGCCGATCACGGTTCGACATTTCCTCGGACTCGTGGAAGAGGGCTTTTATGACGGCCTTATTTTTCATCGCGTTATCGCCGGCTTCATGATCCAGGCAGGCGGCCATACGCCCGACTTGAGTGTGCGCGAAGACGACACCACCATTGTCAATGAATCGGGCAATGCCATGAGCAATACGCGCGGCACCGTCGCCATGGCCCGTACCGCGGATCCGCATTCGGCCAACTCGCAGTTCTTTATCAATGTCGCGGACAATTCGAGACTGGACCCACAGAAAGATCCCGTGCGGGGCCGCTGGGGTTATACCGTCTTTGGCTACGTTATTGAGGGCATGGACGTCGTCGACAAGATCGCCGGGATGGAAACCGGTACTCAGGGCGGACACCAGAACGTGCCTGTGGTACCGGTCGTCATCAAGAAAATGACCCGAACCAACTAAGCAGAATGGCGACGCTTTTCATCTCCGACCTGCACCTGGACGCTGAGCGCCCGGACATTGGCGCACAGTTTCTTGAGTTTATGGACAGCGACGCCTGCTCGGCAGAGGCCCTGTATATTCTCGGCGACCTGTTTGAGTCCTGGGTCGGGGACGACGACCCCAACCCGCATTATGCAGCGATGAAAGCCGCTATTCGAAAGCTCGCCGATGCGGGTGTGCCGGTGTTCTTCATGCACGGCAACCGCGACTTCATGATCGGTGAGCAATTCGCCAAAGAGACCGGCGCCACAATTCTTCCGGACCCGACTGTCGTTGAGATACACGGCGACCGGGTACTGCTGAGTCACGGTGACCTGCTGTGCACGGACGATCACGAGTATCAGCAGGTACGTGCAATGACCCGCAACCCCGAATGGCAGGCCATGATGCTGGCCAAGCCACTTGAGGAACGCCTGGCTATCGCAGGCGCCGCCCGCGCCAGGAGCCAGCAACGTAACGCAACGCTGGCCGAAGACATCATGGACGTCAACCAGGCAGCGGTGGCCGCGATAATGGCGGAATACGGTGTCAGCCTGTTACTGCACGGCCATACACACAGACCCGCCGTGCATCACTTTGCGCAGGGTGCGCAGGAAGCGACGCGAATTGTTCTTGGCGACTGGTACGATCAGGGCAGCGTCGTGCGCTGGGACGCCGCCGGGTTCAACCTGGAATGCCTGCCGCGCTAGCGGCTCACCAGCGACATACCCTGCTTATCAGGCAGGAACTCCACTGTGAAAGCGAAACACGGGGTCCGGGCTTGTGATCAGGCCGGCTTCGACCTCTTTGAGTTCAGCCAGGCGCTGTTCAAGCGCAGCATCGGATACGCCACATTCGCTGCGCGCGAACGTCACATAGTGTTCGAAATGACGTGCTTCTGACGCCAGCAGGCCCGCGTAGAATCGCCCAAGACGTTCCGGTAATCGCGGCGCAACGCGCGCAAAGCGTTCACAGGAGCGCGCCTCTATCAGGGCACCTACGAGCAGCATGTCCAGAAGCTTGCGCGGCTCATCGGTGCGCGCGACCGCACGCATCTCCCCGGCATAGCGTGAGGCCGACAGTCGTTCGAACGGGATATCCATGTCGCTCATGATCGAACGCACTTGCTCGAAGTGCCGGAGCTCCTCGCGCGCAAGCCGCGACATACGTTGTGCCAGCGCGCTGCGCTCCGGGTAACGGTACAAAAAGCCAAGCGCCGTTGATGCGGCTTTGAGTTCGCAGTTGGCATGATCGAGCAGCAGCTCGGGCAAACGCAGCACGGCCTCCTCGACCCATGCTGATGGCGTTGCCACAGTGAGGAAGTTCGCGATGACCGGCGGTACTGTTACAACCATTCCAGTACTTCCGCGGCGGTCTGGAGGCGGTCCTCTGCCCGCTTGGCGAGCAGCATGTTGAGCAGCGCCTGGTAGTGGCCGACCCGCGCGGGCAGCAGCGGGATAGGTGCTTTGGCGTGCTTGTAGATGATGCTCATCGCCGAATCCCCTGTGTACGGCTTTGCGCCCGTTAACATCTCGAACAGCAAGATGCCCAGACTGTAAATGTCACTGCGCACATCCATGCCGTTGCCGTGACCCTGCTCCGGGCTCATGTAATAAGGCGTGCCGAAAATCTCGCCACTGCCGGTCATCTCCATTTGCCAACGCAGGCGTTTCGCGAGCCCGAAATCTATCAGTGCAATTGAATCGTCGGCACGCAACATGATGTTCGCGGGTTTAAGGTCGCGATGCAGGATGCCGACTTTGTGGATCTCCGCCATCGCGCCGGTGATCTGCCGAAAGTAGCGAATCGCAGTCTGTTCGGAAATACCCGCCGCTATGCGGTGCTTGAGGTCGCCGCCCGCAAGGTATTCCATCGCGATGTGAGCGTGGTTATCACCGACACCGAGATCGAAAATCTGCACGATATTCGGGTGATCCAGTTCCGCGATCATCTCGTATTCCTGCAGGAAACGGTCGAAGGCGCCAATCGTGTCTTCGGCATCGGGAATCTGCCGCAATACCTTGAGTACAACGTTCCGGCCGATAGACTTCCGTTCGGCCAGATAGACTGCCGAATACTCGGTGGTACTGAGCTTCCTGATAAACCGGTAACCGCGAATCAACGGGTTGATACCAGTCGCCTGATCGCCGACGAACAGCGAGTCCGTCGATGCGAGCTTGTTGCCTTCGCTGAGTAAATCGCTGAGGAAAACTACCAGGGCATCGTGACGCAGCGTATCGCGATTGAAAAAGCCGCTCGCCCCAGCCGCCAGGATGTCATTCTTTTCGTCCTCATAGCCGAAGTAAACGAGCGGCGGGAATGCCGTCGCCCGCAGGTACTGTCGAATGACATCGCTGCCGTCGCGATCGCCAAGTTCATTGCCCAGCAGCACCAGGTCGTTGCCGGCCCCGGAAAAACTGTCCGGCAAATGGCCATCAGACAGCGGATCGTAAGAAGTGATGCTTGCGTCGGGCCAGTGCGTTGTCACGTGATGCATAAGCAACGAGCGGTAATCCGCCTGGCCATCAATAATCATGACCTTGAGCTTCATCACCTGCTACCGTGCCGAAGCCGCCGCCCCGGCGGTTCACATCCCGACGGCAGACGGGATGCCTTTATGCCGCTTATCGCGTTCCTGCTTCGCAGCGTCGTTTCTGCGTTGTTCGAGTTCACCGAGGTACTCGTCCGTTACATCACCCGTTACATATTCGCCGGAGAAGCAGGATGTATCAAATTCGCTGATATCCGAATTGTCATGCCGGACGGAGCGGATCAGCCCGTGCAGGTCCTGGTAGATCAGTTTGTCTGCACCAATGAGCTGCCGGATTTCATCAACCGAGCGGCCCGTCGCAATAAGTTCTGATGCGGCCGGCATGTCAATGCCATAGACGTTCGGGCAACGAACCGGTGGCGCAGCAGATGCGAAGTAGACCTTCCGGGCACCCGCCTCGCGAGCAAGCTTGATAATCTGCCGCGAGGTCGTGCCACGCACGATCGAGTCATCGACCAGCAGCACATTCTTGTTGCGAAACTCGAGATCGATCGCATTCAGCTTGCGCCGTACGGACTTGGCCCGCTCGGCCTGCCCCGGCATGATAAACGTGCGGCCAATGTAGCGATTCTTGATAAAGCCTTCGCGATATTTCACGCCGAGGTGGTAAGCCACCTGCAATGCGGCGGTCCGGCTGGTATCCGGAATCGGTATAACCACGTCGATATCGTGCTCGGGAAAATCGCGCACTATCTTGCCCGCCAGCTCTTCACCCATTCGCAAACGAGCCTTGTAGACCGATATGTTGTCGAGAATTGAGTCAGGCCGGGCAAAATAGACGTATTCGAACACGCACGGCGTATGCCGCGCTTCGCCAGTATAGGCATGCGTATGCAACGTGCCGTCATTCTCAATGTACATGGTCTCGCCCGGCTGTACATCGCGCACACGCTCGTACTGCAGCACGTCGAGTGCGACGCTCTCGGATGCGACCATGTACTCGGGCCCGGATTCTGTTTCCTGCTTGCCGAACACGAGCGGCCGAATACCGTTTGGGTCACGAAACGCAACGATTCCATGACCGACGATCATGACGACGACTGCGTAGCCGCCGCTGCAGCGCCGGTGCACGGCCTCTACAGCGCCGAACACCTGTTCGGGGCTTAGCGGTCCGTCGGCACGGGCCTGTAACTCATGAGCAAATACATTCAGCAGGACTTCCGAATCCGACGAGGTACTGAGGTGGCGCCGATCTTCCTGCACCAGGAGACTCGTGAGTTCATTGTGATTCGTAAGATTGCCGTTATGTGCCAGCAAAATACCGTATGGCGAGTTGACGTACAGGGGTTGTGCTTCGGCAGAGTTTGAGCCGCCAGCCGTCGGGTAACGAACATGGCCGATACCCACCTCGCCTTCCAGTGCGAGCATGTGCCGCTGGCGAAAAACATCGCGCACTAAACCATTGCTCTTGCGCTGCTGCAGTCCCTTTGCACCCCAGGTTACGATCCCAGCCGCGTCCTGACCGCGGTGCTGCATAACCGTCAGGGCATCGTAAAGCGCCTGGTTGACCGGTCGCTTACTTACGATTCCTACAACGCCACACATATATACACTCCGCTAATCAGCTCCCGCCAGGGAGCACCAGTTCCGTTGGTAAATCGATCGGCAATGTTTCAGCCGTATCGTCGGGCATGATGAGATCCAGTCCCTGTGGCGCCATTTCGGCAATCCACTCGGCCAGCACCGCAACGTGTGGGATCAGGGCTGACTCCTGCCACCAGGGGTCATTACTGAATCCAGCATACTCACCGCCCAACACGAACACCGCCAGCAGCAATACACCGCGGCACGCACCAAACAATGAGCCAAACAATCGGTCAACGCCGGACAGTGCCGAGATGCGTACCAGCTTGGACAAGCCCCAGCCGATCAAGCCACCGATAATCAGAACGACCGCAAACACCAATACCCGGCCAAACCAGGTTTGCAGCTCTTCCGAACTCAGCCACGACGCGGAAACGTCGCCGAGTGCGGGGCCAAAATACAGTGCTGCCCAGATTGCGAACAGCAGTGCCGCAATTGAAATGGCCTCTTTGATGAAGCCACGAAGGAAGCCCACAATGACTGAGACCAGTATGGCAACGGCAATGATGACGTCGATAATGGGCATCTAGAAAATCAGGTACGTCGACACGATTTCGGCACGGGTCGGTGGAGAATGGAACCGAATTCTAGCAGAACACCCACGCGGCGCACGCATTAAACGTAAATCGAATGACCGCCGCAAACCGTGCGCAATGCGGCCGGTCACGGATGGGGCACAACCTGCCCTTTGTGCCCTGCTTTGGCGAGCCGCGCCGCCATAGCCTCGGCCGCCTGACGGTCTTTCTGTGGTCCGATGCGCACGCGCTGAAGCTGCCCGGAGTCGGTTTGTAGCTGGCTCAGAAATGCGGCGAAGCCCTGTTTTCGCAAATCCGCTGCGAGTTTCTCGGCATTCTGCTTATTCGAGAAGCTGCCGAGTTGCACGGCGAACATGCCCGTTGCCGATGCCGCCGCGGGCACGGGCGCAGGTTTGGTCTCTACCGGCTCATCTGCGGGCGGTTTGGATTGCGCCCTGGGTTCTTGCGCAACCGGTTTCGGGGCCGGCGTCTCGCTCACCACGGCTGCCGGCACAGGCCGGCTGTCAGTCGCCTCAACTGTTGGCGCTTCTGCCGGCGGCGTCTCGCCAAGTTTGGCCGGCACTGGCTCGGTCCGGTCCCGGTCCAGAACAATAGTCTGCGTATTCTGTTCGTCCTGCCCCGGCAACGGCACGCGCTCGCTGCGCACTTCGCCGTCGACAGGTGGGCCGTCCAGAAATACCGGGACAACAAGTACCACTACGGCGACGAGTACCACCGCGCCAATTATTCGTTCTTTCAATGCTCGTTCCATCATGATGCGCCCTTAGCGACGCGAGTATAGCTCAAGCGCTTTGAGGACGGGGCTGACACTAAAAAACGAGCCCGTGACCAGGATACGGTCATTCGTCGTGGCATGTTCACTGGCAAAGGCCATCGCGGCGGCGGGCGACCTTGCTTCCAGGCAGGCGGCACCGCTGGCGTTCGCAACCCGACGTGCAAGCTCGTGTGCCGGAATGGCTCGCGGACTCTGCGCGGTAAACCCGATCCACTGATCAACGTGCGGCGCAAGCGGTCGCACACAGGCGGCAACATCCTTGTCGTCCAGCATCGCAAACAGGGCCAGGGTCTTGCCGTCGAACGGGCGCTCCGACAGGCTGGCGGCCAGCGCCTCGGCCGCGGCCGGATTGTGCGCCACATCGAGCAACCAGTTTCGCTCGGCGTTGATGGACTGCATGCGCCCCGGCAGGGACAGGGAGGCCAGGGCCGTGTTGATCAGGTCAGTATTCAGCTGGTCACCAAGACCGGCCGCCGCAAACAGGCACAGTACGCCGGCTGCGTTGCCCGTCTGCACCGCCCCACCCAACCCTGGCGGCTGCAGACCTGTCCAGCTTCGCTCCGAACTCGTCCAGTCCCAGAGCTCATCGCGATATTGCCAGCGGTAGTCGCGGCCGGCCGCCCACAGATCAGCGCCGAGCGAGTCGGCGGTGGCCGCAATGGCGCGGGGCCGGTCGACGGAGCCGAACACCACCGGTTTGCCTGCGCGCATAATGCCCGCTTTTTCCACCGCGATACTCTCAACATCATTGCCAAGCCAGGCGCAATGATCGAGCGCGATATTGGTAATCAGACTCGCTGTCGGCTCGAAGGCATTGACCGCATCGAGCCGCCCGCCCATACCGACTTCCAGTACCGCCGCCTCGACGCCTCGCGCAGTAAAAGCGAGCATGGCCGCAAGCGTGCCAAATTCGAAGTAAGTTAAAGGAATATCGCCGCGCACTGCCTCAATGCGCGCAAAAGCATCCACGATTTCATCGTCGGGTAATGCTTCTCCGTCGACACAGATGCGCTCGTTGTAGCGGAGAATATGTGGCGAAGTGTAGGTGCCGACAGTTTTGCCGATTGCGCGCAACAGCGCTGTTGTCATTGCAACCGACGAACCCTTGCCGTTGGTGCCGCCGATCAGAAAGGTGGTATCCGGCGTCCGCAGCGCCAGGCGTTCGATAAGGACCTGCACGCGCTCGAGACCGAGCACTATTTCCTGCGGTGATATTTGCTCGAGCCGGGCGAGCCAGTCGGCCAAAGACGCACGCGCCTGGGTCATGGCCGGATTACGAAGCTATCGGACTCGGCCGATGCTCAAACTTGGCCAGCAGATCCGCAATCTGCTCGCGCATCTGGCGGCGATCCACAATCATGTCGATGGCGCCGTGATCGAGCAGGAATTCACTTCTCTGGAAGCCTTCCGGCAACGTCTCGCGCACCGTCTGCTCGATAACGCGAGGGCCGGCAAAGCCAATCAGTGCATCCGGTTCGGCTATATTGACATCGCCCAGCATCGCCAGGCTGGCCGACACACCGCCGGTCGTTGGGTCCGTCAGCACAGAAACATAGGGCACTTTGGCCGCACCGAGCCGCGCCAGCGCCGCCGATGTCTTGGCCATTTGCAACAGTGAGAACAGGGCTTCCTGCATGCGCGCGCCGCCACTGGCTGAAAAACAAATCAGCGGCATCTTTTCTTCGGCGGCGATAGCCGCAGCACGTGAAAACCGCTCACCCACGACGGAACCCATTGAACCGCCCATAAAGGAAAACTCGAACGCACAGGTGACAACCGGCCGACCCAGTAGCGCGCCACGCACAGCGACCAGCGCATCTTTCTCGCCGGTTTTTTTCTGCGCAGCGACAATACGATCCTTGTAACGCTTGCTGTCCTTGAAGCGCAATGGGTCTTCGGGTTCAAGATTAGCCGCAATTTCCTTTTGCGACTCGGGGTCGAGAAAGTAGTCGAGTCGTTGCCGCGCGCCAATGCGCATGTGGTGGGTGCACTTGGGACAGACGTACAGGTTACGTTCAAGTTCGTTCTTGTACAGCTGCGCGTCGCACCTGGAACATTTGATCCACACGCCTTCGGGCACCGAGCGGGTACGCTTTTCGGTGCTGATGCGCGACGGCATTAATTTTTCGAACCAGCTCATTGCGGTATGTTAAGAGGAATAGCGAGCCAACGCCACTGGTTCATTGCCGCGGTATCTGGTACTCGTCGGCATATACAACCTCGACCAGCGTCAGGCCGTGCGCCGGTGCAGCGATACCACCTTCTTTTCGGTCATGACTCGCAAGCACTTCGGCAATCCATTCGACCGGCTCATCGCCGCCGCCGACAGCGACGAGGGTGCCCACGATGTTGCGCACCATGCGCTGCAGAAACGCGTCCGCACGGACGTCCACGTGAATGTAATCCCCCACGCGATCTACCGAGATCGCCAACAGGGTACGCCGGGGTGAGGCGGCCTGGCACCCGGCGGCACGGAATGCGGAAAAATCATGCGTCCCCAGCAGGCTTTGCGCGGCCTCGTGCATGCGATGAGCATCCAGCGGCTTGTATACCCACCAGACGCGCTCGCGCTCCAGAGCCGGTCGCACCAGCCGGTTAAGAATGACGTACCGGTAGCGTCGCTCCAGCGCCGAGAATCGCGCATGAAAATCGTCCGGCACCTCGCGAACCCATGCAACGCTGATGTCGTCGGGGAGATTGCTGTTGGCACCCAGCAGCCAGCCGCGCTCACTGCGCCGCTTGTCAGTATCGAAGTGGGCAACCTGCCCGCTTGCGTGCACGCCGGTATCCGTTCGCCCGGCGCCCTGGATCTGCACCGGCTCGTCTGCGACCCGGCTCAACGCGCGCTCCAGGCACTCCTGCACACTCCTGGCGTTTTCCTGGCGCTGCCAGCCACTGTAGGCCGTACCGTCGTACTCAATTCCGATCGCAAGTCGCATAATCTATCTAAGTTGCGCAAATGAAACCGGCGCCGCTTGGAGGCGGCGCCGGTGCAGGTCTGGCTGGTTGCGCCCCGCTCGTCTGTCAGGAGGGCAACGAATCCAGGAGTTGCTGTGCCTGCTGGCGCTGGCTGGCATCGCCCTCGTCCAGCACTTCTTCCAGGATGCTGCGGGCGCCTGCGGGGTCGCCCATGTCCACGTAGGCCCGCGCAAGATCAAGCTTGGTGCCCACTTCGGTCATGGTCCGCGCTTCATGCAGATCGTCCGACATGTCATCCGGCGACAATGCCAGCGTTTCGGCAGTTTCATCATTCCCCGCCAGTCCCGGGCGCGGTTGCTCAACGGTCGGTTCATCGCGCGGCTGCTCAACGGTGTCGCCCGCTTCGCTCAGCTTGAGTGCCGCCGTGAGGTCGTCGAGATCAAGGTCGACATCCGTACTGCCAATGGCCGGCATCTCACCCGTTTCTTCGAGGGTGGGATCGCCCGCGAATGAATCGCCCGGCAGCGCTTCCGTACTCGCGTAGTCAAAATCGCCGTCGTTGAGGCTCGAAGCCAGCATCGTGGCATCGTTGTCGTCCAGCGCGGGCACGTCTTTTGTATCCGCCGCCGGCACAACCATATCTTCGCTAAGGATCTGTGTTCGGCCGGTTGCGGCGAGTAAATCCTCCTCGACGTTCGAACTGGTTTCGGTTAACGAGATTGCGGCCGGGTTCTGGCCGGTTTCGTCATCAGCCAGCCGCATGCCGGTCGCCGTCGTCGCAAAACCGTCATCCAGATCGAAAGCCTCCATGAGGCCGGTCTCGTCTGCGTCAACCGCCGTATTCCTGCCGGTTTCGTCAACACTGCTCAACGCCTCATTCGTGCCCGTCGAATCCAGGTCGTCCAGCGAGGCCAGCTCCGTCGCGCCGTCATTGTCGAAATCATCCAGATCGTCAAGTGAGGCGATCTCGGTTTCCGCCAGACCATCGAGATCGAGGTCCAGGTCATCGAGGTCGATCTCGGCCGTCGCATCCGATGCTTGCCCCGTAGAGCCAATAGCTTCCCCGAGTGTCTTGTCGAGCGACGGCAGATTGCCGGTGCTGTCGAGGTCGGTGAATTGCTCCGAGATCGTCGGCGTTTCAACGGTGGTCTCGTCAACTGGCATCTCGACAGTGGCTTCGGTTGCCGGAACAACCGGGTCGGCGCCCGCATCGTCCTCAAAAAGAAAATCAATGCCGTCGTCATCCGCACTGTCGGCGCCGAGGTCGATAACGTCGTCCACTTCCGCAGACTCGTCACCAAAGTCCATGTCCAGTGCACCGGTGCCGTCGCCATCGTCCTCGAAGGCAAGGTCTACAACTTTGGTAGCCCCGGCAACGCCAGCGCCGGCAAACATTGCATGATCACCGGCAATCTGCTGCCCCATGATGACGATCTTGTCCCACTCGTCGGCCTGGCCGTCTGACGCATCGCGCAAGCGCTCAGCCGCATCGACGAACAAATCCCGATTGCCCCACACGAAGTAAATTTCGCAGAGCTTGGTGAGCAGGTCCTGCCGCTTTGGCTCTGCCTGCAACGCACCATTAATAAGGTCCGCTGCCTGGTCATAAAGGCCGTAAGCCATATGGAAGTCGGCTTCCGCTATCGGATCCGACTGGTCGAGGTTGACCGCCGTATCGCTACTAAAGGTGTCTTCCAGGGAATCAAATTTGCCGGTTTCGGCCGCCGGGTCGTCCAGTGTGAGCGCTTGCGTTTCAAGCGTCTGCTCGCCAGCCGCCTTGAAGCCCGCGCCCTGCTCAACCACCACAATCGACTCGTCATCCCGGCTTGGCGCACGCAGCGATTCTGTGGCTGCCAGCGCCTCCCCGGTCGGCTCGTCGTCGTCAAGACGCGCTCCCCAGACATCGGCTTCATCATCGCTGCCACCGCCGCGACGCATGAACCAGACCAGGATCGCTATCACCAGTAACAGCGCGGCACCGATCCAGACAAAGGTATTGCTAAGCAAGCCCATCAGCTTGTCGACAATTGACTCGTCGCGATCGGCGCCCGAACTGATGATCGTCGACGAATCCTGCGCCGGCGTGGCTGTTTCCGCCTGCTCAGCATCGCTCTCGTCATCGCTGCTAAGTTCATCGGTATCCGGGAACAGGCTGTCGTCCGCCTGCAACTCTTCCATGTCATCTGCAACGAACGGGTCGCTCTCTTCTTCGACCGGTGGCTCGTAAATCTCGCCGCGAATATCCGCGAGTTCCTGGCGCAGGTTCGCAAGTTCGCTGTCACGAACCTCGATCAGCGCGTTTTGCTCGGGCACATCCGCCGCTTCAATTTCAGCGATTCGATCCAGAATCTGTTGCTCGCGCGGCACTGTTTCGTCGGCCACTTCGCCGTCCATCGCCGTATCCGCCGCGACGGTCTCTTCATCGGGCGGCACAAGGATCAGTCCCGGCCGCGTCTCAGGCTCGGGCGCTAGCGCCGGTTCTGCCGCCGGCGAAGGAGCAACACCGGTCCAGGCAGAATTCTGTTGCTGGATCGCAGACAGCGCCGTACCACGGTCGATTCTGTAGATCTCGTCGGCACTCGGGATTCGGAGGCGCGCGCCTGCGCGCAACACATTGATATTGCCGCCAAATGCCTGCGGATTTGCCTCAAAAATGGCCAGCATTGTCTGGTTCATGGTCAGGCGCGAGTCCGGGCGCAGTGAGCTTGCAATGCCCCACAGCGTTTCGCCAGGGTTGACGGCATAGTTGCCGCCCTCGGCCGCATCGTAAGGTGTGTCGTCTCGAACAGGCTGTGGCTTCGATTGCGTGGCCGCTGGCGTGGTCGGGCTCGTGGTCGGTGCCGTCTGCTGGCGAACGGGCGCAGGTGCTGCCGCCGCGGGAGCCGGGGCACGCTCAATTCGACCGCTGTCGGCCGGCGCATTGCGTTGCGGCGCGCTTACCTGCGGCTGTGCCTGGGACGGCGGCGCGAAGGTTGGCGGGTCCAGCAACACCGTGTATTCACGCAACAGGCGGCCGCTGGGCCAGATTGCCTCAACGAGGAAAGTCAGAAACGGTTCTGTCATGGGTGTGCGCGAGGTAACGCGCACAAAACTGCTGTTAGCCCGGTCCGAACGAACGATCTCGAACGCCAGGTCCTGCAGGTAATAAGGTCGCTCGATGCCGTAGCGATTGAATGTTTCCGTCGACGCCAGCGTCACCTGCAGGCCTGCAAGCTCCTCGGCGGATGCCGACAACAATTCAATTTCTGCGCGTAACGGTTCGTTCAGCGCAGACTCAAGACGTACTTCGCCCAGTCCGATTGCCCACACTTCGCCTGCCATCAGCAATAGAAGTGCCAGCGAAATACGAGTGAGACATCGCGGCATAGTGTTTCTCCAACTCCCCAAGGGCACCGAAAAATTCGGGCTTAATGAACGCTTTCCGTAGCGGTCAAATAGCCGGTTCGGTTGCTTGCGAACTATAGCTTAAAGATAGTTTTTTGCCAATATTTCAGCAATTTGGACGCTATTTAGAGCCGCGCCCTTACGTATGTTGTCAGACACCACCCAGAGGTTAATACCCCGTGGATGAGAAATGTCTTCGCGAATCCGGCCCACATAGACCGGGTCGTGCCCCGACGCTTCACTGACCGCTGTCGGGTATTGTCCACTCTGAACGCCATCCACTAATGTGACACCCGGCGCATTACGGAGTAATTCGCAGACGGCCTCAGCCGATATCTTATCGCGTGTTTCGAGGTGCACAGCCTCCGAATGTCCGAAGAACACCGGGATACGAACCGCGGTCGGGTTAACCTGAATATCCTTATCGCCCAGTATCTTGCGCGTTTCCCAGACCATCTTCATTTCTTCTTTGGTGTAGCGGTTGTCCTGGAAAACATCGATGTGCGGTACGGCATTGAACGCAATCTGGCGAATGTCGGCGGCCATTTCCAGGGGGCGGCCGTTCAGCAACAGCGACGTCTGCCGTACCAGCTCTTCAACGGCACTCCGACCGGCCCCCGAGACGGCCTGGTAAGTAGCGACATTAACTCGCTCAATACCGACAGCATCGTAAATAGGCTTGAGCGCGACCAGCATCTGAATTGTCGAGCAGTTCGGGTTCGCGATGATGCCGCGGTCAGTGTATCGCGCAATTGCATCGGCATTGACCTCTGGAATCACCAGCGGGATATCGTCGTCGTAGCGAAAATTCGACGTGTTATCGACAACGACGCAGCCAGCAGCGGCTGCCTTGGGTGCGTACTCGGCCGATACCGACCCGCCGGCCGAGAACAGGCCAATCGCCGCCTTCGAGAAATCGAAATCGGCCAGGTTTTCGACCGGCAGTGTCTTGCTGCCAAACTCGACCTCTTTGCCAACCGAGCGCTCGCTCGCCAGCGCATACACCTTTCCTACGGGAAATTTTCGCTCTGCCAGGATGGAGAGCATGGTTTCGCCGACCGCGCCGGTTGCACCGACAACAGCGACATCGAAAGTTTTTGCCATGGGGTTCGTGCTTCCTGTTTTCTTGTGTCCCCCGCATTGCGGGCGACTTGATTTAAACTCTGCGCCCGACCTGCGGACCGCTGCGTACGCCGGTTAATCGCTCGTTGCGCGCGCGCCAACTACGGGTGTATCGGATTCTACGTCGGCATTCTGTGCGCGATGTCGTAAATAGTGATCCACGAGCACCAACGCTACCATCGCTTCGGCTATCGGTACTGCACGCAAACCGACACAGGGGTCGTGCCGGCCCTTGGTGACAATGTCGGTTTCTTTTCCCTGCCGGTCGATGGTTTTGCCCGCTACCGAAACACTGGACGTTGGTTTGAGCGCAATACTGGCCAACAGATCCTGGCCGGATGAGATGCCACCGAGCGTGCCGCCGGCATCGTTTTTCGTAAATCCGCTACTGGACATCTCATCGCGGTGCTCGCTGCCGCGCTGGCTAACCGCGGCAAAGCCGGCACCGATCTCCACACCTTTAACGGCATTGATGCTCATCAGGCCTTTGGCGATGTCAGCTTCCAGCTTGTCAAAGACGGGTTCGCCAAGCCCGACCGGTAGCCCGCTGGCAAGTACACTGATTTTTGCACCAATAGAATCACCCTCCTCCCGGAGTGCATCCATAAAGGCCGCCAGTTCGTCAACGCGTGCCGGGTCGGCGCAGAAAAAGGGATTGTCATGGACCGTGTCGAGCTCAGTCGCCGCCAGGTGCATAGACCCGAGTTGCGAAACGTAGCCGCGCACCTCCACCCCGAGACGGGTTTGCAGGTATTTGCGCGCTATCGCACCGGCAGCGACCCGCATGGCGGTTTCGCGTGCCGACGAGCGGCCGCCACCCCGGTAGTCACGGATACCGTATTTCTGCTGGTACGTGTAATCGGCATGCCCCGGACGAAACTTGTCCTTGATATCGCCATAATCGTGGGAACGCTGGTCGGTATTCTCGATAACGAGGCCTATGGGCGTACCGGTCGTCAGCCCCTCAAACACCCCCGAAAGAATCTGCACCCGGTCAGGTTCATTGCGTTGCGTGGTATGCCGCGAACTGCCAGGGCGTCGCCGATCAAGGTCAACCTGGATATCGGCCTCATCGAGCGGCATCCCGGGCGGACAGCCGTCCACGATGCACCCGAGCGCCCGGCCATGACTTTCACCGAAAGTGGTGACTACAAAGAGTTTTCCAAAACTGTTACCGGACAAAAGGTTTAACCTTTTTCAAATGCCGCCAGGTCTTCCCTGGTCAGCAAAAAAACACCATGGCCGCCATGCTCGAACTCCAGCCAGACGAATGCAACCCCGGGGTAGCGCTGCTCGAGCGCTGCCTGGCTGTTGCCTACCTCACACACCAAGACGCCGCCCTCGTTAAGAAAGCGTGACGCATGATGCAGTATCACGTTTACTGAATCCAGACCATCATCGCCTGCGGCAAGGCCCAGTTCGGGCTCGTGCCGAAACTCTGTGCTGCGTGCGTCCATGTCTTCCTTGTCGACGTACGGCGGATTGCTGACAATCAGGTCATAGCGCGCATCGCCAAGATTCGTAAAAAAATCGGATTGCCGGAGCTGCACACGTGACCCAAGCCGGTGCCGGCGCACATTGATCGCCGCAACTGCCAATGCATCGCTGGAAATATCCACAGCGTCAACCTGCGCCTCTGGAAACGCGGCGGCCAGCGCGATCGCGATACAGCCGCTGCCCGTGCCGAGATCCGCGATATGCCGCACGGCCGCAGGATCAAGCCACGGCACAAACTGTTCGTGGATCAGTTCCGCGAGCGGCGAACGAGGTACAAGGACGCGCTCATCGACGTAAAAGCACAGGCCAGCGAACCAAGCCTCGTGCAGCAGATAAGCCATGGGTAGCCGTTCATTAATGCGGCGATCCAGCAGTGCATTGAGTTTTTCTATCTCATCGGCGGCGACCGGTCGCTGATAGGCCGCTTCTGCATCGGCATGATCGAGGCCCAAACCAGAAAACACCAGCCAGGCCGCTTCATCGATCGCATTATCGGTCCCGTGGCCATAGCAAACATCCGCCGACGCCAGGCGCGCGGCCATGCCCTGAATCAGCGACGCCACAGTGGTCGAATCCGGACTATTCATGGTTTTGCGGTTACGAACAAGGAAACAGGCAGCCAATCTGAGGATTAGTAGGCGATTATTCCACGCCTGAGGTGTGAGCGAAACGCTACGGTACACCGGGGCCGCCGTTAACGTTAGAATTGCGCGCCCGGCCCGAGACGCGCCGGACCCACTCCGGCAAGCCAAGGTATCATGAGCCTCAAGAACTTACTTATTGCAATTATTCTCGGCGTAGCACTCGCCACTGGCATATTTTTGTCCGTACGAATGGCCGGTGAGGCATCGGTTCCCGAAACCGCAACCGTGTTGCCGTCCCCGGTAACCCTGCCGGCATTCAGCCTCGTCGACCATACTGGCGCGGCGGCGGACGAGTCGGTTTTCAATGGCCAGTGGAATCTCGTGTTCTTCGGTTTCACCCACTGTCCTGATGTGTGCCCGCTGACACTGCAAACCCTTGCG
The DNA here is from genome assembly GCA_030425905.1 of Gammaproteobacteria bacterium. GTDB lineage: Bacteria > Pseudomonadota > Gammaproteobacteria > Steroidobacterales > Woeseiaceae > UBA1847. The sequence goes on from JAUHZT010000019.1 coordinate 20,923, forward strand.
GCAGCGAATCGGCAGCTGGCAGACATGGGCTACGATGAATTGCCGCGCATCGTGCTCGTCAGCGTGGATCCGGAACGCGATACACCCGGGCAACTTGCCACCTACCTCAAGAATTTTGGTGACCACAACCTTGGCCTGACCGGTGACGTTGCCGAAATTCGCAAACTGACGGAAGCGCTCGGCATCTATTTCGACAAAGTGGACACTGACGCCGACTATTACGTCGTCGACCATTCCGCGGTCGTTATCGTGATTGGGCCTGATGGCCGCTACCGCGCACTCTTCAGCTCGCCACACAAGCCCGAGCAGTTTGTGCACGACCTGCCATTGCTGATGAAACTATGAACATACGTCTGCAATTTGCACTGCTGGCCACACTTGCACTGCTCGCCTGCACCGACGAGCATCTGCCACCACTGGTCGCCAGCAAACTCGTGATCACAATGCCGATGGCCGGTTCCGGCATGAGTGCCGGCTATATGGTACTGACAAACAACAGCGACGAAACTATCACCATTGACGGCTTTTCGAGCCCGCAGTTTGCGAAAGTCGATCTGCACGAAACACGGATAGAGGACGGCATTGCACGAATGCGTCCGCTCAACTCGATCGCTATCGAAGCGGGCGATAGCCTTGTCTTCGAGAAAGGCGGCAAGCACCTGATGCTGATGGGTGCTAAAGAAAACCTCGAGCACGTCACCCTGCACCTCCATGCTGGCGATACGCTGCTGCTAACGGTCAACACCCAACCCGGTACCAATTAGTATGCTGCAACGGCTTTTTATAGTGCTGCAATATTGCTTGCCCCGACACGCGTTGACGGCGCTGGTTTACCGACTTGCGCGGGTCCGCGTACGTTGGATAAAAGATCACCTTATTGCGGCGTTCGTACGCGCCTACGGTGTCGATCTCGAGGAGGTCGATGGCGACACTCCCGGTGACTTTGCAACTTTCAATCACTTCTTCACTCGCGCGCTTGCCGAGGGCAGCCGGGTTGTTGATGAGCAAAGCGACGCTATCGTATCGCCTGTCGATGGCACGGTCAGTGTCGCGGCGCCGATAGAACACAACAGCCTGATTCAGGCCAAAGGTATCGATTACACACTGCAAGAATTGCTCGCGGTCGATCTTGAGAACGCGGCTGCCTACCGGGACGGTCTGTTTGCGACCCTCTACCTGGCGCCTTTTAATTATCATCGCGTACACATGCCACTGGACGGCGAGCTGCTTGCAGCGCACTACGTGCCCGGCGACCTGTTCAGCGTTAACCAGGCGACCGTCGCCGGCGTACCCGGCCTGTTCCGCCGCAATGAACGATTGAACCTCCACTTTCGGACGGCGGCGGGGCCCGCTGCCCTGATTTTTGTCGGTGCGCTGAACGTGGGTAGCATCAGCACACCGTGGACCGGAGAAATCCGGCCGCGAAAAACCGGCATTGTCGAAACTCAGGACTTGTCGGCCGCGCCGACGCAACTGCGGAAAGGCGATTTACTCGGCTGGTTTAACATGGGCTCGACGGTCATAGTTTTGCTGCCCAAAAATGCAGCGCGATGGCAAGCTGATCTCGTCAGCGGCAAGTCGCTGCAAATGGGCGAGCGCATCGGCACGCTTGTAACGCGTGTATGAACGATTGGCAACCCAGCGGCACGGTCGCGGCAGCACGGCAGCGTAACCGTTTACTGCAGAGCGCGCGCGAGTACTTTGCGGCGCAGGAGGTAATGGCTGTCGACACACCGGCCCTCGGCAGCGCCACGGTGACTGACCCGAATATTGAAAGTATTTCTGCGGGTGACGCCGGCTTTCTGCAAACCTCACCTGAGTACTACATGAAACGACTGCTCGCGGCCGGCTTCCCGGACATTTACGCGATCTCCCGCGTATTCCGCGATGGTGAGTCCGGGCGCCGGCACCTGCCCGAATTCACACTGGTCGAATGGTACCGCCTGAACTTTGATTTGCCCGCGATCATTGCCGATACCTGCGCGCTGATCGCCCGCCTGCTCGAACGGCCTGCGCTGTCGACCGAACGCCGTATCATCAGTTATCGCGATGCGTTCAGAACACATGCGGGACTGGACCCGGCAACCTGCACTGTTGCTGAACTCTCGGTCGCGGCGAACGCCGATCAGCGGCTGCGCGACGCTCTGGGCGATCGGCGCGACGCCTGGCTGGACCTGGTATTGACCCTGCAGGTCATACCCCGGTTCGCAACGGACGCGTTGACCGTATTGACACATTACCCTGCCAGCCAGGCCGCACTGGCGCGCCTGTGCCCGGCCGATGCCAGCGTCGCTGACCGCTTCGAAGTTTTCTACGGCTCTATGGAACTGGCCAATGGCTACGTCGAACTCGGCGATGCCGCCGAACAGTCCGCACGCATGGACCATGACCTGCGTACGCGCCAAACGCTGGGACGCGCGCTGGTGCCGCGCGACGAGCACTTGCTTGCGGCTCTGCAACACGGCCTGCCTGACTGCGCCGGAGTAGCGCTCGGTCTCGAACGCCTGCACATGCTTGCCGCCAACACTGACAGCATTCGCGACGTAGTTTGCTTTGCCTGAGGATCAACCATGACCACGCCAACGATAATAAAAGGTGATTACTCTTTGCTCGACCAGCAGCTTCGCGCATTGTTGCAGGGCGAGGACGATGCGCTGGCAAACGCCGCCAATTTCGTAGCACTGTTATTCAATGCGCTGGACGACATCAACTGGCTGGGGCTGTATGTCTTGCGCGGAAATGAACTGGTGCTCGGGCCCTTCCAGGGCCTGCCCGCCTGTGTCCGGATTCCCGTCGGCAAGGGCGTCTGCGGCACCGCTGCGCAGTCCCTGCAAACACTGCGCGTTGCCGACGTGCACGAATTTCCGGGCCATATAGCCTGCGATGCCGCATCGCGCTCGGAACTGGTTGTGCCGCTGCAAATCTCGTCCCGCCTGGTCGGCGTTCTGGACATAGACAGCCCGTCAGCGGCACGTTTCAGTGCGGCTGACCAGGAAGGTATCGAGAAACTGTGCCGCAGCTACTGCACGCTGAGCGAACGCAGCGGCTTCCTGACCTGACGGGCTACTTGACGCGCGACACGTATTCGCGCGAGCGCGTATCGACCTTGATCACTTCGCCCTGATCGACAAACAGCGGTACCCGCACGACAGCGCCCGTCGAAAGTTTCGCCGGTTTCACACCGCCACTCGCCGTATCGCCTTTCACACCCGGGTCTGTTTCGGTAATTTCCAGTTCAACGAAATTGGGCGCTTCGACAATAATTGGCGAATTGTTCCAGAGCGTGATCTGGCAGATATCGCCGTCGGTTATCCAGTTTGCCGCATCGCCCAGTGCTTTTGCGTCGGCTGCATACTGCTCAAAGGTATCGGGCACCATGAAGTGCCAGAACTCGCCGTCGTTGTACAGGTACTGCATGGCAGTATCCATGACGTCGGCGGCCTCCACGGATTCTCCTGAACGGAATGTCTTGTCGACCGTCTTGCCGGTCTTCAGGTTGCGAATGCGTGCGCGATTGAACGCCTGCCCCTTGCCCGGTTTTACAAACTCATTTTCGACGATGACACAAGGGTCATTGTCGATGATGATCCGTAAGCCGGACCGAAATTCATTGGTACTGTAGCTGGCCATAACGGTTGCCGGCAGACCGCCGGTCGCTCCTTGGGATACTGTTGTCGAATGCGCTCGGTTCGCGAGGCGCCAATGATACCCGACTGGCACTGCAGCGCCAGTGAATCTGCTCGCCAGAATGCGCACCGGGCCGTCACGCCAGCCGGCAAATTCCCCTGAATCTGGCTCAATATTGGTCGAAATCAGAAACCCGTCACGGTTTTGCACTCCCGCTAACGACTCTCCTGTCGGCCGACGCTAGACTTATTACCTAGATCGGCAATATTTATGGATGCGAAGGAATTGCATCTAACAGGGGCCAGGGACTGACATTGAACGGCAGCCATAGCATTTCCATCGCTGTACTTACGGACAACCAGAATGACGTGGAGCTGATTAACAGCACGCTCCGCGGCGCAGGCCATGCTGCGCATTGCCATTGGATAAACACCCCAAACCGTTTCTCCGACACGCTGGCATCCGAGAGCGTCGAACTCATCATCCTGAATCTCGATAATTACCGGGAAGGCATCCGCCAGGTCATCAAGGAAAAGGACTACTTCAACCCGGAAGTACCGGTGATCGCCCTGCAGCAGGAAGTGAACGAAATGGCCATGCACGATGCGATGCGCAGCGGTGCCGTGGACCTTGTCTCGCTGGGCATGAAAAAGCGTCTCACTGCGGTTGTCACCCGCGAATTGCGCGCCCTGCGTGCCGAACGCGCGCTGAACTCCACAATCATGTCCGCGTCGAGCTACAAACAGCAGGTACGCGACCTGATGCAGGCTTCCAATGCGGCCATTGCGCTGGTACAGGAAGGCATTCTCGTTGAGGCAAACCGCGCCTGGCTGCGCCTGTTCAAGGCAGCGAATCTCGATGAAGTAGCAGGCCTGCCGCTAATGGACAGCTTCGACAGCGAACACCATGCGGCGCTCAAGGGCGCACTGATCGCGACGATCAAGGACAAATGGCTGCCCGACGACAAGTTGAACGCTCGTCCGCATATCGACGGCGCCGACTCGGCCATGCTCGAGTTGCGATTCGCGAAAATCGACTATGACGGCGCGCCCTGTGTGCAGATCTGCATTGTTCCGCCCGAGAAGCCGGCGCAGGAACCCACGAAGCTGGTGCACGATGCGTTGAAGCGCGATCCCACGACATTGTTCTTCCACCGCGCCCAGTTTCTCGAGCGGGTTGAAAAACGCCTGAAAAAGAAACCGAAGGCCGGCCTGCACGTTTTGGCCTACGTCAAGATCGACAAATTCTCCAGCGTGCGCGACAAGATCGGCATCATTGACTCCGAAGAAGTACTGGCACAGTTCTCCGAAATAGTGCGTAAACGCATGCACCCGCGCGATGTCGCCGGGCGCTTCGAAGGCACCGCGATCATGGTATTGCTCGAACGCGGCAGCGTTCGCGATGCGCAGGTCTGGGGCAAGCAACTGGTCGACCAGGTCAGTCAGCGTTCCTTCGACGTGGGCGACAAATCGACACCGCTTACCTGCACGGTTGGCATTTGCGGCATGAACAGCGTCTTTGGCAATCTCGAAGAATTTGTTGCTGCCACGTTCGATGCTTACTTCGCCGGCCGCGAGGCCGGTGGCAATACCTCGTGCCTGAGCGAATCCGCCGACAAGGACACCAAGCAGCGCGAGTTTGATGCAATCTGGGTCAAACACCTGCGTGCAGCGCTGATGGAAGACCGTTTCTGCCTCGCGCAATTGCCGATTGCCGGTTTGCGCAGTGACAACATCGAAATGTACGACCTGCTGGTGCGGATGATCGACGAACAAGGAAAATCGGTACTGCCTTCCGAGTTCCTGCCGGCCGCCGAACGCAACAACATGATGAAAAATATTGATCGATGGATGATCAAGGCGGCTGTGGACTTCTGTGACAGCAACAACACGGACCGCGTATTCGTCCGATTGTCGCGCCAGTCACTCGTCGAACCCTCAACGGCGGCGTGGATGGAACAGGAATTTGAGAATCTCGGGTTCGACTGTTCGCGGCTGGTCGTACAGATTCCGGAAAAAGATGCGGCCCGGCACATCAAGCAAACGCAAACGCTGGTCGCGGGCCTGCGCAAGATCGGCGTAGGCTTTGCCCTTGAGCACTACGGCGTCGATCAGGAAAAATTCCAGATCCTCGACCTGCTGAAGCCCGATTACATCAAGATAGACGGCGAACTCATGCATTCGCTGATGACCGATGTCGAGATGCAGGATCGCGTTCGACGAATCGTCGACGGTGCCCAGCAGCGCAATATCAAGACGGTCGCCGAACGGGTCGAGAACGCGAATGCCATGGCCGTGCTGTTCCAGCTTGGACTCGATTTCATGCAGGGACATTACGTGCATGAACCCGAAGTGGTCCTTGAAGATCTCGAGAGCGGCGAATACAACACGCTGGCTGACCTGCAGGCGGCGAATTCACGATAGGCCGCTTTGGCCCGGCCGCGAATGTGAACCAGATCACACTTTGCACGCGGAACTGTCCGCTACTCATCATCCCTGCGTAAAACGTAGAATAGTGTCATGGAAATGCAGGACGCGTTTTTCTACGCTGCCATTCGCAAAATGAGGTTGAAGCAAGTGAAGCCAATGAGTAAACGCGATACGAAATCCCTGGTACTGCCCGCCATTCTAGCCGCGGGTGGCGGGCTGGCCATGGCTCCGGCACAGGCGCTGGAGCTTGGAGAGATCCAGGTCCAGTCTACGCTTGGGCAGCCACTGCGGGCGAGCATTGCCTACGCGCTTGGCCCGAACGAACAGCTTTCTGCCTATTGCGTTTCGCTGCAACAGGCTCGTCAAAGCAATGGGATCCCTGCAATCAGCAACGCGGATATCAGTGTCGCGAATGGCGTCATCACGCTTGCGGGCCGCAACCTCGTGCGTGAACCCCTGAACACCCTGCGGATTGATATTCGCTGCCCGTATGCAGCGAAGTTCAGCCGCGAGTACATGTTGTTTGTCGACCCGGCCGATGTGCAGCAAGCAACACCGGTTACAACGGCCCCGGCCGCAACGGCCGACATTGCCGCAGCCGTTCCGGCGCGACCTGCACCGGCGCCGCGTGCCGTTCGTCCAGTCGCCAATAGCGCGCCAATACCGGCAATGGCCCAGTACCGGGTACAGCCTGGCGACAGCCTGTCCGAGATTGCACAACGTATCGAGAATCGGCAGGTCGGCTTATGGTCTGCCGTTGCACAAATACATGCAGCGAATCCGCAGGCTTTTATCAATAACGATCCTAATCAATTGAAGGCCGGTGCGCTGCTGGCAATACCGCAGTTCGGCGAGAATGCCCGCTTTGTAGAAGCCACGCCTGCGCCCGCCGCCACCGCTCCCGCGACACTTGCCGAGTCAACAGGCAACGCAGTGGATGCGGTCGTACCGGTGCCGGACAGCAACGTCGCGAATACGTCGACGGCCGAGCTTGAAACAGCGCCGCCAGTAACCAGCGCACAAGCTGTCGAGACCGACGCAGCAGCAGCCGCAACACAGGAACCCGTGCTGGTTTCGGACCTTGCCGACGTCGAGCTTCCGGTACCCGGTGTCGCGTCATCACCGAATGCGCCCGTCGCGACAATTGTTGCGCCCACCGCAAACCCTGCCAATACCTCCAATAGCTGGCTGTGGCTGCTTGTAGGTGGCGGTGTCGCACTACTGGGCGCCCTGCTCATCTTCGGCCGCAAGATTCGCCGAACCGATGTCCCGGCACCCGTCGAGCCCGCACAAACACACCCGATGCGGCGCCGCAGTGATACCGCGAAACTGGAAACGATCGTGGACGAGAACTACAACCTCGAAGACGACGCGCCAACTTCAGAGAACCTTTCGCTGGACGCTGATCTGATGGTCGGCACAGACCTTGATGGTGGCGCCGACATGGCCATTGCCGGGGACTTCGACTTCACAAGCAGCGCGGAGCTCGATCTCGAGTTTCCGGCCGAAGCGGAGTACGCAGAAGGCGATGCCGGTACCGATATCATCGCCCCGCCGCAAGTCGAGAGCAGCTCGATTCTCGAACGGGAAGTGCTGCCTGATGACGACGACTACGATATGTCCGTCATTATGGATGTCACCAAAGTGCCGCTTCCCGATGAAGTGACCGAGCGTGACCTGAAAGCTGTTGTCGTCGAAGGTGAGGACGATACACAGATTGCAGACTCCTACACGGTGAACCAGGAAATCGACTACCAGGTGCTGGAGCAGGACTACGAAGACGAACTCACGGCAACCCAGGCGCTCAATCTCGAGATTGAAAAGGCGGCCGCCGAGCTTTCAAACCGTATCAACGCGGACGCCGCAGAAGACGAGAACGACGGCACCGCTCGTTTGCCGCTGGCAACCGTCACTTCGATCGATACCACTTCACGACTTCAGGTCACCGATGAGGAAGACACCGGGGTGCTCGAAGAGCTTAACGTCGACGACACGGTCAATGAAGAACCCACGTCCAAACTCCGGGCCGTAACGGATGATGACACCGTCGAAATGGCAAACCGGTCTGGCAAAGTAGACTCCAAGGCAGGCTAACTCTCCGCCGCCGGCGCGTCGGGCGCGATCCCGACCAGCCGTTCTACCTTGCGCCAGCCCTGCGGCAGCATACGCCCCCGCAGCGCGCGCTCGCCGTAGTAATCGTCAGTATCGCGCCACTTGATCGTCATCATGCGTTTGCCGCTGTGCACCTGCAGGTCGCCTTCTTCAGGCACCACAGCAACCGCAATCAGGGTTTCCTCGCCGTCCTTGTATTTCTTTGACGGTATGTTCAGCAGTTTGTTGCCCTTGCCTTTGGCAAGCTCCGGCAACTCCTCAAGCTCAAACAGGAGCAGTCGGCCGATCGAACTCACAGCAGCGATAAGGCACTCGGTATCCGCCGGCACAGGCGCGGGCACGACGGCTTTACCGCCCGCTGGTACCTTCAGAATCGCTTTGCCCGCCTTGTTCCGCGAAACGAGATCTGCAAGCGACGCGACAAAACCATAGCCTGCGTCGCTGGCCAGGACATAGCGCCGCTTTTCATCGCCGATCATGGTGCCGCAAAACACCGCACCGTCCGGCGGTTTAAAACGACTCGACAATGGGTCGCCCTGACCGCGTGCTGACGGCAAGGTATGCGCAATAGTGCTGTATACGCGTCCGGTACTGTCAATAAACATGGCCAGCTGATTACTGCGGCCTTTGGCCGCCGCCAGGAACGCATCGCCGGATTTGTAACTTAGTGCCACCGGGTCGATGTCGTGTCCTTTTGCTGCCCGCGCGTAACCGCGCTCGGACAGCACCACGGTCACCGGCTCGCTGGCAATCAGTTGCGTTTCGTCAATGGCCTGCGCGGCCTCTCGCTCAACCAGCGCCGTCCGCCGGTCGTCACCGTACGCCTCGGCATCCTCCAGAATCTCGTTCTTGATCAGCGTCTTCAGACGCGCCGAACTACCGAGTATTTTCTCAAGCGTCTTGCGTTCTTCGTTGAGCTCATCCTGCTCGCCGCGAATTTTCATCTCTTCCAGCTTGGCAAGATTCCGCAGACGAAGATTCAGAATCGCTTCGGCCTGCAGCTCGGACAAATCGAAGCGTTTCATCAAGACCGGCTTGGGATGATCCTCGCCGCGAATGATAGCGATGACCTCGTCGATGTTGAGATAGGCGGCCAGCAGCCCGTCCAGGATATGCAGCCGATCGGCAACTATCTGCAAGCGATGCTGCAGGCGTCGGGTTACCGTTTCTTTGCGGAACAGAATCCATTCGTTGAGCAATTCCGGCAAATTGAACAGGCGCGGTCGGCCGTTGAGACCAATCACGTTCATATTGATTCGGAATGTACGCTCAAGCGAGGTTGTCGAGAACAGGTGCGACATCAGTTGCTCGACATCGACACCGCGTTTGCGGCTGATAACCAGCCGGGTGGGTTCCTCGTGATCCGACTCGTCGCGCAAATCGTCGACTTGCGGCAGTTTCTTGTTGCGCATTTGTACAGCAATCTGTTCCAGCACTTTCGCCCCGGAAATCTGGTGCGGCAAAGCCGTGACGATGATGTCGGTACCTTCCTGTTTATAGGACGCGCGCAAGCGCAGGGTTCCGGAACCCGTGCTGTACATTGCCTTGATTTCCGAGCGTGGCGAAACGATCTCGCCACCCGTCGGGAAGTCGGGGCCCTTGATGTGTTTCATGAGGTCCGCGACGCTGGCCTTCGGATTGTCGATCAGGTGAATCAGCGCCGCGCTCACCTCCCGGAGGTTATGCGGCGGCACATCGGTGGACATGCCAACCGCGATACCCGTGGTGCCATTAAGCAGCAGGTTCGGCAGGCGCGCCGGCAACACGACCGGCTCATTCATCGTGCCGTCAAAGTTCGGCACCCAGTCAACAGTGCCGTGCGCAAGTTCCTGCAGCAGGCTTTTGGCGTACGGTGTGAGGCGCGATTCCGTGTAGCGCATTGCTGCGAAGGACTTGGGATCGTCTGTCGATCCCCAGTTCCCCTGCCCGTCAATGATGGTATAGCGGTATGAAAAGCTTTGCGCCATCAGCACCATCGCCTCGTAACAGGCTGAGTCGCCGTGCGGATGGAACTTGCCGATTACGTCGCCGACCGTCCGCGCCGATTTTTTCGGTTTCGAGCCCGCGGACAAGCCAAGTTCGCTCATCGAGTAAATAATGCGGCGCTGCACGGGCTTCAAGCCGTCACCGATAGATGGCAACGCCCGATCCAGGATCACGTACATTGAATAATCGAGGTAGGCCTTCTCGGTATAGTCCTTGAGTGACTGCCGTTCAACGCCTTCAAGATTCAAGCTATTTTGCATGTTGCAACCTTAATTTCCTGCAGCAGCACTTGCGCACTGACAAATCAGACCTCGGCCAGATCACCCTTGGTTTCCAGCCACTCGCGCCGGTCTTTCGCGCGCTTCTTGGCCAGCAGCATATCCATCAACTGGTCAGCATTGTCTTCACCGCTGATAGTGAGCTGCACCAGGCGTCGCGTATCACGGTTCATAGTGGTTTCGCGTAGCTGACCCGGGTTCATTTCGCCCAGCCCCTTAAAGCGCGTTACCGAGACCTTGCCCTTTTTGCGCTCCGCCTCAATGCGATCAAGAATACCCTTGCGCTCACCTTCGTCGAGCGCGTAGTAGACTTCTTTGCCAACGTCGACGCGATAAAGAGGCGGCATGGCAACGTAAACGTGCCCGGCCAGCACGAGTTCCCGGTAGTGTCGCAGAAACAGCGCGCACAACAGGGTCGCGATATGCAATCCGTCGGAATCGGCGTCCGCGAGAATACAAATCTTGTGGTAACGCAGACCACCGATGTCGCTGACACCGGGATCGACGCCCAGCGCGACGCTGATATCGTGCACTTCCTGGGACGCCAGAATTTCAGAAGAATCGACTTCCCAGGTATTCAGGATCTTGCCCCGGAGCGGCATGATGGCCTGGGTATTCCGGTCGCGCGCCTGTTTCGCAGAGCCGCCGGCCGAGTCACCTTCGACGAGAAATATTTCACACAACTCCGGCTCCTGCGCGGTGCAATCAGCCAGCTTGCCGGGCAATGCCGGTCCGGTCACAATTTTCTTGCGCACCACCTTTTTGGCCGCTTTGAGCCGGCGTTGCGCCTTGGATATGGCGTTCTGCGCTATCAGGTCACCTGTCTCGGGGTGCTGGTTCAACCAGATTGCGAAATTGTCCTTGAGCACACCGGTCACAAACGCGGCCGACTCGCGTGACGACAAGCGTTCTTTTGTCTGCCCGGAAAACTGCGGGTCTTCGAGCTTCGTGCTGAGCACAAAATTCAGGCCATCCCAGACATCCTCGGGTGCCAGCGTTACACCGCGCGGCAGCAGATTGCGAAAATCGCAGAACTCGCGCAGTGCATTGGTAAGGCCAGTGCGTAAACCATTCACGTGCGTGCCGCCCTGCGCTGTCGGTATCAGGTTGACGTAGCTTTCGGTGACAATCTGTCCTGCCTCGGTAGCCCAGGCCAGCGCCCAGTCAACCGCTTCATTGTTGCCTTCCATGCGGCCCGAAAACGGCTCGGCAGGTAAAATTTCAGCACCGGCGATTTCTTCCAGCAAATACTCTTCGAGCCCGCCCGAGTAGCACCATTCAAATTTTTCGGCTGGCTTTTCGATCTTCAGGCGCACGGTCAGGCCCGGGCACAAGACCGCCTTGGCACGCAATGCATGTTTCAACCTGGAAACCGAGAACTTGGCCGAATCGAAGTATTTCGGATCGGGCCAGAAACGTATCGTGGTGCCTGTGTTGGCCTTGCCTACGGTGCCAACCGTATCGAGCTTGCCGCGCTTGTTGCCGCCGGCAAAACTCATGTTGTATTCCTTGCCGCCGCGCCGGATCCAGACTTCCAGGTTTTTTGACAAGGCATTGACGACCGACACACCAACCCCGTGCAAGCCACCGGAGTACTGGTAGTTCGCATTCGAGAATTTGCCGCCCGCATGCAAGCGCGTGAGGATCAGTTCTACACCCGGAATTTTTTCCTTGGGGTGTTTATCGACCGGCATGCCGCGCCCATCGTCGGCCACCTCTAGCGAACCGTCGGCGAAGATCGTCACCTCGATCTTCTTGCAGTAGCCCGCAAGAGCCTCGTCCACACTGTTATCCACCACTTCGTGCGCGAGGTGGTTCGGCCGGGTCGTGTCGGTGTACATGCCCGGCCGGCGCCGAACAGGTTCGAGTCCGCTCAGGACTTCGATGTCCGCGGCGTTGTAACGTTTAGTCATTGAATATGCTCAAGCGAAAGCACGTCGGGATTCTAGCCTGAATACTCGCCGTCTGCACCCGCGCTAAATCTGGTCGTTATCTAATAACTTCGGGTGCCAGCAAAGCGCCCGGCACGGACGACCTCAGGACAAGTCGCCCAGCAATGCCAATCGAATGGGTTCAGCCACCGGAGAAACAGTCACCTGGTAGTTGGGATGATCAATACCAGCGTCCAGCTTTGCCCCGGATTTCAGTGCCGCAATCATCTCATCAGTCAGTTCGAAGCGCAGAAAATGTACTGCCGAGGTCTTGTCGCCATCCGAACGCTCGAGATCTTCGTCAGCAATCGGGCGAATTTTCTCGTGCCCCTGCACTTGCAGGAAAACGGCATCCTCGATGCCGATGAGCTGCCTGAGCATAGCGCGCCGTTCTTCGATATCCGGAAACTCGACCATAAACGTCGCTTTCCAGTTCGAGCCGTCGGGAATCAGGGGGTTGTAAGCGGCCAACTCATCAGCGATACCTTCAGCTTCAAAAATTCGTTCGATGCGCAGCATCTCCTGAACCTGGTAGAGCATCGTCATGCGGTCTTCGAAATACAGCGTCGCGTTGGTGCCCAGGGCAAGGCGCCGATTACGCTTATGCGCCATCACCTGCGCCTTGAACTCGTCCCGGGCCTGCGAATAAGCCTCAAGGCTCATTAAGTCGTCACGCGTCAGTTTGTTCATAATCAGATTC
>JAUHZT010000020.1 GCA_030425905.1 Gammaproteobacteria bacterium
CCTTACTGTTACGGATATCGGTGCCGCGCGATTCCTGCACGACGGGGGCTGGGACAGTAGCAAACGCTATTTCATGACCGCGGCAAACCAGTCGGACAAGATCGCGATTGTGGATTCACGCGAACGCAAGCTCGTGCGCCTCGCTGACGTGACGAAGACGCCGCATCCGGGACGTGGTGCAAATCTCAATGATCCGGAACACGGTCCAGTCTGGGTAACCAGCGCACTTGGCAATGCCAATGTGACATTCCTCGGTACGGATCCGGACAGCAATCCTGAAGGTGCGTGGCAAACGGTGCGCGTTCTTGAAGGGATGGGTGGCGGCTCGCTGTTCGTCAAATCACATCCAAAGTCGCGCAATCTCTGGGTCGATGCGCCGCTGAATCCGGAAGAATCCATCAGTCAGAGTGTGGCGGTATTCAATATCGATAACCTGGACGGCGGTTTCGAAGTATTGCCAATCGGCGAGTGGGCAGACCTTGGTCCAGGACCAAAACGCATCGTGCAGCCAGAGTTCAACAAGGCTGGAGACGAAGTCTGGTTCTCGGTCTGGAGTGGCAAGGAGGAGGAGTCTGCGATCGTCGTGGTTGATGACAAGACGCGCAAACTCAAAGCCGTCATCAAGGATGCGAGCCTGATAACGCCGACCGGAAAGTTCAATATTTACAATACATTACATGATGTCTACTAGGAGCCGGCGGAGGGTTCGCCAATGCATTGCAGCATAAGCCTGGCTGCGGCTGCGTTGCTGGCCGGGGCCGCCACAAGTATCAGTGCAGCGCCGGCCAGCAACAGTGAGGCGGAAGCTCGGGACACGGCGCGCGTGGGTATTGCTATCCGCTATCGCTTCGAGCATGTTGAGCAGGACAACTTCGCGCGGGACGCGAATGCGTCGACGGCAAGGTTGCGCATGAACTATCGCAGCCGTAGCTGGAATGGCTGGAGCGCGTTTGGCGAGTTCGATGCCGTGGGCGAGGTATTCGCAAGCGATTTTAATTCGGGCGGCGGTACCAGCCCGGGTAGAACGGCTTATCCGCTGGTTGCCGACCCGAAGGGGCCTGACCTGAATCAGCTCTTCGTAGATTACAAAGGATACGAAGGCTGGCTCGGGCGCATTGGCCGGCAGCGCCTACTGATGGACAACCAGCGTTTTATCGGTGGAGTGGGGTGGCGACAGAATGAGCAAACCTACGATGCGTTGTCATTGGTCAGTACGGGTTCTAAGCATGCAACGCTGACCTACAGTTATGTTGCCGCAGTCCGCCGAATTTTCGGCGACAGTTCGCCTGTCGGCAAGAGTGATACCGACGCTCACTTGTTTAACTTGCGGCTTGCTTTAAACGAGCGCTGGCGCCTAGTGCCTTACTACTACTATCTTGACTATGAAGACCTTGCCGAAGCGGCCAGTTCAACGGCGACGCTCGGCGTTCGAGTGTCCGGTGAGTTCAATCTGGGGGCCGGCAAGCTGGCGCTCACGGCGGAGACCGCCCGTCAGTCGGACGTGGCGCAGAACCCGGCGGACTTCGATGCAAGCTATTACCTGCTCGACACGAACTGGACGCCCGTAGAGCGGCTAAGCCTGGGCCTTGGGCTGGAGTCGCTGGGTGGCAGTGCCAGCCGTTCGGATGCGGCTTTTCGCACGCCGCTGGCTACGCTGCATGCATTCCAGGGCTGGGCCGATCAGTTTGTCGCGACGCCGGCCGCAGGCGTGAACGATCGCTACGTGTCACTTAAGTTTGCGGCAGGTGAATGGGACATCACCGGCGTGTTCCATGATTTTGTCGGCGAATCTGGCGGCGAACGCTATGGTCAGGAATTCGACGTGTCCGGCGCGCGCAAATTCGGCAGGCACTATGGAATATTATTGAAAGCAGCTCTGTTCGAGGCTGATTCCCCGACTTTCACGGATACCAGCAAAGTCTGGCTACAGTTGTCGGCCGATTTCTAGTCGTGCCCCGGGTTCTTCCGCTCAACCGGTGTGCGGAACCAGTCCGGTTTCAGAATGAGCAGATCACAGGGCAGGCGTGCCAGCGTGCGTTCCGCCGTCGCGCCGATAAAAAGACGTTGCAGGGCGTTGCGGGCAACGGCCCCCATTACGACTACGTCGGCCTTGATCTCGTCGGCGAGTGCCGGCAGCTCCTGGTGCGTGAGTCCTGAGACCAGGTGTGCGTGCGCGTCGTCAAAACCGTGAAAATCACAAATTTCATTAAAGCGCTTGCCATGTGATTCGCGTGTTTGCTCTTCGATTTCGTCGAGCGGCAGAGAAACGGGAATATAGGCATTGGCTGTCGCTGTCGCGATTGCGGCGCGTGGATCATAGGCGTGAAAGGCGTGGGCAGCACCGCCGCTTACAGTGGCAAGCTGGTTGCAACGCTGCAGGATTTTGTCATCCAGGGCCGCCGGCTTGTCGTGTTCGTTCATCGGGTCGATGGCACCGAGGATCACAGGGTGCTCAGCCATTGGTCGCGGTTTCACGAGCCACAGGTCTACCGGGCAGGTTCGGATCAGATTCCATTCGGTATTGCTAAACAGGGCATTTGCAATCGCAGAGTGTTCTTCGACGTCCTTGAGTACCAGGTCCGACTTGCTTTCCAGTGCGTGCCGGACCACGCCCTCGTGCAGGGGATGATCCCAGCGAGTCGCCGTTCGCACTACCTTGACGCGCTGGCGCAGGGGCTCGGCCAGTTGTTCAAGGACACGCAAATGATCGGCCTGAAATTCTTCACGCGCAATTGCGAGTGAGCGCGAGTCGTACAATCGCGTGCCGCTCAGATACTCGTTATAGCTGCATACGAGCAGCTCGAGTTCAGCGTTCTGTTTTTCGGCGAGCCAGGTAGCACGCTCCAGGCAGGGATGCGAAGTCGCGGCCGGATCGATAACAGTCAGGATCTTGGTGTAATTTTGCATGAGGTTTATGCCACCGAATGACTAATTTGAGTTCGAGTTTCGTCAGCTACAATTTGAATCTACAGTTCAGCACAGGACAGTACCATACGGCCTGTTCCCTAGCGTTTCTCGGTTTCTACGTATATTGGCGAGCTGCGAGGCGGCAGCCGCGATTCAGTTCCTGGCGCTGGCAAGGTGCATGCGCACCAGTTCAGCAAGCGATCTCGCCTGCATTTTCTTCATGACGCGAGCACGGTGAATTTCAATTGTGCGCTGACTGACGCCGAGTTCGTAGGCGGCCTGCTTGTTTGGCATCCCGCTAACGACCAGGTCGTAAACCTCACGCTCTCGCTTGGTGAGGCTGGCAGTGCGTGCTTCGATCTCGGCGTGCTGCCGTTCCAGATTGCGGCGGTTTGCATCGGTTTTTAGCGCTGCGCCGACACAGTCCAGCAGTTCCTGGTCCCTGAACGGTTTTTGCAGGAAGTCGATCGCACCTTTTTGCATGGCTTCTACCGCCATCGGCACGTCCCCGTGACCGGTCAGGAAGACGATCGGCAAAGAACTGCCAAGACTGTTCAGGCGGTCCTGCAGATCGAGGCCGCTCATTGACGGCATGCGGATATCGAGAACCAGGCAACCCGGGCGTTGATCGTCAAAACTCTCGAGGAAGTCTTCGCCAGTGGCGAAGGTTTCGCAAGCGAGATCGACAGATTCCAGCAACGCATGCATCGCGCCCCGGATAGCCGAGTCATCATCAACGACGAAAACGGTAGGAGGCACAGTACTGGTATTACTCATGGGGTGGAATTTGAGCAGAAATCCGTCATTTTTGCGAACTCATCGCCGATCCGCGCAGTAACGGGCGGTCCGCGCGCGGCGCGTCTCTCAGTCGAGGCGCTTGTTAAAGCGCAGACCCGCTGCAATCATGGCGAGCAACGTAAAGACGGCCAGCGCCAGGACATCCGGCCATAGTTCGAACAATTGCGCGTCGCGCAGCATGATGCCGCGGGTTAGGCGAATGAAATGCGTAATGGGCAGCACCTCTCCAATGCCCTGCGCGAACGGTGGCATGCCATCGAACGGGAACATGAATCCCGACAGCAGGATTGAGGGAATCAGTATGAAAACGGTGATCTGCATCGCCTGGAACTGTGTCTTCACGGCCGAAGAGATCAGCAGCCCCAACGCCAGGTTTGCGCCAATAAACAGGGTTGATGCGGCGTAAAGCTCCGGCACACTGCCGCGCACCGGTACGTCGAACAGGAAATTGCCGAGCAGCAGGATCAGGGCCAGCTGCAGCAGGCCGATAACGATGTAGGGGATCACCTTGCCGACCATCAGTTCTGTTGAACTCACGGGTGTGTTTATCAGCAGCTCGAGATTGCCACGTTCCCGTTCCCTGACGATAGCGACGGCCGTGAACAGAATCATGGACATGGTCAGGATGACCCCCATCAGGCCGGGCACAATGTTCACGGGCGTGCGCCGTTCGGGATTGTAGAAGGTACGGACTTCGACATTGCTCGTTACCGTGCGGCTGCGCGTCGTGTCGAACGTGATGGGTAGCTGCCGCAGCTGGCTCGCAACCCCGAAGATCGTGGGGTCGGTGCCGTCGACCAGCACGTGGACAGCGGCTCGTTCGGCGCTCAGCACGCGCCGGTCAAAGTCAGCGGGGATATAGATGCCGATTGAAATCACGCCTCTGCGCAGCTGGTCTTCGAGTTTATCGGCGGAATCGACATAGCCGACAATCTTGCTAATCTGGGTTTGCTCAATCTCTGCAACGTATTGTCGCGATAGATGACTTGCGGCCTGATCGGACACCGCCGTTCGCAAGTCTCTTACATCTGTATTGATGGCATAACCGAATAACAAAAGCTGGCCAACAGGAATGCCCACGATCATGCCGAAGGTCAGGCGGTCACGCCGTAACTGGCGGACTTCTTTCTTGAGGATCGCCATGATGCGCGAAACGGAGATCATGCGGCTTTGTCCCGGCCCGGCAGCGTAGCGGCAACAAATACATCTTCGAGACTGGGTGTGCTCAGCACTGGCTCCGCGCTGACTTTATCGGCGGCCAGTGCGGCCGCAACGCGAGCAAGCGGGTCTTCTATTGCTTCGGGAATGAGCACGCGCAGCCGAATACCCAGCTGGGTGACGCTGGCGACTTCGGGCAGTTTGGCAATCGCCTTTTGTGCCGCGTACGGCTCTTCGGCCTGCACCTCTATGACGTGCATGCCCGTTTGCTCGCGCAGCTGCTGGGGCGTGCCATCGGCAACTTTGGCGCCGTGGTCGAGTATTGCAATCCGGTGACAGCGTTCCGCTTCATCCATGTAGTGTGTAGATACGAGGATGGTCGTGCCTGCGTCTGCAAGTCGAAACAGGTTTGCCCAGAAGTCCCGGCGGCTTTGCGGATCGACGGCGCTGGTTGGTTCGTCGAGCAGCAACAGGGCGGGGCGATGCAGCACGGCACAGGCAAGTGCCAGCCGTTGCCGTTGTCCGCCGCTCATGGTGCCGGCAAGTTGTTTTCGTTGCTCGACAAGCTTGTAGCGCTCCAGCAGTTCGTCGATACGCGGTGCACGTTGCGCCTTTGGAAAAGAGTAGATCTGCGCCATGAATTGCAGATTTTCGAGCACACTCAGGTCGCCGAACAGCGAGAAGCGTTGCGTCATGTAGCCGATCTGCGGTTTGAGCTCGGACGTATCGCCGGGAATCTTTGTGCCGAGCACTATGGCGTTGCCGGAGCTTGGCGTGAGCAAACCGCACAGCATGCGGATGGACGTCGATTTGCCCGAGCCGTTAGGTCCGAGGAAACCGTAGATTCGGCCTTTGGGTACATCAAGGTTGAGCGAGTCGACGGCGAGCAGGTCCGCGAAACGCTTGGTCAGCCCGCGGGCTTCAATGGCCAGGTTGTCATTCATTGCGGCGTCTTGCCCGTCAGTTCTACCTGTACTGGCAAGCCGTCCGGCAGTCGCTCGCCGGCATCCAGAATGTCGATCTTGGCGGCGTAGCTAAGTCGGCCGCGATCCCTTTCGGTCAGTGCGAAGTAAGGCGTAAAGGCGGCGTCGCTGGAGACCCAGCGGACTCTGCCTTGCAAGGGTTCGTCGAGTCCGTCGATGAAAATATTGGCGCTGCTTCCGGAACGGACTGCAACGCGCTCTTCCTCGCTGACATACACACGCGCGTAGGCCTGGTCGCCGGCCAGCATGACGATCACCGGCTGGCCGCTTGCGGGCCGTTCGCCGATTTCAAACAGGCGGCTATCGACGAGGCCGGCCACGGGCGCGCGAATGCTTAGCCGTTCAAGGTCGATACGGGCGCGGTCGCGTCGTGCGGTTGCCTGCTCAACAGCGGATTCCGCTTGCGACAGTTCTTCGACCGTCGTCCCCGCCAGGTTTTCCTCTAGCTGGGCACGGCGCAGGTCCAGGTCAGCGCGCGCGGTATCAAGCGCGGCCCTGGCCTGGTCAAGCGCTTCCGCCGATATCAGCTTGCGGTCGTGAATCTTCCTGATGCGGTCGAATTCAGACGCACGGAAAGTCAATTGCTGTTCGGCGCCTCTGACGCTGACGCGAGCAGCCTTGATTTGTTCGCTTCGCGGACCGCGCGTAAGTTCAGCGAGGCGAGCCTGTGCCTCGGCAAGTGCGCCTTCCGCTTCGGCGAGGCTTGCCGAGGCGCGCGCGGTATCCTGCTGCACGAGTACCTGGCCGGCGGCAACCGCTTCGCCTTCGGCGACTTCGATGCGCAGAATGGGTTCCGCCGCATCCGCAGCCAACTCAATGCGATCCGACGCTGTCTGTCCGACGAGACGTTCGTCGCCGCTTTCCTTCGAGCATGCATTGAGCGCAAGCAGGGCGACCAGCAGCAGGCTCAGTACGTTGCGTTGTGCGGGCACGTTGGGGTCTCCTTTCATGCTTTTATGTACGCAATAATCATGTCGACCTGGGTTTCCATTAGCCTGTCTGTATCCAGCGAACGTTTACTGAACAGAATCTTCCAGATCATCGACAGCATCATGGGCGCGAGAAACAGGTGTGGCTGTTCACTGACCGCGTTCGGGCGAAACTCGCCGCGCGCCACGCCGCGGTCGATGAATCGGGAAATAGCGGCCAGCCCCTTGCCGACGACATTCTCCCAGTAGAAGTCGACGAGCTCCGGGTGCCGCTTACCTTCAGCGAGCAAAAGGCGGATAACCACGCTGACGGGGGAGCCGGGTATCTGCTTCATGAAGTCGAGCATCGGGCCGCGCAGGAACGCTTCTGATGACAGTTCCGTGTGGTCAACGATATCCACGAGCGCGTCGACGCGCCGGATAACCACGCTGCGGATCACGGCCTTGAACAGTTCTTCCTTGGTTTTGAAATACAGGTACAGGAGCCCCTTGCTAACACCGGCACGCCGCGCGACCTCTTCGACGGGCGTAGCGGCATAGCCCTTTTCGGCGAATGCCTCGAAGGCGGCGGCCGTGATTTCCTGCGGGCGATCTTCCTTGCGACGTCGGTAGCGGGGCTTGGGCATGAGTGCGGCGAGTGAGTTAATGACCGATAGGTCAGTAAGTATATTTAATGACCCTTTGGTCAGCAACTCCTTTTTGCCTGTGTGCCGCGCCGGCGCGCCATATCCGGCATAATCCGCGCCATGTTCAGCTATATCGATCCCCAGATTCGCCGGCGCCTGATCGCCGAGGGCAAATTGTTTCGCATCGACCGGGAGGGCGTTCGCGTAAGCGAGTCCGAGCCGGGCAATGCGGGCGGCACCATCAGTATTCTGGGTCCCATACCGTTGCCGCTGGATGTCGCCGGCGAGCAGATCGAGGTGCTCTGGTATGCCTGTGTGCGGAATACCGAGCTTGCCAAATTGCAGGAGTTAGCCGATGAACTGCGTGCGCAGAACGCGCAGGCATCGTTCGCGACGCTGGCAACCTCGATGGCCGTGAACAGTGTCTTGCTGGTCGGCGATCCCGAGCAGTGGCAGGAGCCGCTGGTGCGGGTGCACTCCAGTTGTCTGACGGGGGATGTGTTCGGGTCGGAGCGTTGCGAGTGCGGTCCGCAGCTGCACAGCGCGATTCAGCGCATCCACGCCGACAAGGACGGCGGCCTGCTGGTTTACATGGCAGGACACGAGGGGCGCGGAATTGGCTTGTGGGCCAAGGCAGCGACCTATCTCTTGCAGGATGCCGGCGAAGATACTTACCAGGCGAACCGGTCGCTCGGTTTGCCCGACGATTCACGCGATTTCAGCGATGCGGCGTCATTGTTGCGTTATTTCGTGGGTGCAAGGCCAATCCGGCTGCTGACCAATAACCCCAAAAAGGTCGCCGACCTGGCGGCGCACGGCATTCACAATGTAACGCCGCTCAAGCATGTGATCGGTGTCAATCCGAACAATCGCCGTTATCTCGAAGCCAAGAAAACCTGGGGCCACAAGCTCGAATCGGACGACCTGGAAAGCTGAGCGGCTTACCGGCGTGTTATTGGCGCCACAAGCGCAGGTTCTCGACAGGCACAAAATCACTGCTGCGGTAAGGGTTGATGTCGATACCGCCGCGACGCTGGTAGCGAGCATAGACACTCAGTGATTCGCAGCCGCAGTGCTGCCGCAGGTCGAGAAACATACGCTCGACACAGGATTCATGGAAATCATTGTGCAGGCGGTAGGAGACGATGTAGCGCAACAGGCCGGCGCGATCAATGCGCGGTCCTGTGTAGCTGAGCAGCAAGGTGCCTGAATCAGGCTGATTGGTTACCGGGCACAAGCTGCGCAAGAGGTGCGAATGCAGCGTTTCGCTGACCGGCTGGCTGGCATCCGCCGACAATAGCGCCGGGTCGACCTCCCATGTCTCGCAATGCACGTCGGCATTGTCCAGGCTGTCGCCGGGGGCTGCTGCAATCTTGGGCAACGGTGTATCAGCAGGCTGGCGTAGCTGTACGAGAACATCGCCGCCGGTACAGGCGCTGAGATCGCTCCTGATCGTCGCGGCCACCTCGTCGGCCGAGCTGAACGAACTCATCGAAAAGGCATTCAGATACAGCTTCAGCGACTTTGATTCGACAATGTTCGGGCTGGCGGCGGGTACGCGAACTTCACATTCGGCGACCTGCGGCTGGCCGTTTTTTGCAAGCCAGGTAAGCTCCCAGGCATTCCATATATCGGTGCCGAAGAACGGCAATTCACCCTCGATCCCAAGCGTGCTGCGGTTCCTGGCGCGATCGATCGCAAACAGCAACGCTGGTGTATAGGTGCTGGGATAGTCACTCGGCTTACCGAGCGGTGATTCAGTTTCCGAAGCTGTCATCAGGTAATGGGGTCCGCAATCTGGCCGGCAAAGTGTACAATACGCGCCAATTTTTCGTGGCCATAATCATGTTGCAATTGCTAGCAAACGCCCACGTCTTCGCGCCCGAAGACCTCGGCGTACGCCATGTTCTTATCGGCGGACAGCGCATTCTCGGGCTGCTCAATGACCCAGACGACGTCAGCACGCCGGGTCTTACGGTTCTCGATCTAGACGGCCAGCGTCTGCTGCCGGGCTTTATAGACGGTCACGCGCACATTACGGGTGGTGGCGGCGAGTCGGGTTTTGCGAGTCGGGTGCCGCCGGTGCCGGTCTCGCACTTTACCCGCGCGGGTGTTACCAGCGTCGTTGGGGTCCTCGGTACGGATGACACGACACGCGATACGCGCTCGCTGGTGGCGACAGCGTACGCATTGCGTGAGGAGGGTATAAGCGCCTGGTGCCATACCGGCGGCTATCATGTCCCACCCGTCACGCTCACGGGCAGCGTGCGCGATGATATCGTTTTCATCGACCCTGTCATCGGCGTTGGTGAGTTGGCGATCAGCGATCATCGCTCCAGCCAGCCGACACTCGATGAATTGTTGCGCATCGCCAGCGAGGTGCACGTTGCCGGGTTGATCACTGGGAAGGCGGGCATCTTGCATCTGCACCTCGGCGATGGAAAACGTGGACTCGCGGCGGTGCGCAAAGCGCTCTCGCAGACCGAGGTACCGGCGCGGGTCTTCAATCCCACGCACGTGAACCGGCAGAGCGCATTACTTGATGAGGCGCTGGAGCTTGCGCGAGCCGGTGTCGTGGTGGATATAACCGCATTCCCTGTCGACGATGAAGACGATGCTGTACCGGCAGCCGTTGCATTGCAGCGCTATTTTGCCGCGGGCGCACCCGCGAGCAACGTAACCATCAGTTCGGATGGCGGCGGTTGCCTGCCGGTGTTCAACGACGCGGGTGAAATGCTGTCGATGGATATTGGCTCGCCAACCTGCCTCGCTGCGACGCTCAAGGCCGCGCTTGCAGCCGGAATGCTGCTCGAAGATGTATTGCCGGCGTTCACTGCGAACGTCGCCCAATTGTTGCGCCTGCGCAGAAAAGGTCGCATTGGCCCGGGTGGCGATGCCGACCTGATCGTGCTCGATTCGCACAACGATATTGTGGATGTAATGGCGAACGGCCGGTGGCACGTCAGGAACGGTGTGCAGCAAATCTATGGACAATTTGAAAAGGAAGACAAAATTTAATGTGCCCAGCAGAAGCAAGTGACGAACAAAATCGCGGTTACATCATTCCCATCGGGGGCGCTGAGGAAAAGTTGCACAGCCCGGACATTCTCGATCATTTCGTAGAAGTATGCGGTGGCAAGAAGTCACGCATCAGTATTATTCCCACGGCTTCGGAACTGGAAGATACGGGACGCAATTACGAGAAGCTGTTTCGCAAACTCGGCGTCCGCCATGCGCAGGTTTTGAATATTGAGACGCGCGCGGATTGCAATGCGACCGAGCACCTTGAGTACATTGACAAGTCAGACGGCGTATTTATGACCGGTGGCAACCAGTTGCGCCTGTCCACCACGCTGGGAGGCACCGAAGTTGCCACGCGCATCCGGCGCCGCAATGCGGTCGGTATGCACGTCGCGGGCACTTCGGCAGGCGCGGCCTTTATGCCGGAACACATGATCGCAGGCGGTCGCGAGGGCAGCACGCCGAGCCCCGACATGGTGACGATGGCACCGGGCCTCGGCCTGACCAACAAGTTCATCATCGACCAGCACTTCCGGCAGCGCGACCGGATCGGCCGCTTGCTGACGGCGCTGGCGTACAACCCGTTTGCAGTAGGTATAGGGCTCGATGAGGACACGGCCGCGTTCATCCGGCCGGGTGATGACCTTGAAGTGGTCGGCAGCGGCGGGATTACCGTGATCGACCCCACCGATCTGAGTTATTCTTCAATGGACCGCGCCCGCCGCGGTGAGCCGGTCAGTTTGATCGGCGTGAAATTACACATTCTGGTAACGGGAGGTCGATTCGAAATCGAGACCCGCAAAGCGTTCCCCGAATGAGCCCTTGAACCGTCTGCTGCGCGTATTGTGGTAGCAGGCCAGCGATTGACGGATAAGAACAATGAAAATCGTCAGCACCAATGTCTACGTCGGCCCGAACATTTACGCGCACTTTCCGGTTATCCGGCATGTGCTGGATCTCGAAGCTCTCGAAGAATGGCCGACCGGACGTCTTGGCGATACGTTCGTCGACGCCCTGATCGAATGCCTCCCCGGACTGCAGGAACACGGTTGCTCTTATCGCGAACCGGGCGGTTTTGTGCGCCGGTTGCGCGAAGACGAGGGCACCTGGCTCGGCCACGTGATGGAACACGTAGCCATCGAATTACAGAATGTCGCGGGCTCGCCGGTCACGTTCGGGCGCACGCGTTCTATCGACGGCAAGCCGGGCCACTACAACATGGTATTCCAGTACAAGGAAAAGGCCGTTGGGCTTGAGTCCAGTGACCTGGCACTGAAGCTGCTGCACAGTTTGTTGCCTGAGGAGATCCGGCCGAGGAGTGCGCCGGACCGCGACTGGAACTTTGCCGAGGAACGAGACAGCTTTATTCGCTACGCGCAGCGTCGGGCTCTGGGACCCAGCACGGCATCACTGGTCGAAGCGGCCGAGGCGCGCCACATTCCGTGGTTGCGACTGAACGACTACAGCCTGGTGCAGTTTGGTCACGGGCGTTACCAGCAGCGCATCCAGGCCACCACCACGAGCCGTACCAGCAATATTGCGGTTGAACTTGCATCGGACAAGGAAGAAACCAACGCGATACTGCGCGACCTCGGGCTGCCTGTACCGAAGCAAATTATCGTCCGCAATGCGTCACAGGCCGTGCGTGCGGCCGAACGGATTGGCTACCCGGTCGTCTTGAAACCGCTGGCGGGCAATCACGGGCGCGGTGTGTCGATCAACCTGAAATCGCCCGAAGAAGTTGAAGTCGCTTTCGAAAAGGCGGCGGAACACGGTCGTTCGATTGTAGTTGAAAGCTTTATCGAGGGTTTTGATCACCGCCTTGTAGTCATCGACGGCAAGCTGGTTGCGGCTGCGAAAAGGGTGCCGGGGCATGTGGTCGGCGATGGTGCACATACGATCGAAGAGTTGGTGGAAATCGTCAACAAGGATCCGCGCCGCGGTGTGGGTCACGAGAAGGTACTTACGCGCCTGGAGTTCGATCACCAGGCCGAGCGCCTGCTGGCCAAGCTTGGCTATGACCGAAACACCGTGCCGCCTGCGGGCGAAGTCATCTACCTGCGTTCTACGGCTAACCTGTCAACGGGCGGTACGGCGATCGACGTGACCGACTCGATACATCCCGACAACCGGCAGATGGCGATACGCGCGATAAACGCAATTGGCCTGGATATCGGCGGTGTCGATTTCCTGACTCGCGACATCACGGAGTCCTATCGTGATGCGGGCGGTGGTATTTGCGAAGTGAACGCAGGGCCGGGTTTCCGTATGCACGTTGCACCCAGTGAGGGTACGCCGCGGGATGTCGGTGGTGCGGTTATCGATATGCTGTTTCCTGCTGATGCGCCATGCCGTATTCCGATTGCCGCAATCACGGGCACGAATGGCAAAACCACAACCTCGCGCATGCTGGCGCACATCCTGAAGATGGCTGGCAAGACTGTCGGGCTGACGTCAACCGACGGCGTGTATATCGATGGCAATCTCAGCGTGCCGGGTGATATGACCGGGCCCGTATCGGCGCAGATGATTTTGCGTGATCCCGCAGTCGATGCGGCGGTAATGGAGGTCGCGCGCGGCGGCATGCTGCGCAGTGGTCTCGGTTTCCAGGAAACCAATGTCAGCGCCTGTCTGAATGTTGCGGCCGATCACCTCGGGCTGCGCGGTATCGATACGCTGGAGCAACTTGCGCAGGTAAAACGGGTGCCTGTCGAAATCGCGAAGGACGCGGCCGTGTTGAATGCCGACGACCCGCTTTGTTTGCAAATGGCGGATTACACCCAGGCTGAGCGTCTTTGTTACGTCACCATGAACCCCGCGCATCCGCTCGTGAAGCGGCACATCCAGGCAGGCGGTCAGGCATTCGTGCTGGAGCAGGGTATGAACGGGCACATGATCACGATTTACGACAACGAATCGCATACGCCACTGCTGTGGACACACTTGATTCCTGCAACCATCGAAGGTCGCGCGATGCACAATGTGCAGAACGCCATGTTTGCAGCGGCTCTTGCCTACAACATGGGCGTGTCGCTCGAAGGCATACGGCAAGGGCTACGGACCTTCGATTCGACGTATTTCCAGGCGCCGGGGCGCATGAACATTTACGACGAGCATCCGTTCCGCGTGATACTCGATTACGCTCACAACCCTGCCGCCGTGAAAGCCATGTGCAACCTTGTCGATCGTTTCGACGTTACAGGTCGCAAGCTGGTCGTGCTGGCGGCGCCGGGCGACAGGCGTGATGAAGACGTGCGTGATATTGCGCAAACGGCTGCCGGGCACTTTGATTATTACATTTGTCGTTGTGACGACAATCGTCGCGGACGTGGTGTGGATGAAGTCGCGGTCATGCTAAAGAACAAATTGCTGGAATGCGGTGTTGATGCAGATCGCATCGAGGTTGTGCCCGATGAGCAGGAAGCAACAACCCGGATACTCGAAATGGCCGAAGCGGACGACTTGTTGCTGATACTCGGTGACAATGTCAAACGTAGCTGGAAGCAGATTATCTACTTCAATCCGGGGGCGCGTGTTTCCGATTCTGTGAGCAAGGCGCCAGTCGCCGTTGAGCTGCCGGACCTCGGCGGTTTCACGTTTGACGAGAACGTTGAAATAATCAGTGACGAGCGCGGTGTGCGTATTGCACGCAGCGAAGAGTCGGACTGATACACCGCGCTGATGGAGTGTCTGGATGCGCGCAGGCTAACCGGTCCGAGCTTGCTGTTTGATGAGCCGGCTGCCGTACTGGATGTCCTGTGCACGACGGCTGAGGCCGCCGCGTTTGTGCCGGCCTGGCAGGCCCGGGTTGAGCAGATGCTTGCCGCACTCGGTTGGGCCCCGGCGCAGTACCGGCACTGTGAACTCAAAGGCGGCGTCAGTGTTGCATTCACGGCACCCATCGATGCGTTGTATGCAGCAACCGAGATCAACGAATGGGCGTTTGCCACCGTGCTCGCCGAACAGCAAGGCACTGTACCGCCGGACTTGCAGGATGCGCAAAGCAACATAGCCACGTCGGCGGCAGAAGAGCGCAACGATGCATTGCTGGCGCTGCAGGCCGCCGCCGTTGAACACGGCGCTCGCTTCCTGTGGGACGACGACACAGCGTCCCTGGGGTTCGGTTGCAGTTCATCGAGCTGGCCAGTGCGCGAGTTGCCTGCGCCGGCCGCGCTGGACTGGTCGCGGTTTGCCGATGTGCCGGTCGGTATTGTTACGGGAACCAATGGCAAAACGACCACCGTGCGGCTGGCGGCACACATTCTGCGGGGCGCTGGCAAGACGGTGGGCCTCAGCTCTACCGACTGGATAGCTGTGAACAACACGGTACTTGATCGGGGCGACTGGTCCGGCCCCGGCGGTGCGCGCGCCGTTCTGCGGCATCCCGATGTCGATGTGGCGGTACTCGAGTGCGCACGCGGCGGGCTGCTGCGGCGCGGCCTTGGGGTAAACCAGGCGAACGCCGCCCTGATTACCAATATTGCAGCAGACCACCTTGGCGACTTTGGCTCGCGCAGCATCGACGAGTTGCTCAATATCAAGTGGCTGATCAGCCGTTCGGTGCGAGACGCAGGCACACTGATACTCAATGCCGATGATCCGCGGCTGGTAACGAAAGCGCGCGACTACGATGGCAAACTGTGCTGGTTCAGCCTCGACGCACGTAATACTGTGGTCGAGCGGCACGTCGCCAACGGCGGCACTGCGTTTGTGTACGACGGTGACAAGCTGCTGCAAGTATCGCGCGATACGAGCATCGAGATATGCGCCGCACAGGATATTCCGATTACCCTTGGTGGCGCGGCGCTGCACAATATCGCCAATGCCCTGGCCGCCGCCGTCCTTACATCGATGCTGGGTGCATCGATAGATGACATACGAGCCGGCCTTACAACGATGTCACAGGACGAGAACCCTGGTCGTTGTAATGTTTATGAGATCGGCACACGCAAAGTGCTGGTCGACTTTGCCCACAATCCGCATGCGATGCAGGCGTTGTTCGACATGGCTCAGGCGCTGCCAGCCCGGCGGCGGGCATTGTGCTTTGGTCAGGCTGGTGACAGGCCGGATGAACTCATACGTGAAATGACCCGGGCCGCATTCGCCATTGGTCTCGACCAGGTGTTCGTGTCAGAGCTGGCGCCTTACCATCGCGGTCGACAGCACGGTGAGGTGTTCGCCTTGATTCGCGATGAGTTGTTGCGCCTTGGGCTCGATGCAAGCCGGATTGTGCACCACGAACTGGAGTCGGAGACGCTGGACGCGGCAATGCGCTGGGCGCAGGACGGCGATCTGGTCATCATGCTCGCGCTTGGTGGTGCTGCACCCATCCATGCACAAATCAGGGCGCTTACTCCAGCGACAGGATGATGTCCCAGTGAGCCTTGTCGACCGGCATGATTGACAGGCGATTGCCTTTACGTGTGAGGATCATATCGTCAAGTGCCGGATGGGCCTTGATCTCCGAGAGTGCAATTGTACGTTTGAGTTTTTTGACAAACGCGACATCCACGAGAATCCAGCGCGGATCGTCCGGGTCACTCTTGGGGTCGTAATACTTGCTGTCAGGATCAAACTGCGTCGGGTCCGGATACGGTTTACTTGAAACCTTGGCAATGCCAACGACACCCGGTACATCGCAGTTCGAATGGTAAAAAAAGACCTTGTCGCCAACGCGCATATCGTCGCGCATCATGTTGCGTGCCTGATAGTTGCGAATGCCGTCCCACTTTTCATTTCGGTCACGTTTCAGGTCATCGATGCTGTAGGCATCGGGCTCGGATTTCATTAGCCAGTAAGCCATTCTTGTGGTCACTTCCTGTTGGTAGAGGGGCGGGATTGGCGGGCGAGTGTAACACGGCACTTGCGCGCCGGCAGGCGCGGCGAGTTGCCGTTTGAAATATACAACACGGACCGGAATTTCGGAATGTCTGTGGTACGATGGCGCGACCTGAGGCGGGCTGAGAAACGCTTCGGCCACCAGCAATAATTCTGCAACCGGCACCGTGAGAGGACGCGCGAGAATGGCCAACGTACTTGCAAACATATTTGGTTCGTCGCCAGTTAAACCCCTGGAACAACACATCGATCTGGCTTATCGATGTGCAAAGAAACTGCATGATTTCTTTGCGGCATCAGTGCAGGGGGACTGGGCAACGGCAGCGGCTGTGCGCGACGAAATTGAAACGCTTGAACACGAAGCTGATTCGATGAAAAAGGAAATTCGACTGCACCTGCCGAAGAGCCTGTTCATGCCTGTGCCGCGCGAAGATCTTCTCGAACTGTTACTGGTCCAGGACAAGATTGCTAACAGGACTAAAGATGTGTCGGGACTGGTGCTCGGCCGCAAGATGCAATTGCCTGAACAGATTGCCGAGCAGTTTCTTGAATTCGTCGATCGTAATATTGATGCAGCCAAGCAGGCACGCAAGAGCGTGCGCGAACTTGACGAATTGTTTACCGCCGGGTTTCGTGGTGCTGAGGTAGACCTGGTCGAGGGCATGATTGAAGAGCTGGACCGCATCGAAACTGACACGGACGACAAGCAGGCTGCGCTTCGTGCGGCAATTTTCGAGATTGAAGGGACGCTAAACCCGGTCGATGCAGTTTTTATGTACAAGGTGATCGAGCTAACGGGTGAAATAGCGGATATGGCGGAGCGCGTGGGGCGCCGCCTTGAATTGTTGCTATCTCACTAGATCGCACGCACACAAAACAGAATAACAACAGGGCGACCACGCCCTTTGGGGAAACTGGATGGAAGCCGGAACTATTTATATAACGCTCGCGGCGCTGTTTGGCATTTTTATGGCGTGGGGTATTGGTGCCAATGATGTAGCGAATGCGATGGCCACTTCGGTCGGTTCCAAGGCATTAACCATCAAGCAGGCAATTTTTGTAGCCGCGGTGTTCGAATTTGCGGGCGCGGTGCTCGCTGGCGGCGCGGTAACCGGCACTATTCGCAAGGGGATTGTCGACGCTGACTTGTTGTCAGGCACTCCGGAGCTACTGGTTTACGGCATGCTGGCGTCACTGTTGGCGGCCGGGACCTGGTTGCTGATTGCGTCTCGTAATGGCTGGCCTGTATCCACGACGCATTCGATTGTCGGTGCGATTGTTGGTTTCGCGGCTGTTGGTATCGGTGTCGAGGCTGTCCAGTGGGGCAAGGTCGGCACCATCGTCATGAGCTGGGTTGTGTCGCCCCTGACCGCAGGCATTATTGCTTACCTTATCTACCAGTCAGTGCAGCATCTCATTTTACGGCATACCAATCCGCTTGAGCGTGCCAAGCGCTATGTGCCCGTGTACATATTTCTTGCGGCGTTGACGATGACCCTGGTGACGATATTCAAGGGCTTGTCGCACGTCGGGTTGACCCTCAGTATTCGCGACAGCTACCTGCTGGCTGTTGGTATTGCACTGGTGGTTGCAGGCGTTGGCGCCTACTTTATCCAGCAGATCAAGCCGGACAGGAAAGCGGAGAAAAGCCAGCATTTCATAACGGTCGAGCGCGTCTTCGCCATTCTGATGGTTGTCACAGCCTGCGGCATGGCTTTTGCGCACGGATCGAACGACGTTGCCAATGCGATCGGGCCACTTGCTGCTGTCATAGCCATCGCACAGAGCGGAGTGGTCGCCTCGAAGTCCGCGTTGCCCGTGTGGGTACTGGTACTTGGCGGGGCGGGCATCGTGGTCGGTCTGGCGACTTTCGGCCGGCATGTGATTGCAACGGTGGGCGAGAGAATTACGCAGCTAACACCCAGTCGCGGTTTTGCGGCCGAGCTGGCGGCGGCGACAACCATTGTTATCGCCTCCGGTACCGGCATCCCAATTTCAACCACTCACACACTGGTAGGTGCTGTCCTGGGTGTGGGTGTTGCGCGCGGCATCGACGCCATTGATCTGCGAGTGGTTGGCAGAATTTTTGTCAGCTGGGTTGTGACCATTCCGGCCGGGGCTATCCTCGCAATCATCTTCTTTTTCTTCTTCAAGATTGTCTTGCCTTGAATCTAAGCGTTAACTCGCGCCGCTATGCGATGGCTATCTTGGCTATCGTCTACATGTTCAATTTTATCGACCGGCAAATACTCGCGATCTTGCTACCGGCCATTCGCGACGAGTTTCAGGTTGGCGATACCTGGCTCGGGTTTCTGACCGGTACCGCTTTTGCGCTGTTCTATGTGACGTTGGGCGTGCCCATTGCGCGTTACGCGGATAAAGCGAACCGCCGTAACCTGGTTGCGGCGTCGCTGGCGGTCTGGAGCGGCATGACGGCCATATCCGGGTTCGCCGCGAACATTTGGCATCTTACCTTAGCTCGAATTGGTGTCGGCATTGGCGAGGCGGGATGCAGCCCCTCTGCGCACTCGATGATTGCTGATTATTACCCGCCCGAGCAACGCTCTACAGCGATGGGCGTTTACACGCTGGGTATATCGGCTGGCATCATGCTGGCTTATCTCGCCGGTGGCTGGGTGGCGCAGAACATTGGCTGGCGCGAAGCGTTTTTTATAGTCGGTGTGCCGGGGCTGCTGCTTGCGGCCGTTGTACGCTTCACAGTCGTTGAGCCCCAACGCGGCGTATCGGAAAACAGGAAGGACTCCGGTACACAACCTGCGATGCGCGAAGTGCTGGGCTTCCTGCTGGCACGTCGTTCGTTCGTTCATATGGGAGTGGCAGCCGGGCTCAGCTCGTTTGTCGGTTACGCAGTCATTAATTTCATTCCCAGCTTTATATCGCGAAGCTACGGTATGGGGCTGGCCAACCTGGGATTATGGCTGGGTATCATCTTCGGTATAGCGGGTGGACTGGGATTCTTTTTCGGCGGATTTCTGGCTGATCGCTTTGCTGCCAAAGGTCGTCGCAAATCATTCTATTTTCTGGCGCTGGCAACTTCTCTGGCGGCACTGTTCAATGTCGCGGTATTCCTGGCGCCGTCGGTCGCCTGGTGTCTTGCATTGCTGGCGGTGCCGACCATAGTGTCGAATTTCTATCTCGCACCGGTACTCGCCCAGGCGCAGAGTCTTGTGGCACTGCGGATGCGAGCCGTAGCTTCGGCGATCGTGCTGTTGCTGATCAACATCATTGGGCTGGCGCTGGGGCCGCTCTTTACGGGAATGCTCAGCGATTTTCTGGAGCCAGCGCTCGGTACAGAGTCGATGCGCTACAGTCTCGTGCTGGTCAGTTCGCTTATCCTGCCATGGGCTGCGTTTCACTATTACCAGGCAGGCCAGACGATCGAACAGGACCTGGCCCGTGCTACCGAAATTGACTAAATGCCAAGCTCTGAGGCTGCGCTACTAAAGCTGTCAGACCGCGCGCAGGTACCAGTCGAAATCCAGATCGGAAACTTCGTTGTAAAACTGGTCGCACTCAGCGCGCCGGTTATCGACAAATGCCTTGCAATAGTCTTCTCCCAGATATTCCGGCAATACCTTGCTGCGCGCGAATACGTCGAGCGCCTTGTGCCATCGATTCGGAATTTTCAGCTTCGGCTTGATGCTTTCTCCCTGCTGCACCATTTGCGGTGGTTCGATTTTGTTCCTGATGCCATGATCGACACCCGCGAGGATCGCGGCGGTGACGAGAAACGGGTTTGCATCGGCGCCGGCGACACGGTGTTCGAAACGCAGGTTGTTGCGGTCTGAGCGCGGAATCCGGACTGCTACCACGCGATGATTTACGCCCCAGTTCGGTTCAATCGGCGCGAAATTATCCACGCGCAGCCGACGGTAGGAATTTACGTTCGGCGCAAATATTGCGGTTGATTCAGGCATAAGCTTGAGCAAGCCACCCACCGCGTGGCGCAGGCGTGCAGAGAAGGGTGCCGTCGCAAGCTTTTCTTTACCCTGCGAAAAATAGTTGACGCCATTCTTGTCGTACATGCTCATATGGATATGCAGGCCATTGCCGGAGTCTTCGGCGAAGGGCTTGGCCATAAAGCACGCGACCATGCCGTGCTTGCGCGCGGTTGCTTTGATCACACGCTTGAGCAGCAATGCGTGATCGCAGGCCAGTGCGGGGTCGTCAATGTGCCGCAAGTTAATTTCGAACTGCCCCTGCGCGTACTCGGAAATCGCCGCATCGGCCGGAATGTTCTGGGCGTCGCAGAACGCGTAAACATCGTCAAAAAAGGCTTCAATTTCCCACAGGTCATCGGGGTGATACACCTGGGCGCCGGGCTGCGGCCGCCCCATGCCGGGAACGGTCGGTGCGCGTGGCGCTACAGCGTCGCCCTCATCCTGCAACAGGTAAAACTCTAGCTCGGTTGCCATAACGATGCGTATGCCGCGCTTGCGAAAAGGTTGCAGAGCCGTTTCAAGCACCGTGCGCGGGTCGGCAAAAAACGGCGTGCCATCGTCGTTCAGCAGGCGAAAGAGCGCCTGACCGGTTGGCTTGCGGGTCCAGGGGACCGGGGCTATTGAGCCCGGCACGAGCACTGCCGGGATGTCAGGGTCACCGTCTATTTCCGTGTACGGCATGCCGCTGACGGTTTCACCGAGCACGGTAAGCATTGTGGATCCCGCGCAAAAGAAAAAGCCGTCGTCGCAGACTTTTCTGAAATCGGGTTGCCGTATGCGTTTACCTTTCAATATGCCGCTAACATCCGGTAGCAACAGTTCCAGCGTGCCGGTGTCGGGGTATTGTTTCAGGAATCGTGCAAGTTCGGCTCTGAGAGCTGACTGTTTCTTGGCAGGCATACAATGCTTCCGTTGGTCCCGATTTTGAAGTATTCGCCGCAGCTTCGCGCATTCAACGCATCGCCGCAAGGGGCGCGTGAAGGGTCGTAGGGCAGTTTCTGGCTATGCTACTATCTTTAGAAACCACAGGCTGAGACAAGAAAATTAATAAAAGTGAGCCGTTGGCCCGACGCAGGGCAATTTCCCGATTCCTCCTGGCGCTCGCTGCCATGGCAATGTCGCTTTCAGTTGGAGCGTTTGAGGTTGAGGCTCCGGCTGTAGGCCTGACCAATGTGAGCCAGGAATTCTCAGTGACCGGCCTTGAGCCAGGTACTGTGCTTGCGTTCACGGTCGATGACTACGCATTTGAGGCAGTTGCCGACAGCGCAGGTCGGGCAGCGTTTCCGGATGTGATGTTTGCATCAGCCGGTGCGCGAAAACTTTTCTTTGCGGCCGCGGACGAAACCCGGGAGCTTGATTATCGTGTGATCCCCGGCTGGTTTTCTATCCTGCCAGCGCTGCTGGCTATCTTTATTGCGCTGGTGTTTCGCAATGTCATTCCTGCACTGCTCGTGGGTTTGTGGATTGGCGCGACAGCACTGAATTCGTTTACGCCCGCCGGTTTTTTCGCAGGACTGCTGGACAGCTTTCAAGTCTGGGTTGCCGGTGCAATGGTCGATCGGGATCGAATATCCATTGTGCTTTTTACGATGATGATCGGCGGCATGGTGGGCATCATCACGCGCAATGGCGGCATGGCGAGCATCGTGCACAAGATTGTAAGCAGGGCGAAGACAGCCGTTGGCGGACAGGTAGCGGTGTGGCTGATGGGCATGATGATTTTCTTCGACGACTACAGCAACACGATGGTCGTTGGCAACACTGCGCGCTCACTGACAGATCACTTGCGCATATCGCGCGAGAAGCTCGCCTACATTGTGGATTCGACGGCCGCGCCGGTTGCCTGTGTTGCAATCATTACGACCTGGATTGGCTACGAAATCGGGCTCGTGCAGGATGCGTTGAAGGCCGTGCCCGGGCTCGCCGATCAACAAGCTTACTCGGTTTTTCTGCACTCCATTCCCTACAGTTTCTACCCGCTCCTGGCAATTGCATTTGTCCTGACCGTGTCCGCCATGGGGCGCGATTTCGGTCCCATGTACAAGGCCGAGGTACGTGCACGCCAAGGCCAGGTGAAACCGGTGAGCGCCGAGGAACTGCCAGCCTCCGAAGCGGATGAGCTAACGGCGAAAGGTAATATCCCGCTGCGAGCCCTGAATGCCGTGTTGCCAATCATTGTCATGATCGTGGCGTTGGGGGTCAGCCTGTGGGTGACCGGAGAGGGCGACACATTGACCGATATTCTCGGTTCCGCAGATCCCTTCAGGGCCATGATGTATGCATCGTTTGTCGGCGTCCTCGTTGCTGCAACCTTGTCCGTCGCACAGCGCATCCTGTCTGTACACGAGACAGTCGATGCCTGGTACGGGGGCGTTCGCGCCACGCTGTTTGGACTGATTATCCTCGTACTCGCGTGGACGCTGTCAGACGTCACTGAGCAACTCAACACAGCGGCGTACCTCGTCAGTGAACTGGCCGATACTTTGCCCGCATTCCTGGTGCCTGCCATCGTCTTTCTGCTGGCGGCTATTACGGCGTTCACCACGGGCACGAGCTGGGGCACGATGGGTATCCTGATGCCGTTGATCATACCGCTCGCCTGGGCGGTCATGGGTACCAGCGGTATCGCTGATGAAGCCGGTATGCACATACTGTATTCGTCGATCGCGTGCTGTCTTGCGGGTGCGGTGTGGGGCGACCATTGCTCGCCAATATCAGACACCACGGTGCTGTCGTCCGTGGCCAGTGGTTGCGACCATATCGAGCACGTACGGACCCAGTTGCCATATGCCCTGCTGGTTGGCGCGGTGGCCATTTTCGTGGGCACGATTCCGGGTGGCCTCGGCATCTCACCCTGGCTGTCCCTGCTGGCTGGCATCGTCGTGCTCGTAGTGATTCTGCGCCTTATTGGCCGCAAGCCGGAACTGGCAAGCAAAATTACGGACTGAAGGGGCCGGGGCCTGCGCCGGGGAGTGGCCGGATTCGCTGAAGCCGCGTATCCTAGCGTTTTGGCCAATTCTCTGGAGTATCGGGGTTCGTCCCCATATGCGTTCCAAACCTGTTATTGGAGTACCGGCAGATCGGCGCGTACTCGACCCGCACCCATTTCACATGGTTGGCGAAAAGTACCTGCAGGCGTTGATCGACGGTGCGGACGCACTGCCGTTGATCATTCCCGCATTGGCCGATGGTATTGACGCTGATGCTGTGCTGGCCCAGTGCGATGGTTTGTTCCTGACCGGCAGCCCCTCGAATATCGAGCCCCGCCACTACGGCGGTGAAGCATCGCGCCCGGACACCCTGCACGACCCGCAAAGGGATGCGCTGACCCTGCCGCTCGCACAGCAGGCGTTGGCCGCAGGCGTCCCGTTGCTGGCCGTCTGTCGCGGTTTTCAGGAACTCAATGTGGTGCTCGGCGGCAGCTTGCATCAGCACATTGCAGAGGTTCCTGGTTACCATAATCACAAGGAGAACCCGGCGGACCCGCTGGAGGTTCAGTATGGCCCGGCACACCCGGTGAACCTGATTGAGGGTGGCATGCTGGCGGAACTCAACGCGGCGCCACGCGCTACCGTCAATTCATTGCATGGGCAGGGGATCAAGCGACTCGCCGACGGCGTGACAGTCGAAGCCATAGCCGATGATGGTCTCGTAGAAGCCTTTTCAGTGGACAGCGCTAAAGCGTTCGCGCTGGCGGTGCAATGGCATCCTGAGTGGCAAATGAAGAACAACCCGTTTTCGACCAGTATTTTCAACGCTTTCGGCAATGCTTGCCATGAGTATGCAATCAGTAAGAAAAGACAGGTGTCGTGTGAGTAATAATGATGTGTTTCAAACCTGGTTCAAGGAACGTCGTATTGAAGACGTAGAAGCGTTCGTGCCCGACATGGCAGGGGCAGCGCGCGGCAAGGTATTGCCCGCTGAGAAGTTCGGCGTCGGTGCCATGAAAATGCCCGAGGCGGTGTTCGGCCAGACGGTATCCGGAGACTATGTTGCCAACGAGAATAACGTCGAAGATCGGGACATGTTGCTCGTGCCCGATCCTTCGACTTTGCGCCCTGTCCCCTGGTCGCGCGACCCGGCCGCTTCGGTATTTTTAGACTGCTACCGGCGCGATGGCAGCACCGTTGATACAAGCCCGCGTGCGGTGCTGCGCAACGTACTGGCAAAGTACGAGGCGCGCGGCTGGGTGCCAGTGGTGGCGCCGGAAGTGGAGTTCTACCTGTTGAGTCCGCATTCGGACCCTAACGAAGAGGCCGAGCCACCCGAAGGCCGCCTGGGCTGGACGGACGGTGCGCGACAACCCTACAGCATCGACCAGATGAATGACTTCGATCCGTTCATCAACAAGGTCTACGAATATTGTGAAGCACAGGGCATCCACGTCGACGCGCTCTCGCAGGAGGCCGGCCCGGCACAGTTCGAGATCAACTTCCTGCATGGCAATGCTATCGAGCTTGCGGACCAGGTATTTCTGTTCAAGCGCACGATTCGCGAAGCCGCGATTGAACACGAAATGCACGCGACCTTCCTCGCCAAACCCATGGAAGGCGAGGCTGGCAGTGCCTTGCATATTCACCAGAGCGTGGTGGACAAGGATGGCAACAACATTTTTTCAAATGCCGATGGCAGCCCGTCAGATCTGTTTCATGGGTTTCTCGGCGGTTTGCAGAAATACGTACCCGACGCGATGCTGATTTTTGCGCCGTACGTTAATTCCTACAAACGCTTCCTCAACCCGTGGGATTCCCCGGTAAACCTTGCATGGGCCATCGACAATCGCACCGTGGGCTTGCGTGTACCCGACTCGTCACCAGAGGCACGGCGTGTTGAAAACCGGCTCGGCGGCTCCGACGTTAACGTTTACCTTGCACTCGCAGCGACGCTGGCCTGTGGTTTCCTCGGCATGGTTGAAGGTCTTAAGCCGACTGCTCCGACCGAAGGCAGCGCTTATGGCGACGCGTTTGGTTTGCACCGGCATATTCTTTCGGCTATCGAAGCCTTCGGCAAGAGCAATGCGATGCGCAGTATTCTCGGTGACGAATTTGTCACGCTGTATTGTGCACTCAAGGACGCGGAGTACATGGAGTTCCAGGAAATAATCACCCCATGGGAACGTGAGATACTCATGTTCAATGTTTGATACCGCAGGGTCGGGCGAAACAAAGGCGATTGCAAGCCCGACCCATGGTCTTCTCAATCTGAATTCTATCGGGCGCAGAGTGGCGCCAATCGAGGTCAATAATGGCAGCTATCGAAAAAACAGGTGACACGAGCAAGCGTTCCAGAGAGGACTGGCAGGAACTCGATGCCAGGCATCACCTGCATCCGTTTACCGACCACAAGGACCTGCACGCAAAACGCTCCCGAATTATTGCCCGAGCAGAAGGCAACTACATCTACGATGTTGACGGCAACAAGATTCTCGATGGCATGTCTGGCCTGTGGTGTGTCAGCCTGGGGTATGGTCGAGAGTCCCTGGTGCAGGCCGCCGCCAAACAGATGCGTGAGCTGCCTTACTACAATAATTTCTTTCAGTGTGCGCATCCGCCAGCTATTGAGCTTTCGTCTATCCTGACGGAGATCAGCCCGCCGCAATTCAACCGCGTATTTTTTGCGGGCTCCGGTTCAGAATCGAACGACACGATCGTGCGCATGGTTCGGCGTTACTGGGACCTGATGGAGCAACCGGAACGGCGCGTAATCATCAGCCGCAAGAATGCATACCACGGCTCCACGGTAGCCGCCGCAACGCTGGGTGGTATGAAACCAATGCATGAACAAAGTGTTGTGCTTCCGGACGTCGTGCATGTCGATCAGCCTTACTGGTTCGGCAGCGATCGAAGCCTGTCACCCGACGAATTTGGCATCGCCATGGCGCGCAAGATCGAGGATAAAATTCTCGAGCTGGGAGCAGAAAAGATTGCGGCGTTTATTGGCGAGCCCGTGCAAGGCGCGGGTGGCGTAATCATTCCGCCAAGCACCTATTGGCCCGAAGTCCAGCGCATTTGTGACGAGTACGGCATTCTGTTGATCTCTGACGAGGTAATTACAGGTTTTGGCCGACTCGGCGAATGGTTTGGTGCGGACTACTTCAAGACTCGACCCGATTTCATGACCTTTGCAAAAGGTGTTACGTCGGGTTACCTGCCTCTTGGCGGCGTCTTTGTGAGCGACCGGGTTGCCGAGGTGCTGATCGACAAGGGCGGTGAGTTCTATCACGGCTACACCTATTCGGGACATCCCGCGTCCTGCGCGGTCGCAATTGAAAATATTCGTACTCTGCAACGGGAGAAGCTGGTCGAGCGTGTTCGCGACGACATTGGGCCGTACCTGCAGAAGCGCTGGGCGGAACTGACCGATCATCCACTGGTGGGTGAGGCGCGCATGGCAGGATTGATGGGTGCGTTCGAGATCGTCAAAGAGAAGTCACCGATGCAGCGTTTTGACGAGAAGGCCGGTGTCGGCTCAATGTGCAGGGATCACCTGGTCAATAACGGGCTCATTATGCGGGCGGTCGGCGACACAATTATTGTTGCACCGCCGTTTACACTGTCGGAAAGCGAAGCAGATGAAATGATGGAGATAGCATGGCGCTGTCTCGATATGACCCAGCGTGATCTGGCCGCCTGATGCGGCGATTGTGCAACAGACCGGGACCGCGATATGAGTAAGTCAGAAGGCGATCACGCGTTCATGCGTGACAGTTTGTACGGCACCACGCCCGAACCGACGTACGCGGGCGCCACGTCTTTTATGCGCCGCAAATACTCGCGCGATTACCGCGGTGTGGACGTTGTTGTGCAGGGCGTGCCACTGGATACGGCAACTTCGAATCGGCCCGGTGCACGCTTCGGTCCGCGTTCAATCCGGGCGGCGTCAACCATCATGGCGTGGGAAAAGCCCTACGGCATGGCATTCGATCCGTTCGACAAGCTGGCGGTGGTGGACAGTGGAGACAGCGTGTTCGATTTTGGCGCACCGGCAACGGTGCCGCAGGAGATCGAAGACAATGCATTCGCAATCATCGATCAGGGCCCGGGGCTGCTGAGCCTCGGGGGTGACCACTTTGTCGCTTATCCGCTGCTAAGGGCGCATGCGAGGAAGCATGGCAAGCCTCTGTCTTTGCTGCACTTCGACGCGCATAGCGACACCTGGGACGACGAAGACAAGCGCATCGATCACGGCACGATGTTTTACTGGGCAGCGAAAGAAGGCCTAGTCGACCCGCAAACTTCCATGCAGATCGGTTTGCGCACGACCAACTCCGATACGCTGGGTTTCAATATTCTGGATGCGCCGTGGGTCCATGCCAACGGGATCGACGCTGTCATCGAGAAGACCAAAGCTGTGCTGGCTGACCGGCCCGTGTACCTGACCTTCGATATCGATTGCCTTGATCCAAGCTACGCGCCGGGGACCGGAACGCCTGTTTGTGGCGGGCTCACAACCCACCAGGCGCTGTCAATTCTGCGGGGGCTTGCGGGTATCAATGTCGTGGGCATGGACGTCGTGGAGGTGGCGCCACAATATGACGTCGCGGAGATTACTTCGCTCGCCGCTGCCCATATCGCGATGGAAATGCTTTACCTGTACGCGTGCCGTCCGGACTGACGCCACGCGTACAGCAAGCTATTCCGTCAGGCGCTGGCTTTCTCGAGCGCAGCCGCGTAATCGGCTTTTGGCCGAACGCCGACAAACGTTTCCACGATCTCGCCCTTGTCAAACAGGATAACGGTCGGTATCGAGCGCACGCCGTATTCCATCGCGATTCGCTGGTTAGCATCCACGTCAAGCTTGGCAACGCGGGCGCGGCCCTCGAACTCACTTGAAAGCGAATCGATCACCGGTCCCAGGGCGCGGCATGGCGCACACCACTCGGCCCAGAAATCAACCAGCACCGGTTGATCGGATTGCAGGACCTGTTCACCGAAGTCCTGTTCGTTGATAGCTACCGGATGGTTTGCTGATTGGGTCATAATTGTGCTCCTTCGACGGCGCGGTGGCCGGTGTAATCCGTGGCTTGGAGGTTCGATGTGGGAGCCGGACGCTGGCTTTCAAGGGTTACTTTCGCCAGATGCGGGTGTGGATCGATAACAAATAGGCATACCGGTATGCCAGGGGTGGTTAAGTGAACCGACACAAACTCGCGCAGTTTTTCGAGAAGCGCAGAGAGGCGGGCGTGCCGCTGGTGCTCGCGACGGTGTATGACACCGCGGGATCAACCTACAGTAAGCCGGGTGCCCGCATGCTGATCGATGCGGATGGGATTTTCCAGGGGATGCTGTCGGGCGGTTGCCTCGAGGGCGATCTTGCCATTCGTGCGCAGGTGGCTGTCGAGTCGGGGCGGGCACAATATGCCGATTACAACCTGGCCGACAGCAATGACGAACTGTGGGGCCTGGGCGTCGGTTGCGACGGGCGTATGCGTATCCTCTTGCAACCGCTGACGGCGGCTACCGGCTACGAGCCGTTTGCCAGTATTGCTCGCACCGAACTTGGCTTACGCCGCACGCTGGCGATCACGTTGATCGAACCGCCGCTCAACGATGCTGCGCCAGGCGCCACGCTACTGGTGGCTGGCGGTGAAGTGCAGAATTTCGGTTTCCCGGATGCACTGTGCGAAGAAATCATGCGGTCTGCACCCGTGCAGGATGCCAGCGACTTTGTCGGGCTCGCCGATCTGCCGTGGCAAGCGGCATCGATCAGCTTGCTCTACAGTATCATTCACCCAACGCCCAGGGTCTTGGTCTTGGGCGCAGGTCTCGATGCCGAGCCGGTGGTCAGTATGGCTGCAGAACTGGGTTGGCTCGTCACTGTCGCCGATCATCGGCCCGCCTATGTCGAAAACAATAACTTTGCCGGCGCCGACCGTACGCTGTGCCTGGACGCCGAACAGCTCGCTCAGGAGGTAGAACTTGACGAATTCGATCTCGCGATTGTGATGAGTCATCACCTTGCCAGCGACCGAAAATACCTGGCGCAGCTATCGGGCTCACGCGTTCCGTACATTGGTTTGCTGGGGCCAAAGGCAAGACGGCGACGGCTGCTCGATGAGCTCGGCGAGCGTGCGCAGGATCTGCGTGGGCGCTTGCATGGCCCGGCCGGACTTGACCTTGGTGGTTCAGGACCCGCGGCGATTGCCCTGTCTATCATTGCGCAGATGCAGCAGTTCCTGGGTGTGGACTAGGAACTTTCGCCGACGCCGGATTTACGCCGCGATGTCGTCAGACGAGCCCGGCAGGAAACAGCCAATAATCATGTCCGACAGTTCATCCAGCGCCCCGTCGGATTCAAAGTCTATGGCGCTCGTGCCCTTGATCTCAAGAGACAGGGCGAGCAACCCGCCAGCCGAGACCCGAATCATATTGAACAGCAGGGCAGGGTTGCCTGCCTTTGCGATGCCGAGTTTCTGCAATTCCTGCAAATACTTGACTGATTCGTCGAACAGCGGTTTCAGGTGGCGGTTTATAAGCCAGTCGAGGCGTTCGCTCGGGTAGCTGGACTCCTGCATGATGATCTTGTGCAAAGCAGGCTGGCGGTGCGCGTAGCGTACATACGTGCGCACGAAGGTTTCAGCACGTTGCCGAGGCTGCGATTCAGGGATATCGGCGGTGACTTTTGCCAGGGCAAGATTGAACTCACGAAAAATGCGATCCGTTGCGGCGCGCCAGAGTTGCTCTTTGTTCTTGAAGTGGTAGGTAATAAGCGGGTGGTGGACCCCGGCCCGATCGGCTATCTCGCGAGTTGAAGTGCCCTTGAATCCGTTTTCCGAGAATGCCTGAGTCGCGGCGTCCAGCAGTTTCTGCTGGGTGACAACGGAGCGTTGTTGTTGTTTTCTAGGTTGCTGCCCATCTGCGCCAAACTCTTGTTCAGACACGAATGATTCCCCTGCTTACCCTTTTACTTAATCTAGATTAGCGGGAATTCCTAGGCTAGTCCACTAGCATGTCAGCTCGGTCGCAATCGTCGTGTTGACCCTATTCCAGAGCGAACATCATGCGGACACCTGCTTGCTTCTGCACGATGAAGCCATTTTCGACAATTGGCTCAAACTCCCATTTCTCAACGGCTGTGACGGCGGCATCGACAAACACGTTCTCCGGTTCCGAGCCGCGGACCTCGATGTTGCTCGTTGTGCCGTCGGCGGCAACGGTAAATACGATATCAACCCAGCCAGACAGATTGCGCCGTTCCGCGACCCGCGGGTATTTCGGCGCCACGTACTTGAGTCGCTTGAGTGCGCTGATAGGCAACGGACTGTCGCTTTTCGGCGCGCTGGCGGTTCGATTGCCTGGAGCGTCGGTGGCGGATGGCGAGCTTGCAGGCGGCGCCGTGCTTGCAACGCTTGCCGGTGTTGTTTCGGTGGCTTGATCGGTAGCCGGCTCGGCCGGAGCGGCGGCCGCTTCGCGCTCGGCGGCGGCCTGTTCTTCGGCTGCGATACGCTGCTCTTCAGCG
Source organism: Gammaproteobacteria bacterium (assembly GCA_030425905.1). Lineage (GTDB taxonomy): Bacteria > Pseudomonadota > Gammaproteobacteria > Steroidobacterales > Woeseiaceae > UBA1847. The sequence continues at coordinate 30,681 of JAUHZT010000020.1, forward strand.
CGTTGCAGAGCGGCGGCGCGTTCAGCTTCGCGCCTGCGCTCTTCCGCGACTACCCGGTCGCGAGCATCAGCCAGTGCCTGGGTAGCACCGGCGAGGTCGGCGTTCGCCGAATCGAGTTGCCGCGCATCCGCAAGCAGGTTATTCGCAGACTCAAAACGACCCTGATCAATTTCGCTGCGCGCTTGCAGTACAAGTTTGGATGCGATCGTCGTAAGGCCTTGTTGCGCCGCCAGGTTTTGCGGGTCGCTGGACAACACCAGCTCATAAAAATAGCGGGCGTTGTCATTGGAAGGGGCGATGAGCTTGTTTTGCTCGAGCCTCATAGCTGCCTGTGCAAGCACTTCATCGGCACGCTGTTCACTGCGCGCTTCAGCCAGTTCTGCATTGACGGCCGCGAGTTCCGCGCTCTGCGAAATGCCGAGCGCAGCGGCGGCTGCTAACGCGTTGGATGCATCTTCAAAACGTGTTTCGCGAATAGCGGCGCGTGCACTGTCAATATAATCACGTAGTTGCATTTGTGACAGTTGCGCGGTCAAAAACGGCAGGCGGCTGTTCGCGGGGTCGGCAAACGCCACCCGATCCAGCGCCGCCTCTGCATCGCCTATGCGTCGTTCGAGCATAGCTGTCTCGGCCAATTGCAGTGCGTCGTTCACAACATTGGCGAACTCGGCCGCAATGTCCGCGTTACCCGGCGATGCCGCAACGGCCGCTGCATACAATTCAAGCGCGTTGTTGCCTGGCGGATTGAATATTTGTCCCGCCTGGTAAGCGAGCTGTGCTTCCTGCCTGAGTTCGTTGCGTGCCGGTACCGGTTTCGCGGGCGGGGCGCCGGTGCCGTCGCCCAGGAACTGCGACTCGGTTACCGATGTGCGTGCTGATGATGGCCGGTCCACGCTGTCGTCATCGCCGAACCCGCCAAACATCCAGATGCCTGCGGCAACGAGAACGACGGCCACAACAGCACCGATGCCGATAATTTTGCCACCTGCAAACGACGACGTATCGCCACTGTCGGACATTGCCATACCGAGCGGCTCATTTGCGCTGAGTTCCGGCGTGGCCGGCGCAGCCGCCGGGGCGCTTGCCCGGCTGGTTGCCGCGGCAGGCTTCGTTTCGGCCGCGTCGTCGCCTTTGTTGATCTTGCCGGAAATCGCCTTGCCAAGGTTGGAAACGATGCCGGTCATGGTTTCGGTAAAGCTCGAATCGTCACCGTCGAAGGCAGAATTAAGATTGTCACCCATCAGATCGGGCGCGCCGGCGGCGGCGCTGCTTGCTGCGGGTGTCTTGCTGGCCGCCTTCGGCGCAGGTCTCGCGGCCGGCGCCGCCGCAGGTTTCGATGCGGGTGCGCTCTTGCCTGCGGGGGCATGACCGCTTAATTTGAAGGCCGAGTCCGGCGCTTCCAGGTGATGCTTGACAGAAGCTTCAATCGCAAGGCGCGCACGACCCGGGGACACCGGCTTGAGCAGGAATCGATACACCTTGCCACGATTGATAAGGTCCATCAGCATTTCGCCATCGTCGCGGCGCCCTGCCACGATATTGACCAGGCGCGTTGATTTACGTCGCAGGTGCTGCGTCAGTTTCTCAACGTTCTCGCCAACCATGGCTGCGTCGACCACACCGACCCCCACTTTGTGCTTCGCGATGGCTTCTTCGGCCTGTGCCAGTGTATTGGCATAATGTACGTTGTGCAGGCCGCGGGTTGATTCCTTGACCGTGGCCAGAAATTCTTCGTCCTTCGTCAGCACCAGAACGTCGACAGCGCGCGCACCTGCGGCAATGTTGGACGAAATCTTGGTAGGGTCGAGAACAGGGACTTTGCCTGTGCCGTCGCTGATGATGGTCGACCCGTTTTCCGAGGTCTCCATGACGATATGCTGTGCCGCCAGGTTGTCCGGGTCGGCAGCCGTGTCGTTTGCAGATTCAGCCAGTGCGAGCAGGCGCATCTGGCGCGTCGCATTGTCTATTAGAGCAGTAAGTTCTGTGGCAGTCAGCGAGCCGCGCACAACTTGAAACACCTCTTTCTCGCCGACCAGCGCTTCGAGGCCCTGCTCGTTCTCGCCGGCCAGTAGAATACCGATGGTTTCGGGAGATCTTTTCTTGGCTTCGCGCAGAGCTTCGACGCCGCTCATGCCTGGCAGGTCTTTCGCCGAGACAATTACGTGAATGGGTGTGTCGCCAAGTGTGTTCAGGGCTTCAGTGCCAGTTGTTGCGCAATGCACTGTATAGCGGTCATCAAGTCCCGAACTCAGGTTATCCAGTGTATGTTGCTCGCTGTGAAGTAACAGCACCTGCGTCTTAACTTGGTCCCGAGCCACGTCGTACTCTCCACTTGGTTTATGTCGAATTGATCACGCAATCCTTGCGTAGCTGCAGTATATCCCCCAATTTATTACGCATGTCGCCGGACACCGACAGGAAGTGGATTCTGTGACCTGGCGCACAGTCAAAGTGCAGGTTGCGTCACGTTTAGAGCAAATTTCCGGGCTACTCTCTGGCTTCAACTTCGTCGCTGAGCTGCTGAATTATCTCTTCCAGGCTGACAACTTTCTGCTGTTTTGAGCCCAGCCTGCGAACGGCAACACTCTGTGTTTCAATTTCACGCGCACCGACTGCGAGCAGAACCGGGACCTTCGCGACGCTGTGTTCACGTACCTTGTAAGAGATCTTTTCGTTCCTGAGGTCGGTT
>JAUHZT010000149.1 GCA_030425905.1 Gammaproteobacteria bacterium
GTACGCGCCTTGCCGGGTGATGTCCCCCGCGTAGAAAACTTCGTCGCCAACTTCAAAAAGCGTTACCTCGTCGCCCACGGCTTCAACGACGCCGGCGGCGTCCCAGCCCAGAATGCGCGGCGTCAATTCGACCGTGTCCTTGGGTGCCCTGATTTTCGTGTCCACAGGGTTTACAGCGATAGCTTCAATACGCACCAGCAGGTCACGCCCGCTCGGCTCGGGCTTATCGATTTCGACATCAATCAGCGAACTCGGAGACGTGATGGGGAGATAACGTGTGAGACCAACGGCTTTCATGATTCAGGTGTTCCCTGGGGGAAAGTTGCGGCTGCCGCGGACACAGCCTGACTGGCTAGTACAATAACGCTTCGTTAGCTTTTGATAATCGGGCGTCCTGCGAAATCATAATTCGCAAATAGCGCATAATGGGCGCGCGGCTGCGCCTCCGCCATGGCTGGCAAGGGGCCGGGGCTCACTTACAGGGAACTGCGGCGGTCGCCAGCCGGCAACGGCCTCTGACCCACCCTCGCGCGTCAGGCGCTGTCGTGGTTGTAGATATGCACATCGCGCTGCGGGTATGGAATATTGATCTCCGCGGCATCCAGCGCTTTTTTAACAATCTCGTTGAGTTCGTGTGAAGCCGGGGCGTACTTCGATGAGATCACCCAGGGCCGTACAGCAAGGTTGACTGAATTATCGCCAAGCTCGGCCACAGTAACGGCCGGTGCAGGTTCGGCGACCACGTGTTCGCACTTTTTCACAGCATCGAGGATAAACTCGCGTGCCTTGTCGATATCGTCGTCGTAGCCGATGCCAACGACGAGTTCCATGCGCCGCACATCCGACTCGGTGTAGTTGATGATCTGGTCGCTCATGATCTGGCCGTTGGGAATGATGATCTTGGTCTTGTCCGGTGTTCGCAGTACTGTTGTGAAGACATCGACCACCTCGACGAAGCCCATCGTGCCCGCCACCTCTACGAGGTCGCCCAGCTTGTACGGACGAAAGATAATCATGAGCACACCGGCCGCAAAGTTAGCGAGCGAGCCCTGCAACGCCAGGCCAATCGCGAGGCCAGCGGCACCAATGACTGCAACGAGGGAGGCTGTCTGGATACCGAGCGTGCTGATTGCGGCGATGATCACAAAGGTCAGCAAGACCGCGTAGAGAATATTGCTGAGGAACTTGCGCAGCATGTCGTCCATGCCGCTGCGCTTCATCAGTCGATTGATAATGTTCTTGAGAATTTTGGCAACGAACTTGCCGATAAAAAAAATGGCCAGCGCCTTGAGCAGTATCAGGCCGTATTCGACGCCGTAAACCATGAGTTTGTCGGAGATTTCTTCGAAGTTCATTGCAGGTCCTCGCCATTGTGTGAGCGTTCTTGCGTATTGTCAGTGTAGTGGTTTCTACCGCAATCGGCACCTCGAGCGCCGTTCGTGACAGCCGTTGGTGCAGGCATCGGCGCTATGCTGACTAAAACTTTTTCGTTGCTGCGGTATGCCGCCGTTGTAAGCGGAGGCGCGCGGCAAAGCCTAAGAACAGGAGCGCCAGGCGTTAAGCGCGGCGCTGCTTGTCACGGCCAGAAAATGACGACTGCCAGCCCCAGCACGATCGTGGCAGCAAACGCAGGCCCCACCAGCATGAACAGCCGCTTGCCGCCGAGTGCACCGGCAATAACTGCCTTGAATGCGAGATTGGACAGCGTCGCAATTAAAATAGCGCGCCACGCCGTACCGCCGCTAAGTCGTTCCTGGTTGAATAATTCGGCTACCGACAAGGTCAGCGCATCAACGTCCGTCAACCCCGAAATTGTTGCGGCCACGTAAATGGCGCTATCACCAAACCTGTCGTTGACGAACGCAACCAGCAACAACACCAGTGCGTACAGCCCACCGAATACCAGCGCTGGCTTGAGTTGTGATGGGTTCTTGTGCGCGGGCGCCTCGGTGTCTGATTGCTGCATACGAAAATACAGAAACCCGCTGATAGCAACCATGAACAGAAGAATGATCGCGAGCGGCGGTATCAGGACTGGCAGCAAGCTGCGAGCCACGGCCGCAATTTCAATGCCTACCCGAACCATTACCACGGTCGACGCGATAACAATCACCAACGAAGCGGTGCCGATTGCTTTCGGGTGGTCGGCACTTTGCCGTGCGTAACTCACCGTGGTTGCTGTGCTCGATATCAGGCCGCCCAGAATGCCGCCAATGATACTGCCGCCCCTGACGCCGATAATGCGATAAGCGAGATAGCCGCTCAAACCGATAGCCACTATCAGTACAACCATTAGCCAGATCTTGAACGGATTCAAAACCGCGTAAGGTCCGTAAGCCTGGTTTGGCAACAATGGCAGAATAACCAGGGCGATCAGCGCGAACTGGAAGATGGCACGAACGTCGCTCGAACTCAGGTTGCCAATAAACGAATGCATGCGCTCTTTAAGATGCAGCAGCACTGCCGTTGCGGCACCCAGCACTACGGCGGGCAAGGTGTAGCCGGCGGTCAACATCGCACCCACTGCGAACATGGTCAGTGCCGCAATTTCAGTGGTTTGCCCGACCGGCGCCTGATCGTCACCGTTTTCGTGCATCCAGTTGCCGGTTATCAGTAACCCGGTTATCGACAACATGCCGGCGACGACTACCCAGCCACCAAAATCGTGCGCGAGTAACGCGCTGGCTGCGCCGAGCAGCGTTATCAGCGTAAACGTGCGAATGCCGGCCAGCGCGTGCTTGTCTCTTTCGCGCTGCAGCCCGACCAGCAACCCCAGCATGAGCGCAATGCCAAGCGCCTTGAAGATTTCAGTATCGAGAAGTACATCCATAAAGTCAGCGCCCTGCAAGCTCAATTCCACGGCTGCGAGAAAGTCTAAACCTTGTCGCTAATGCTGTCTGCAACAGCCGTAACTGCTTCGATATCCTGGGGCAGCGCGAGCGCTTGCTTGCACTGCGCGAGACCCATTGCCGAGTGTTCGATAATCGTGCGACGCAAGGCATCGTCGTCGAGCCTGGCCAGTGCCGCAAACGACTTCTGCAGGCGAATTGCCACGGCAGGTGAGCCGGCGCCTTCGCGAAGTATCATCGCAAATGCGTCGTCAACCATATCCGCGACAGACAGCGCTCGCGCATACACGCGGTCGAACTTGACGTCGGTTTCGGTGTCTTCAAGCGGCTTGACCCAGTCCGCAAACAGTCGGACCAGCGTTCCAAGAATATCGATTGCCGTACCCGGATCATTTACCGCCGGCGACAACGCCCGGCCTGCAATTTCTGAAAGCACGATAAGGCCAAAGCGCGGATCGTCATCAAACACCCTGTCGTCGCCGATGCGAAACTTTTCGATTAGCTTGCCGACTTGTTCGTCGCTCAGGCTGTCCTCGTCGCACTCAATGTAAGCCAGCACCTGGTTTGGTCCGGCAAACTTGCCCGGCAAAGCTTCAACCTGGATTCGGCAATCCTGCTCCTCGCAGAAGTTTTGCAGGCCGCTCATATCGACTTGCTGGATATAACCGAACTTGGCGGCATGAACAGGCCGCGAAAACGGATTCTCCCCGTCCCAGGTACAGGCGCCCAGGGTCGGCGCAAGTCTGCGGCGAGCGAGCGACTCAGCCGCCGCTTTTTCGACTTTGTCGATGGTATTGCCGAGACGCCCAAGGCGCGCAATATCATCCACCCAGCTAACGAACATGATGATTACCCAAGCGAACACCACCAGGATCAACACGAACAATGCAAACTGCCCAACGTGCCCGTAATAGCTGTTGTAAAGCGCTACCAGCGCCACGATGCTGAAAATAAAAGCACCGATAAAGCTGGAAAGTGCGGTTTGCGTGGTGTCGTCAGAAATTACCAGCGGGAACGAGCGCGGTGTTGCCGTATTACTTGCCGAGCCGTAGGCCGTGATCATTGAGCCAACTGCGAAGGTTGCGATAACCAGCATGCTTGACGCCATAATTTCCAGCAGGCTGATATTGGTTTCAGGGGTGATCTCGGGCGTGAGCTTCTTCAGTTCCGGGAAGCGATCGGCACTGCGTGCCATCAATGCGGCCGCCACCGACAGCAAGCACACGATGAGTGGCTTTACCCAGAGTCGTTCGCGTATGCGGCGCAAAAAAAAGGTCAGGCTGAATGTTATTGTTCGGCTCCGTTGCCCAACTTGCAGAATAACCTATTCCACGCCCGTGTGGTCAAAGCTCAAGCTGCCAGTAACCGACATCGATCCAGCGATCCAGTTTGTAGCCTACTTCCTTAAAGTGCCCTGCCTTGTAAAATCCAAGCCGCTCATGCAGACGCACGCTGGCCTCATTGGGAAGTGAAATTCCACCAATAACGGTATGCAGTTCCTGTTCGCTAAGCCGCTCGATCAACGCCGTGTAAAGGGTGCGGCCCAGTCCGGCGCCCGTGCAGTCAGGCGCAAGGTAAATGGTGGACTCAACCGCAAACCGGTAAGCGCACCGGCCCTTCCACTTCGAAGCATAGGCATAGCCCGCCAGCCGCTTGTTGGACTCCGCGACCAGCCATGGCAGGTCATCGGCAACACACTGCGCAATTCGCGAGGACATTTCGGCGCCTGTAAGGGGCTCCGTCTCAAACGTTACAACGGAATCGCGGATATAGCCGTTGTAGATGCGCGCCAGGCGTTCGCCATCGTCGACCACGGCATCACGAATAAGAAAATCTCGCGTTTCTGTATCTGACAAGTCGAACTTCCGGCTCTGTTGGTTGTTGGTCGCCAGCGTACGGCACACTGCTGTAACGGTCTAGTCGCTACTTGAAACGGTGGCTGGCCCGGCAGGCGGTGCAATAGGGGCCACCTGCCGACGCCCTGCCAGTACGAACACATTGCCTGCCAGCACAAGTGCGGTGCCGATGATAATGGGCAGGTCAAGTTGCAAGCCCTCGAACAGTATCGACAACACCAGCGCAACGACCGGGAACATAACCATTGCATAGCCCGCTTTGTGCGCGCCGATGCGGCCGAGCAGTGTGAGGTAAGCACCAAAGGCAACGATTGACCCGAACACCATCAGGTAGGCCAAGGAAATAACGTAGCTCGCTGTCATTTCAAACGCGAAGCTATGACCCTCAATTAGACACACGCCGCTCGTGAGCAACGCACCATAGAACATTCCCCAGGCGTTGGACTGAATAATCGGCAAATGTAACTTTTGCGATTTCTGCGAAGCCATGTTGCCGAATGAAGCAGCAAACGCACCGGAAACCGCGAGCATGGAGCCAAACAAGACCTCGTCCGACCATGAAAGTTGACCGACCCGCGGTGCAAACAACACGACTATGCCCAGTATGCCAATGGCGGCCCCTACCAGGACACGACCGCCCGGTCGCACGCCAAACATGACACGTGCCAGCAAGATATTCATCCACACGATCGTACTGAACGCGATCGCGCTCATTGCCGAGGTGATATAGATCTGCGCGCGGTAGGCCATGATGTAGTTCAGGCAAAACAGGAATAAACCGAGAACTACAAACCAGCCGTGCGCGCGCAGATCAAAGCGAAGCGGCAAACCTTTGAACCATGCCCAACCGAACAGCAGGATGGACGCGCCGCCGTAGCGATACACAATGGATACTTCCGGCTCTACAACACCCAGTTGAAATTCAATCGCAAACCAGGTGGAGCCCCAGATAAGGACCGTGATGACGTAGAGAACGGCATTGCTCATTGCTTTTGTCCGGTATGAACTCTGTTGGAAATGGCCGTCGTCTTACGCTTTGCCGACTGCCCGCATTCATCAAGTCTGCGCATTGCACCATAGAACAAAGCGGTGCGCAGATTTCTGTACTTGTGCAAGCGTTCGGCCGGCCCAACGAGCGCCCGCCAGGCATCGCGCCAGCGCATTTTTTCCAATGGGCGCAAATCCGGAAAGCGTCCTTCATTGGTGCCGGTGCAGACGCATTGGCTCACACATTGCTGTCGATTGGGCGCGTAGGAAGTCATGTTCGTAACTCCGGTCTGGATTCATCTGGAACTTGACTTTACGCCGCTACTGATCCTATAACAGATACAATATTTGAAAAATGTGACCTGAACAGTTATGCCGGCACTCGACAAATCCCAGGACACCTACCTGTATCGCCAGGTAATTGATCTGATACAGGAAACCCTGAACTCCGGGACCCTGAAAGCAGGCGACCGCCTGCCTTCGCTGCGCAAAATGAGCCAGCAAGCCGGCGTCAGCATACCGACCGTGAGGCAAGCCTACGTGGAGCTGGAACGGCAGCGCCGTGTTGAGTCGCGCCCGCAATCGGGTTTCTATGTGCGTCATCAGTCTGCGAACCCGATAGTGCGGCCTGCATCGGCCCGCCGAGCGCGCCCAGTGAGCGTGGATGGCCGCAGCCTGATGCAACGCGTCTATGACGGTATCAACCACCCCGAGCTCGTACCTCTCGGCATCGCCAACCCAAGCATGGCAAAACCCGCGGCAAAAGGATTGCACCGCGCAATGAAGCGGGTCATGTCACGTGCCGAACAGCGCAGCCTCGACTACGCGCCGACAACCGGTGAGCCCGCCCTGCGGCGCCAGATCGCCTGGCACTATTTCGACGTGCTTGGCGCGCGCATCGAACCCGACAACATTTGCATTACAAACGGGGCTCAGGAAGCGCTGCTACTCGCGCTGAAAGCCGTCGCAAAACCCGGCGACGTCATTGCCGTGGAGACACCGACTTACCACGGCATTCTCGAACTGATAGACAGCCTTGGCATGCTCGCGATAGAAGTCGAGACCTGCCCCGAAGAAGGTGTTGCCGTCGGTGAGGTCGACCGGGTACTGACTGACCATGACGTCACGGCGTGCGTGTTCTCGACGACGCTCTGCAACCCGCTGGGCGTGAGCATGCCCGACGCCGATCGCGAGCGCTTATTGCGGGTCATTGAAAAGCACGATGTCGCGCTGATAGAAGACGATGTCTACGGTGACCTGCGTTTCGATGGCCAGCGGCCAAGCCCGGTGCAGTTTTTGCGAGGCTCGGCCAGGGTCTTGACCTGCGGCTCATTCTCGAAGACCGTCGCACCGGGTTACCGGGTAGGATGGCTGCTCGCCGGCCCCTATTTCGACAAGGTCACACGGCTCAAGCGCGCCTTTTCCTGCTCATCCGGGCTGCTGCAGCAAATGACACTCGCCGATTTTCTG
>JAUHZT010000150.1 GCA_030425905.1 Gammaproteobacteria bacterium
ACTGCAGCCGGCCGCGAACAACGACAACCCGCAGTTTTTTGGCGATGTCTGGGAATGGACTGCTTCGGCCTACGCACCCTACCCCGGCTTCAAGCCGCTCGACGGTTCACTCGGTGAATACAACGGTAAATTCATGTGCAGCCAGATGACAGTGCGCGGCGGTTCCTGCGCAAGTTCGCGCGATCATATCCGCGCCAGTTACCGCAGCTTCTTTTACCCCGACGCACGCTGGCAATTTCTTGGCTTGCGTCTCGCAAAGGATGGATACGTTTGAATACACCCGATTCCGCCGCAGCCGATGACCTTGCAGAAATTCTCGCGGGCCTGCGCATGCCGGCCAAACGCATTTCGCCAAAATATTTTTACGACGAGCGTGGCTCGCAATTGTTCGACGAGATAACACGCCTTCCCGAGTACTACCTGACAGATACCGAACTCGGCATCATGCAGGACAATATTGACGAAATTGCGGACCTCGTCGGCTACCAGGCGAGCCTGATTGAGTTTGGCAGCGGCTCGAGCATGAAGACTCGCGTGCTGCTTGAAAGCCTGCATGAGTTGGCCGCCTATGTGCCCGTGGACATTTCAGAGGAACACCTGCTCGAATCAGCAAAACTGATACAGAGCGAGTTCCCGCAGATTGAAATAGCTCCCGTCGTTGCCGATTTCACCAAACCGTTCGACCTGCCGTCGCCGCGCATTCCGCCAAAGCGCAACATTGTTTATTTCCCCGGCTCGACCATTGGCAATCTCGAGCGCGATGACGCGCTGAGCCTGCTTGACGTCATGCACCAGGAAGCCGGCGAGAACGGCGCGCTGCTGATTGGCGTCGACCTGCAGAAGGACCCGGCCCTGATTGAGGCCGCGTATAACGACAGCGCCGGCGTCACCGCCGAGTTCAACCTGAACATGCTGCGGCGCATGAACAATGACTACGGCGCCGACTTCGACCTCGACGCTTTCCGGCACAGTGCGCGTTACGACGCCGACGAAGGCCGGGTGGTGACTCGTCTTGTCAGCCTGAAAGACCAGGTAGTGCACTTAGGCGGCGAAACATTCACGCTCCGGGAGAATGAAGGCATCCTCACCGAGTACTCGCACAAGTACACACTGGAAGGCTTCGCTGCGATGGCACGCCAATCTGGCTTTGAAGTCGAACGGGTCTGGACCGATACACAGCGCCTGTTCAGCGTGCAGTACCTGTTGCGTCGCTAGTCTGCCGGGCTGGCGGGCGGAAGCTGCTTTACGAAGTTGGTCAGCGACGCATCGATCGCCTTCTTTAGCAGCGCACGGTCCATGTCCGGATTACGCGCTTTACGCACTTTCAGTCCCTCGATAAGACACATCAGACCGAGTGCGCGCTCCGCCGCAATATCCTGCGGCAATCCAAAACCATTATTCTCTGGGCTGCGTGATAGCCAATCGGTAAATTCGCTGAGAATGGTGTCATCAAACTGCCGAACAGCCTGTGCAATTTCCGGATCCCGGGTTGCCTCTGCAGACATTTCCAGAAACAGGGGAACGCTGATCTGCTGTTGCTCAGGATCACATTGGGAATCGAAGTAATCGAGCAGCGCGGCGCCGAGGTCTTCGGCAGCGCGCAGGTCGCGAATGCGTTGCCGGATAATGTCGAGCTGGCTGGCGATGATGGCCAGGATGATCGCGTTCTTGTTTTCAAAATAGCGGTAGATCAGCCCGGCGCTCATGTCGGCCGTTTGTGCAATCGTCGCCATGCTGCCGCAGTGAAAACCGCTTTTCTGGAAACAGACTTGCGCCGCATCAAGGATGCGCGTCCGTTGCGCAAGCGCGCGGTCGTCTGCGCTGCTCAAACCTGTGCTCTTGTGCGGCGACCAAACAGGCGCTGCACTACGACAAAGAACAATGGAATGAAGAACACGCCGAGCAAGGCACCCACGATCATGCCACCGAGCACGCCGGTACCAATCGCGATCTGTGCACCCGAGCCTGCGCCACTCGCAATCGCGAGCGGCAGTACACCCATGCCGAATGCCAGCGAAGTCATGATGATCGGGCGAAACCTGTCACGCACCGCGTCGAGGGTTGCTTCCACCAACTCGACACCCTTGTCGACGTTCTCTTTCGCGAACGCAATGATAAGAATCGCATTCTTGCTCGTCAGTCCAATGGTAGTGAGCATGGCCACCTGGAAGTAGATGTCACGATCAAGCCCGCGCATGGTCGCCGCCAGGACGATACCCAGAATACCGAGCGGCGCCACCAGCAACACGGAGGTAGGGATTGACCAGCTCTCGTACAGTGCCGCAAGACACAGGAAGACAATGATCACCGACAGGGTGTAGAGCATTGGCGTTTGTGAGCCGGCCTTGCGTTCCTGGTAGGACATACCTGTCCATTCGAGGTCAAAACCGGCGGGCAAGGTACTGACGATTGACTCAAGCGCTTCCATGGCCGCACTGGAACTTACGCCGGGTGCCGGCTGGCCATTGATCTCCATGGCCGGCACACCGTTGTAACGCTGCAGTTGCGGCGAACCGTAATCCCAGCGCGAACTTGCGAAGGCCGATAACGGCACCATCTCACCGTGCTCGTTGCGCACCGACCACAGCCTGAAATCATCCGGCACCATGCGAAATGGCGCATCGGCCTGAATGTAAACGCGCTTGACGCGGCCACGGTCGATAAAGTCGTCGATATACTGACCACCCCAGGCGGCCTGCAGTGTTGAATTGATGTCACCCACTGACAGGCCAAGGGCGGTCGCTTTTTCAAAATCGACTTCCAGCCTGAGCTGCGGTGCATCAGGCTGACCGTTGTAGCGTACATTCGCCAGCAGAGGATTTTCGCCGGCTTTCTGCAACAACTCAGCACCAGCCGCCACCAGCGCATCGTGCCCAAGGCTCGCATTGTCTTTCAGGTAGAAGGCATACCCCGCCGAGCGACCGAGTTCCTGGATCGCCGGTGGCGCGAAGGGACTGATCAATGCATCCTTGATCTTTGCGAAGCTCTGCCTCGCGCGGTGGGCAACAGCGTCCACACTCAGCTCGTCCGACTCACGTTCATCCCAGTCACGGAGCTTCACAAACGCCATGCCGTTATTCTGGCCGCTGCCGGCGAAGCTAAAGCCCTGCACCGCGAACATTGACTCAACCGCCTCGGATTCCTCGTCGAGAAAGTAATCCTCCATCGCATAGACTGTTTTCATCGTTCGCTGCTGCGTCGCGCCGGTCGGCGTCTGGGCTATCGCATAGAGAGAACCCTGGTCCTCGTCAGGCACAAACGAAGTTGGTAGTCGCAGAAAAAAGAAAGCCATTACGGCAACCAGTGCAGCGAAGATCGCCATAAAGCGGCCACTGCGGGCAATCATGCCGCGCACGCCCTGGCGGTATTGCTTTGCCCGGCGGTCAAAATTGCGGTTAAACCAGCCGAAGAATCCTTTTTGCGCCGCATGCTCGCCCTTCTTCAGCGGCTTGAGCATGGTTGCGCAGAGCGCGGGCGTAAGGACGATGGCAACCAGTACAGACAGCGCCATGGCTGAGACGATGGTTGCGGAAAACTGCCGGTAAATCACGCCGGTCGCGCCGCCCAGAAAAGCCATGGGCACGAACACAGCCGACAGCACCACGCCGACGGCGACGAGCGCGCCGGTTATCTGGTGCATCGACTTGCGCGTGGCTTCCAGCGGCGAGAGCCCCTCCTCGGTCATGACGCGTTCGACGTTCTCAACAACCACGATGGCATCGTCGACGAGCAGACCAATAGCCAGCACCATCGCAAACATTGTCAGCATGTTGATCGAGAAGCCGAGCGCGGCAAGCACACCGAAGGTGCCGAGCAAAACCACGGGCACCGCGATAGTTGGGATTAAGGTCGCACGAATGTTCTGCAGGAACAGGAACATGACAACGAAAACGAGCACGATTGCTTCGAGCAGCACCTCAATCACGTTCTTGATAGCAATGCGCACAAACGGAGTTGTCTCGAATGGCACGACGTAGCTTAAATTTGCCGGAAAGAATGGCTCCAGCTCAGCAAGGCGCGCCTGTACTGCAGCGGCAGTTTCGAGCGCATTGGCGCCGGTCGCCAGGTTCAACGCGACACCGCTGGCTGTTTTTCGGTTAAAGCGCGAGAGAACATTGTAACTTTCCGCACCCAGCTCGACACGAGCAACATCAGCCAGCCTGAGCACAGACCCGTCTTCGTTGCTGCGGACAATAATGTTGCTAAAGTCTTCGGTTGTTTGCAGACGACCTTGTGCCGTTATGGTTGCATTGATCTGTTGTCCGTCGATAGCCGGCGCACCACCAAGCTGACCGACAGCAACCTGCTGATTCTGTGCGCGCACTGCGGCCGTGATATCGGCGGGGGTCAGCCGATAGGTCTCCAGCTTGCCAGGGTCCAGCCAGATGCGCATCGCATATTGCGCGCCGAACACCTGCACGCTGCCCACGCCGGGCACGCGGCTTATCGGGTCTACGAGATTGGCCGACACATAGTCGGAAATATCTTCGCGTGTTGTGGCCTCGTCGCTCGAGACGAAGCCAACGATCATGAAGAAACTACCGAGCGCCTTGCTAACACTGATGCCCTGGCGCTGCACTTCTTCCGGCAAGAGTGGCGTTGCAAGCTGCAACTTGTTCTGCACCTGCACCTGGGCAATATCCGGATCAATGCCGTTATCGAACGTCAGCGTTATGGAGCTGCTGCCGTTGGAGGAACTGGTGGCCGACAGGTACAGCAGACCGTCGAGTCCGTTCATGTTCTGTTCGATGACCTGGGTGACCGAATCTTCAACGACCTTGGCCGATGCACCCGGGTAGTTTGCATTGATCGTTACTGACGGCGGCGCGATCGTCGGGTACATGGAAATCGGCAACTGGGTAATTGCCAACGCTCCCGCAATCATGATGATAATCGCGATAACCCACGCGAAGACCGGCCGACCTATAAAGAACTGAGCCACTGGTCTACTCGACTACGCTGCTGGCGGAGATGACCTGCACGGTGTCGCCAGGCCGGATCTTTTGCAGGCCTTCTACGACCACCCGGTCGCCCGCATCGAGGCCACTGCTGACGAGCCATTTATCGCCAATGGTGTCGCGCACTTCGATGTTTCTTTGCTCTACAGTCTCATCGGCGCCGACAAGCATCGCGTAGGGGCGCCCTTTCGCGTCCCGACTCACGCCTTGCTGCGGCACGAGGATGGCGTCATCCAGTATTGCGAGGCTGACGAGCGCCCGCACATACATGCCAGGCAACAAGGTTTGCTCGGGGTTCGGGACCAGGACACTCATGGCCACACTCCCGGTGGTGGGATCAACGGCCGCGTCCGAGAACAACAGCTCGCCCTCGTGCGCATAGCGGCTCCCGTCTTCGAGCAAAATGGTGACCGGAATCTTTTCAGCTTCGCGCAGCGCGCTGGCGTTCAGGTCGCGGCGCAGCTGCAGCAATTCGCTGGCCGACTGCGTGAGATCCACGTACATCGGGTCGAGTTGCTGTACCCGCGTCAGCATGCTTGCCTGGCCAGCCGTCACCAACGCGCCCTGCGTTACCGCAGACTTGCCGATGATGCCGGATATCGGAGACGTGATACGCGCATAGTCGAGTTGCACTTTGGCACTCGCAAGCTGTGCTTTGGCGACAGCCACATCGGCCTCCGCTTCCCGGCGCGCAGCCATCAGGTTCTGGTATTCCTGCTGGCTTATCACTTTCGTCTTGATCAGCTCTTCGGCCCGGCCTGCATCGAGTCGCGCTATCTCAGCAAGCGCCTCGGCGCGTGCGAGCGACGCCTGCGCACTGTTGTAGTCGGCCCGGTAAGTCGCGTCATCGAGCTGATAAAGGACATCGCCTGCCGCAACCCGGCCGCCTTCAGTAAACAGGCGCTCACGGACGATGCCGGTAACCTGCGGTCGTACTTCGGCGATTGCATACGCGCGCGTGCGCCCGGGCAATTCCCGCGTCAACGTCACAGGCTCGGAGCTTAAGGTCACCACGCTGACCGCCGGAGTGCCCTGTTGCATCGGCGGCTGTGGTTCGCTGCACGCGGCAAGCACAAGGCTGGTTAACACCGCGAGCCCTAGCGAGGCCCGCGAGAGGGGGGGAGTCTGATTTGAATACACGGAGAATCGATCCGATGAACAGGTACAGGGGCCGGCGAGAATGAACGTTCATTCTCTTTCTGTCAAGCCCCGGAACCCTCTGAATTCGCAGTTATTTGCTGAGCCAGTCCCCCGTCAGGGGCGGCACCTGCCAACAGGGCTTGCCGGCGGGCAGCGGGCCGGGCCCCATTGCCGGGCAACAGGGGAACTATTCCGGTGGCACGAATTCCTTGGGCGCGGCCGATCCTTCGCCGAAAAAGAACTTTTCCATTTCCGTTTCGAGGAACTTTCGCGCTTCCGGCTCTATCGGCGTCAGCCGGTATTCGTTGATCAGCATGGTCTGGTGGCCGACCCAGCGCTGCCAGGCGGCTTTTGAGACATTGTTGTATATCCGCACGCCGAGTTCGCCGGGGTAAGGCGCGTAGTCGAGCCCTTCCGCATTCTCGCCGAGCATGACGCAGTTAACCGTTCGCGACATTCGCAAAATCCTTTTGGTGAGTGCCTTCCAGCAAGTCCAGCAGTTTTCGCACCGGCGCCGCAATACCGCCGGGCGCGGTAGAACCCGGAAGATACCAGACTGCGTCGTCGCCATCTGCAACACGCGGCGCGCCGCCACGCAATCTCAGCATCAAGGGATGAATATCGAGGTCATAGTGACTGAAACTGTGGCGCAGCACATCCCAGCTTTCTTCCGTTTCTATGGATGCCCCTATTTCGCGCGCGCACCAGTCATCCGGACGCTCGTCCGCGAGCTCCGGCAAGCTCCACAAGCCGCCCCAGATGCCGGTGGGTGGCCGCTTCCTGAGAAACACCGACCGCCCGGACACCGCGAGCACCATCGTGGTTTTTTTCTGTGGCCTCGCCTTGCGTGGTTTGGATGCCGGGTATTGGCTTACCTCATCCCGGGCCAACGCGATGCAGTCCGTACTCAGCGGGCACGCCGCACAACGCGGCTTGCTACGCGTGCACAAGGTAGCGCCGAGGTCCATGATCGCCTGGGTGTAATCAGCA
>JAUHZT010000151.1 GCA_030425905.1 Gammaproteobacteria bacterium
ATGGTCGGGTAGACCGGTACGTCTTCATTGCTCGCCTCGAACGCGAGGTGATTGCGCTTCCATTGTTTGCGGATGTCGCGTAACGCATCCTCCGCACCGCGCTTGTCATACTTATTGAGCACGATCAGGTCAGCGAAATCGATCATATCGATTTTCTCGAGCTGACTTGCGGCACCGTAGTCGCTCGTCATGACGTACATCGAGTAGTCCACGAGATCGACAATTTCACTGTCGCTCTGACCGATACCCGCCGTTTCCACGATGACAAGGTCGAAGCCCAGTGACTTCAGGTACAGGATTTCATCGCCCAGCATCTCGCTGGTTGCACGGTGTTGCCGGCGCGTTGCAATTGAACGCATGAAAATGCGTTCCGAACGCAGGGAATTCATGCGGATGCGATCACCAAGTAAGGCACCACCCGTGCGGCGGCGCGTTGGGTCGACCGCGATGACTGCGATCTGCATTTCCGGGAAACTGCCCAGGAAGCGATTCAGCAACTCATCGGTGACACTGCTTTTACCCGCACCACCGGTGCCCGTAATACCGATAACCGGTACTTTGCCTGCTTTCATCTGCCAGGCCTTGCGCAGGCGAAGCAGTTCTGCCTCGTCGAACAGACCTTCCTCGATTGCGGAGATCGTTTCCGCGACTGCCGTGACGCTTTCTGCCGACTCGGCAACCCTGGCAACAGTCGGTCGACGTGCAGCGCGAGTCCGCTGTACCAGGTCCACGATCATGTCATTAAGGCCGAGCTCCATGCCGTCGTGCGGGTGATAGATGCGTTCGACGCCGTAATCCATCAAGGCCGCAATTTCTTCAGGCGTGATGGTTCCGCCGCCGCCGCCGAAAACACGGATGTGCTCGGCGCCCGCTTCACGCAGGCGATCGATCATGTAGCGAAAGAACTCATTGTGGCCGCCCTGGTAGGAACTGATCGCAATGCCGTCGGCATCTTCCTGGATGGCCGCACGTACGATGTCATCGACACTGCGGTTGTGGCCCAGGTGCACGACCTCGGCGCCCTGCGCCTGAATGAGGCGGCGCATGATATTGATGGCCGCATCATGGCCGTCAAACAGGGAGGCAGCCGTCACGAAGCGCAACGGCACCTCGGCCTGGCTGCTGGACGTGCCGGGAAGATCGTCGGCAACCGTGCTCATAGGCGGAGTCCCTTATTTGCAATAATTTTAATCCAGATTAAAATATAGCGTTTGCGCCCGAAACTCAAGGGTTTAGCGCCTCAAACAATCGGAAAAACAACGTGCAGAAAGCCACAGAAACCCGTTTCGAACTGCAAAAAGACCGCATGCTCAAAGCCGCCGCCCGCTGCTTCAACGAGAAGGGCTACAGCGGCACTTCTCTCAAAGATGTGGCCAACCTGCTGGGGCTGACCGATGCGGCCCTCTACTACTACGTAAAGAACAAGGAAGAGCTTGTCTACCTGTGCTACATACGCGCTGCCGAGGTAGGTCGCGATGCCATGATGGATGCCATGGCGAGCGACGCCAGCGGTTATGACAAAGTGTTGCGCTACCTGAGCAACCATATCGAGAGCCTTGTCGGTGACCGCGGACCGATCGCGATCATGAGTGAAATCCCGTCACTCGAGCAGGCACATCGCGAAGAGATACTTGAACTGTCACGACGCCACAGCACAGCTTTCGAGGCACTGATCAGCGAGGGTATTCGCGACGGCAGCATCGCGCCTTGCGACATCCGCATGACCGGCAATGCGATCATGGGCTCAATTAACTGGATCCCGAAATGGTTTCACGGTGACGAAACCGTGGCACAACGCATTCGCGACGAATTCCCGGGTATTCTGGTTGCCTGTCTGCGACGCAACGACAAGGACCAACGCGCTTCGGTGAGTTAAATCCGCTCAGGGCGAATCAATATTTTCGATTTCCTGATCAACGATATCCTGCAGCTCAGCCAGGTCCAGTCGATCCAGGTTGGTCTCAATCGACGCGTGCGGAATCATCTTCTGCAAAACACGCAAACGGTCTTCGATCCGTTCTTCAACCCTGACTTCGTACTGCTTGCTCGACTCGGCCTTGCCGGACCGTGGATTAACGATCGTAACGGCACCACTTGAGCCAGGCAGACGCGACCCGGTTCGGGCACCAATTGAATCGAAATCGTCGCGGATCAGCTTCATCAGGATAATGAGGTCCGAGTACTTACGCCGGATCTGTTTGTAATATTCATCGGAGCGCGCCTTGTCCACCTCGGAAAAGCTGGCCAGCAACTGGTCGCGCACGGTCACGAACTGCGGGTAGGAGCGCTCCGAGGCGAGCCGAAACCAGGCCGAAGCCATCAACGGATCTTCGCGCACGCCGGCACCGGTCAGGTACATAAATCCGACCATGTATTGCGCGTACTTGTCACCGATCGGTGCGAGTTCGTTCTTGTAGATGAAGAACGCCCGTTCGTACTCCTGCTGCTCGTACAGCGCCTCGACTCGCTGCTGTGTTTTCAGCGTGGCATAGTCGATCCGGCCGCCAAAAGTCGGGCTGGCTTGCTGCGCCAGAACCGGACCCGCGAGGAAGCAGGCGAACAACGCCAGCATCCGGATCCTGCCCGTGAATTCCCCTCTTCTCAGCAATGCCTTGTACCTGGTGTCATTATTTCTTTTTGGAGTGGCTCCTGCCCTATAAAGTTCCGGTACTAGTCCGCAAAACGCGCCGCCCGTTTTTCCATTGCGGCACGCACGGCTTCAGCCTGGTTCGGCGTTCCCATGAGCCCCAACTGCAATTGCGCCTCAAGACGCAACGCGGCATCGACAGGCGCCTGCCAGCCCTCGTTAAATAGCTTCTTCATGGCCCGTATCGCATCGGGCGACCTTGCGGCCACGGCGGTCGCTGTCTCCATTGCTTTCGCTAGCGGGTCCTCAGTCAAAGCAGTGACAAGCCCCGAGTTCGCGGCTTCTGCAGCGCTCAGCACACGGCCTGTGTAAGCCATTTCCTGAAGCTTGTCGACTGGCACGACCTCCCTCGCAACAGCGCTGATAGCCATGTCCGGAATCAGTCCCCAGCGAATCTCCATCACCGAGAACTGCGCGCCGGGCGAGGCATAGCGAATATCCGCGCCGAGCGCGACCTGCAGCCCGGCGCCGAAGGCAACCCCTTGAATGGCACAAATCACCGGCACCGGCACTTCTTTCCACACGTACGCAGCAAGCTGAAACAGGTTGGCCGGGGACGGTCCCTGCGGCGCCATTTTTTGCGCCAGGTCAGGGATCTCCGCCGCAAACAGACTGGTATCGATGCCGGCACAAAAATTCTCGCCCGCTCCGGTAAGAACTACGGCGCGCACGCTTGAATCTCCCTGCAAGCGGTCACGGCAGGCCACGAACTCCTCGAACATACCCAGGCTGATCGCGTTGTGTTTTTCCGGCCGATTCAGCGTGACCTGGGCAACATGCTCGTGCACGTCCACAATGACATTGTCACTCATCAGTCGCTCCCCTTAGCGCGCAAGATTGGATGCATGCTCAGGATACATTCAGCTTGCAACGCCCGTTCTTTAAAACCACGATATCGCGTTCCTTGGCGCGGCACTGAAAAGACACCACATTGCCGTCCTGCCACATATCCGTCGTGATCGTATCACCCGGCAGTACCGGTGAGGAAAAACGCGCATCCAGCGCTGATATCAGCGTGTGGTCGTAGTCGCAGATTGTCTTGAGAATGGCATGGCATGCGATACCGTAAGTGCACAGTCCGTGCAGGATCGGCCTGTCAAAACCGACCGACGCCGCGACTGCAGGGTCAGCGTGCAGCGGATTACGATCGCCATTGAGACGATACAACAGCGCCTGGTCCGGGCGCGTACTCAGATCACAGGAAAGGTCGGGCTCCCAGCGCGGTACTCGATGGGGGGCAGGACCTTTGCCGTTCGGCCCACCGAAACCGCCGTCGCCACGCGCAACGATAGTGTTGCCGAGCGTGAACAGCACCGTATCGTCCGAGGCAAGCCGTGCCTCGGCCTCAAACAGGATAAGCGCGCCGATGTTCGGCCCCCTGTCATAGGCTTCAACGACGCGTTTGTTAACCAGTATATCCGCGGCGGGTGGCAACGGCCGGAACAGCTCCAGCCGTTGTTCAGCGTGCAGTACCTGGCTGTAATCCCAACCAAGACCCGGTGGAAACATATCGGGGATCAGTACCGTCGCAAGCGAAGGCAGGGTTTTGAGCAGTGGGCCGCCCTCGTACACGTACGGCAGCTCGCCGGCGGCAAGCGCATCCCTTCCGAGACCTACACTGAGTGCATAGAGCATGGTTTCCGTATCGCGATAGCTAAACGGCAGGTCGACGATCGACGTCGCCATGAGTTTGTCGTAGTTAAGTGCCATGATTCCTTTCTTGGGTGTCTTTGCAGACCGCTGACAGGTTTACTCCCGGCGCGATCGGTTTTAAGTTCTGTAAGCTGGCGTCGCGCGTCAGCCCGCGCCAGTATAAGCGTTCCCGAGCCTCGCCAGCGGTTCTACCGCCTGCTCGGCCTGGCGCGCATGGGCACTGGCCGCCGTGCCATCGCGCACCCGGCCCGCAATGCCCTGCAGAATAGCCGCAAGCCGAAACAGGTTGAACGCTGCGTAGAACCCCCGGTGCGCGATGCCCTCCCTGTGTGTCCGCCGGCAATAATCGCGCACGTAATCATCTTCTGCGGGAATTCCCAGTGCGTCGAGATCCTTGCCTTGCAGGCCAACTGAGCCAATCCCGAGCTCTGGCATGTTCCACGGCAACAGATGATAAGTGAAATCGGCAAGCGGGTGGCCAATAGTCGATAATTCCCAGTCGAGCACGGCGATAACCTTCGGCTCTGTCGGGTGGATAATCATGTTATCCAGGCGGAAATCACCGTGTACGATGCTGCTGGAATCGTCCGCGGGAATATGCTCGGGCAGCCAGTCGATAAGCGCGTCCATGGCCGGAATAGCACGCGTTTCGGAGGCACGGTATTGCCCGATCCAGCGTGAGATCTGCCGCTGAAAATAATTGCCCGGCTTGCCAAAATCCCCGAGGCCGAGTGCCACGTAATCGTAGTTGTGTAGCCGGGCGATCGTCCTGTTAACGTCATCGTAGATCGCGCTACGCTCGGCGGCACTGCAGCCGGGCAGGTCCAGTTCCCAGAAAATACGGCCTGCAACGAAAGCCATGACAAAGAATGTGGTGCCAATGATCTCGTCGTCTTCACACAGGGCATACGGTCGCGGCACCGGGAAGTCGGCGGCATACAGGGCGCTGATGACGCGGAATTCGCGATCGACCGCGTGCGCCGACTTGAGCAGCTTACCGGGCGGCTTGCGGCGCAGCACGTAGCGCTGGGTTGGCGTCTCCAGCAGGTAGGTAGGATTCGACTGGCCACCGCGAAACTGGCGCACCGACAATGGACCGCGATAGCCCGCTACGTGCGATGCAAGCCACGCGTCGAGTTTCGCTTCATCAAACCGGTGCGCGTCCCGAACCTCGCGGGTACCGGAATTTTGTTCCTGCCGCGACGTCAAGCCGCTGGCCAGTTGTCACATGCGAAATATGCCGTACGGGGATTCTTCATCTCGGGGACGATTCGCCGCTGCTGCCAGTGCCAGTGATAATACCTCACGTGTATCGACCGGATCGATAACACCGTCGTCCCACAGGCGGGCGCTGGAGTAATACGGGTGGCCCTGCTTGTCATAGGCCGCCTGAATCTTCGCCTCAAACGCCTTGCGCTCGTCCGCAGGCCAGCTTTCCTCGCGTGCTTGCATGCCATCCGCTTTCACCGTGGCGAGCACGCTCGCGGCCTGTTCGCCACCCATCACCGAAATGCGCGCATTTGGCCACATCCAGAGCATGCGCGGATTATAAGCGCGCCCGCACATCGCATAGTTCCCAGCCCCAAAAGAGCCGCCGATGATTACCGTAAACTTCGGCACCGTCGCAGTCGCCACCGCGTTAACCATCTTGGCACCGTCTTTGGCGATGCCCGCGTGCTCAACGCGCTTGCCCACCATGAAGCCCGTGATGTTTTGCAAGAAAAGCAGCGGTACGCCCCTGCGGTTCGATAACTGCACGAAATGTGCGCCTTTCTGGGCCGATTCGGGAAACAGGATGCCGTTGTTCGCGACAATACCAACCGGATTCCCGTCGATATGGGCAAACCCGCACACCAGTGTTGAACCGTAGAGTTTCTTGAACTCGTGAAACTCGGACCCGTCAACGAGGCGCGCAATAATCTCCCGGACATCATACGGATAGCGGTACTCACGCGAGACAATGCCGTACAGGTCTTTCGCCGGATACAAAGGCTCGACCGGCGCTCGATTGGCAAAGGCTTGCTTCTTCCCGTGGTTCAAGCTGGCGACGATGTCACGTGCGATGCCAAGCGCATGCGTGTCGTCATCCGCCAGGTGATCGGTGACGCCGGAGATTCGTGAATGCACCGCGCCGCCGCCCAGTGTTTCCGCATCGACTACCTCACCAGTGGCCGCTTTGACCAGCGGCGGACCGCCGAGAAAAATGGTGCCCTGATTGCGCACAATAATGGCTTCGTCACACATGGCCGGCACATACGCCCCACCGGCCGTGCACGAGCCCATGACCACGGCTATTTGCGGGATACCGCGTGCCGACAACTGTGCCTGGTTGTAGAAAATGCGGCCGAAGTCGTCCTTGTCCGGGAACACTTCATCCTGCAGTGGCAGAAACGCACCGCCGGAATCAACGAGGTAGATACACGGCAAATGATTCTGGCTGGCGATCTCCTGCGCCCGCAGGTGTTTTTTGACAGTCAGCGGATAATACGTACCGCCCTTCACGGTCGCGTCGTTGGCCACCACCATGCATTCGATACCGTGAATACGCACGATTCCCGTGATGATTCCCGCGCACGGGACATCGTCAGGATAGACTTCGTGGGCCGCGAGCCGTCCAATTTCGAGCATCGGGGCGTCGGGATCTGCGAGCACTTTGATCCGGTCGCGGGCCAGCAGCTTGCCGCGCGACAGGTGCTTCTCACGTGCGCGATGCGAGCCGCC
>JAUHZT010000152.1 GCA_030425905.1 Gammaproteobacteria bacterium
AGCTCTTCAGCGGTTGCCCAAGGTTTTGCCAGCCGTACTGGCGAACGTCCCGCAGGTAAGCGAGATCCAGCTTCAGCGGTATGACTTCACGCCCTTTGCCGGCCTGGTAAATCACCTCGCCGCCGGGTCCGGCAATGCAGGATTCGCCAACGCCGAGAGGTCCTGCCAGGTTGACGTCGAAGAAATAGACCTGGTTCTGTGCGGCGTGCGCACGGATCATGGCAGTTTCGACGCCGCGGTCGATCGTGCTCGTCAGGCTTGGATGCAGTATGACCTCGGCGCCCATCCAGGCCATGGCGCGGACAGTCTCCGGGAACCACATGTCATAGCAGTTGGAGACACCGAATCGACCGACTTCCGGTATATCGAAGACTACGAATTCCTCGCCGGCCGTGGTCGAGTGCTCGTGCGGCAACCACGGGAACAGCTTGCGATAACGCGCCACGACCGAGCCGTCCGGGCCGATAACCGGGACCGTGTTGTAGGTCGCATCGCCGCTGGTCTCGAACAGCGATCCGGGCAGCAGCCAGATACCGTGTTTCTTCGCGATAGCGCAAAAACGCTGCTCCGTGGGCCCCGGCAAAGCTTCGGCCAGCGCGCGGTCACCGCCACAGGCATTCAGTTCGGCACATACCACCATCTGCAGCCACGGAAAACGGGCCATCACATGGTCGATTTCCGCGAGCATCGCGTCGCAGTTGTCGCCCCTGGCCGCTTCCAGTTGCAGCCCGGCAATAGCAAATGTGGTCATGTCCACCCCCTTGTTCAGGGCAGACTAATTCGATAAGGGTTTTCGGCATAGATCCAGATTTATGCGACGCAAGGATCCAGATTAAGCCAACCTACCCAACCGCCTCCGGCAAGTCGTCTGCCAGGCGGATGTAGGCAGAGTCGACAATTTGCTTGTCGCTGTTGAAATACTTGATCTTGTCGCCGTCGATGACGATGTAATAACCCTTTTCCTCGCCGTAAACCCAGCGGTCCCATTTGCGGTAGAAAATATCGCCTTCAACCCGCCAGCGGCCACTGTCACTGTCTTCGTTGGCGTAGCCGCGCCGACCGGTCATGACGCCGTTCTCGAGGTGTTCGATTGTGCATGGCGCGCCATGGACTTCGCGATAAAGCACCGTTGCATTCAGCATCGCGCGCCGCAATTCGTCGCCTCTCAGCCAACGCCCGGTAGACGTTGGCAGGTGTTCGACCTTGCCTTTGACGATCTCGCGAATCAATCCAACCAGGCGTTCAACCCCGGGGCGGATCCGCTCGACCGGGATACTGGTCACGCCCATGCGAATACAGTTCTCCGCGTTCTCCCGGATCGAGTAATAGTGCTCGACCGGCTCCACGAGAATTCCGTGTTGCTCCGACTGCCGGATCAGGTTGGCGACGTCAAAGTCATTCGGCGTCCGCACCCAGTAGGTTGTCCCACCAACTTCGGGCGAAATCTCCATTGGCACGCCGCGCACGTTGTTCAGGGCGCGTTGCAGCGCAACGCGGCGCTCGCGAAAAATTCGCCCGAGCCGCAACATCAGCGAATCGTAATGACCGAGTGACAGGAAATACGCCATCGTCCTCTGGTTGTTCAACGGCGGGTGATTCAGGATCTTGCGACGCACCTGCCGTGCGCGCCGAATGAAATCCGCATTGGCAACGATAAAGCCCAGCCGGATGCCGGGTGCCAGCGCTTTCGACAGGCTGGCGACGTAGATAACACGCCCGCCGGCGTCCATGCTGCGCAGCGCCGGCAACGGGTGATCCATGTAGTTCGTTTCGCACTCGTAGTCGTCTTCAACGACGAGGAAGTCATGGGCAGACGCAGCGTCCAGCAACTCGCGCCGTCGCTCCAGCGACATGGCAACCGCAGTAGGAATCTGGTGGCTGGGCGTTACATAGACGACATTGGCGTTGCAGAGCCTGTCGTCGACAACCAGGCCATCCTCGTCTACCGGCTGGGTGACGACGTCGGCGCCGCGCATCTGCAGCAATTGCCGAATCTCGTAGTTGCCCGGCTCCTCGACGGCAAAAGTCGTCGCCGTGTCGGCAAGCATCTGGCTGACGAGATACAGGCTGTTCTGCGTACCCATCGTAACCAGGATCTCATCCGCATGCGCCTGGATCCCGCGGCGGGTCAGGATCTTTGTGCGAATCTCTTCGATGAGCTTGGGGTCGTCCGAGTCGCCCCGGCCCGTCGACCATTCATTGACGTCCGCCACGCTGAGCGCCAGCCGGTTGGCCTCCCGCCATTCGGCCAGCGGGAACAATGTCTGGTCGAACTTGCCATCGATGAACGGGTACGGGTAGTAGCGCCAGTTCGGCTGGTCATGTACCTCGCGCCAGCGTGCCGGCAGCGAGCGCACGCGGCGGGCCCAGGCAGCACTTTCGGCCTGCGCTGCGACCGAACCCCTGCCACTGTGCCCGACCCTGGATTCGAGGATCTGTTCGTTAACGAATATACCGCTGCGCTGGCGACTGATGAGGTAACCATCGGCGATCAACTGGTGGTAAGCCGCAACCACCGTATTGCGGGCGACAGCGAGTTGCTGCGCAAGTTTGCGGCTCGACGGCAACTTCATGCCAGGCGGGAATGCACCGCTCAGAATCCCGTCGACCAGTTTTTGCCGGATCTGGTTTTGCAGCCCCATCGAACTGTTGGAATCGAGATAGATAATCGCGTCTTGCACAGTCGCTGCTCGTCGGGGGCCGGGTTCTACCTGACCGCAAACACACGGGCGTAGATTTCCTGCCGGCCATCGCTTTCGAGCCAGACCGTGTCCAGCAACTCGAAATCATCGGGCGGCGGCCGCCGTGACAACAACAGGTTTGCCAGCGGAATACTCCTGTCGACTACCAGCCGGCCCTGCCGTTCGACGACGAAATCACTGACGCGCAGCAGCAGGTACTTCACTTCCGGTTCATGGCGACGAATTTCATCCGGCGACATGCGTTCCAAAGCGGCAATTTCAGCAATCTTGCGCTCGTCGGCAGCCGTCAGCCGGAAATTGTTGCTGATCACACTGCAATCCGTGTGGAACAGAATGTAGTTGCCATCATTGGCATTCGCCAGCACCACGCCGGGGTCGTGCTCGCATCGTTCGGCGAGATCGAAAAACAATGGCCGCGCACGCTCGTACAGCGGTGCGGCACCCAACGCATACACCGCGAACAGGTGCTGCCGCAAAGGCGGCTGGTAGGCAACCAGCAACCCGGCCAGCAGGCCGACCAGCACATAACTGCCGTTCCAGTCGTAGGCGCGGGCGGCGCGTTGCACAATGACCAGCATGCCCGTGACCAGGGCAAACAAACCAAAGTAGTTGAATCGAAACTGCGCAAGCAGCAGTGCTATTCCGAATACCGTCATGACCGCAAAAAACAGCTCGCGTGGCGAACGTTCGCGCACAATACGCCACAGGAAATACAGCAACACGAACGGTGCCAGCAACAACAACCAGCTGTAGTGCGCTGCCGTCCGCATCGGGCCAAACTCGTGGAAAAAGAGCATGTAGGGACTCATTGCCTCGAGCACGCCACTCAGAATCGACATGTCGCGCGACAGAAATGCCGCGCCGTGCAGCAGCTGTCCCAACAGCGGCAGCGCAAGCAACAGGCAAATGCCCGCAATCGTCAGCAGGGACTTGCGCTCGAACGGACGCCAGCCGACCAGCACGATGAAAACCGCGGAACAGAAGGCGGCATAGAGGTGAAAACACGACAGCAAACCGAACTCGAACATGCCTTGCCGGAACGGTTCGGAAGGCAACACGACGAGCAGAGTCACCACCAGTAGCGTCGCAGCCAGCGTCTGCAGTTCCCGACGATCGAATTTCCCGCCGCGCAACCACATGATGCCGAGGCACAGCAGAACCGGAATCTGCAGGATAAACATGCCGTTGTGGAACGCCGGCGCCAGGCCGAGCGACGTGCCCAGACCGATGACAGTTGCACGGCTGGCGTTTCCCGAAAACCAGCGCAGACCCAGCCAGGTCACCAGCAGCACGAACGTGAACTCGATGAAATGGTGATCGACCTTACCCACCATATGCATCAACTGGACAAATGGCGCCAGGGCAAATGCCAGCATCGCCAGCGCGCGGTAGCTCAGTGTCAGGCCGGCCTGGCCGCTGGCGGCCAGGAAGAGAGCCGCGTTGATAGCAAGCCAGGTCACCGGCACGAAACTCAAGAAGCCCAGCGGGTCGGTTGACGGGCTCAGCCAGACAGCGACAGCCGCCGCCTTGCCCATCAGGTAGTCATAAGCCCACGGCCACGGGATCCAACTGCCGTCCGGCATGTGATTCCGGGTATCGAACTGGTAGAAACCGGCAGTGCCAATGGCTGTATCGAGCATCCGCCGCGCGTGATAGAACGAATCGTTACCCATCGGGATGTACTGGCCTTCATGGTATGCCGAGTCGAAGACCAGCATCGCGAAGAACACGCCGATGGCGGATGCCAACAACCACAGCAGCCAGTCGGCCCAGCCCAGTTGCCGCCCCGGTCGCAAGTCAGTATGCAGTTCAGCCGGCATCGCTTTACGCAGGTTTCGCGGCCACAATGGCCAGGTTCTTGCCAAACGAGCCGAACGACAGCAGATCGACCAGCCGGCTGACGGGAAACACGAGTGAGTCGTAAAAAGAAACGCTGCCGGGGCTGACGCGACCCGATTTATCGCCCAGGTATTTGTACAGCAGGCTGGCGAAGAATCCCAGGCTGTCGACGTAGCCAGCGCTATGCACAACAAAGCCTGCTGCTTGCAGCTGCCGCGACAATGCCGGTCGCCGGTAGCGGCGAAAATGTCCGACGTGTTCGTCCATCTGGCTGTACAGCAGCTGGAATGCCGGCACATAGACCAGCAGCCGGCCGCCCGGTTTCAGGCAGCGATGCAGTTGCACCAGCGCCTCGTTGTCATCCTCGACATGTTCGAGCACGTTCAGCGTATAGGCAAAATCAATGGATGCCCCGGCAACATCGTCGAGACTGGCAGCGACCTGCAGCCCTGATCGCGCGAGCTCCTCGCGCAACGCAGCATCCGGTTCCATGCAAAGGACCCGGGTTTCACCGTGACTGACCGGCAAGGCAAAGGTGCCGGCACCGGCGCCATGGTCCAGCAACTGTGTGCCGGACTGGTGACGTTCGATCAACTGCAGCAGGAATGCGTTGTACCGCGTCGCCTGCTTCATCGCCTCGAGGTTGTCGCGGCCGCTGTAGGTATCGCCGGGCGCCAGTTCACTCATTGGCCGCTGCCTCCGGATCTCGCGTCCTCATTCGCCGGCGGCGAAAACACCAGCAGCGATGATGCCGTGAAATTGAACAGTAGTCCGGCCGCCGCACCGATCGCCAGTGGTATGACTGGCAAATCCAGCAATTGCGGCCGGAGTTCGATCAGCAGTACAAACACCAGCAGGTTGATCAGTGCCCCGATCACCTGCACGGCGACATACGCGCTGTATTCGCCGGGCGTCATTGCGACTGCCTTGCGATCGAAAACCCAGCGCCGATTCAGGTACCAGGTGACGGAAACTGCGGCCGTGAACGACACGGCGCGGGCCGCATAGTGATTCATGCCGAACCCGCTAATAAGCGTCGTCAGCAAGCCGGCATCGACGATGAATCCCACTGCACCGACGACAGCAAATCCCGGCAATCGGCGGAAAAACGGGGTTTCCATCGACGCACCTGGCCGGTCCTCGTGACTAGCCACGCTCTCCCCGGCGGTGGCGCGCGATACTGAGATAATGCAGGCGTTTCATTTCCTGGCGGCCACGCGTGACCGTGTCCAGGATAATGCCGCTCGCCAGGCTCAGGAATGCCAGCAGCATGAGTCCGGTCGACAACAGCGCTGTCGGGAAGCGCGGTACCAGGCCGGTATCCAGGAAGGTCGTAAACAAGGGCCAGGCCAGGATAACGGCGA
Organism: Gammaproteobacteria bacterium; assembly: GCA_030425905.1. GTDB lineage: Bacteria > Pseudomonadota > Gammaproteobacteria > Steroidobacterales > Woeseiaceae > UBA1847. Next base: position 5,906 of record JAUHZT010000152.1, read on the forward strand.
GCGCCGCAAGTGCCACAAAACCGGCGCCGAAAAAATGCAGTGGCCGTTCGTTTTTTGCCAGCAGGATAATCGTGCGCAGTATGCGCAGACCGTCCTGCATCGTGCGCAGGTTGCTCTCGGAACCGGTCGGCCTGGAACGATACGGCGTTTCGATCTCGCCGATCGGCATTCGCAGCTCGAGTGCGTGCACGGTAAATTCCGTTTCGATCTCGAAGCCGCTGGTCAGGCCGGGGAAAGACTTGACAAAGCGCCGTGAAAAAACGCGGTAGCCCGACAAAAGGTCGGACGAACGGCTGCCGAACACAAGCGCTACGATGCCGGTCAGGAAAAAATTACCGAACTTGTGCCCGGGCCGATAAGAGTCGTCATCGACCGGCACACGCACACCGGTGACCATGTCCAGGATATCCGTTTCCAGCCGCTCGACCAGCTTGCCGGCGCTTGCGGCATCGTAGGTATCGTCTCCGTCGACCAGGACGTACACATCTGCATCGATATCGGCGAACATGCGCCGCACGACATTGCCCTTGCCCGGCAGCGACTCCGAACGCACGACGGCACCCGCTTCGCGGGCAACTGTCGTGGTGTCATCATCGGAATTATTGTCGTAGACGAAGACCGTTGCATCCGGCAACGCTGCGCTAAAGTCCTGTACTACGTTCGCGATGCTGGCCGCTTCATTGCGGCACGGCACAATGACTGCAACCTGGATTGAGGGGAAAGTCCGTGACGTCGGTTCTTGGGGAGTTGCCATCCACCATCGACTTTGTGAGAAACCAAGGCCAATACTATTCCATATGAAAATAGCGGTCCAGCAACGGCGCCTGCTCGCCGTGCGCGTTGCTGTCGATTTCCTCATCCAGCGCCGCAGTTGTGCTTTCAAACAATTCCTGCGCTGCGGCCGGACTGTCTGCGATACAGGTCATGCCGATCTTGCCGTACTGGGACAATGCCCCGATCATGTGGAACAACACGCCGGTTCCGTCGGCGTGACGAAATCCCAGCCGCCGTTTCGCAACGATTT
>JAUHZT010000021.1 GCA_030425905.1 Gammaproteobacteria bacterium
GTTTGACGTTGGCGAAGAATTGCCGAGGCATACCAATGGCATGCATTTCGTGGCGCGGGCAGACACCGGCGTTGAGCTGCACAGTGAAGTGTACTATTCGCTGGGTGGCGGGTTTATCGCACGGGCTGACGAGCCGGAGGTGGCGGCGCAGGAAGGGGAGCCGCCCTTCCAGTTCAAGAGTGCAAACACACTGCTCGAAATTGCGGCCGCCAACGATCTGAGCATCGCGGAGCTCGTGATGGAGAACGAGCGTACCTGGCGCAGTAACGCAGAGATCACCCAGCGCATCGATCGTATCTGGCAGGTTATGGACGAGTGCATCGAGCGAGGCTTGCACGCAGAAGGAGTCTTGCCCGGGCGTATGGCGGTACTGCGGCGTGCGGCGAAATTGCGCAAGCGCCTCGAGCAACGTTCAGAGCCGTCACCGATGGCGGCGACTGAATGGGTGAATGCATTTGCGATTGCGGTCAATGAAGAAAACGCATCGGGTGGTCGAGTGGTGACATCGCCGACCAATGGTGCAGCCGGCATCATCCCGGCGGTTCTCAAGTACTACACGCGCTTCGTGCCTTCAGCGTCGGCTGAAGGGGTACGTACGTTCCTGCTGACAGCCGGTGCGATAGGCATTCTGTACAAGACCAATGCGTCGATCTCGGGTGCTGAGATGGGCTGCCAGGGCGAAGTCGGCGTGGCCTGCTCGATGGCGGCGGGTGGCCTGGCCGCGGTGCTCGGCGGCAGCAACGACACCATTGAGGAAGCGGCTGAAATTGGCATGGAGCATAACCTTGGCCTGACCTGCGACCCCATTGGCGGGCTGGTGCAGATCCCGTGCATCGAACGCAATGCGATGGGCGCCGTCAAGGCTATCAACGCTGCCACACTGGCGGCACATGGCGATGGCACGCACAAGGTGTCGCTGGACCAGGTCATTGAAACCATGCGCCAGACGGGTATCGACATGAAGTCGAGCTACAAGGAGACTTCACAGGGCGGACTGGCGGTTAATGTCACCGAGTGTTGATGGTGTGCGCGTCAGCGCTTCAATTTGCTTTTCGGGTAGTCGTAAAGGATCAACTCGGTCTTGGGTTGCGTGTACAGGCTCCAGTCATCCTGCTCAAAGGTGACGCAGACCACGCCGGCAGTCGGCAAGTTGTCAGTCAGGTTCGGTGACAGGTAGTTTGCAAAGTCAGTGAGCCCCGGGTTGTGACCGACAACCATCAAATTGTTAAAACCGGCGTCCTGGGCGCAGACGATATCGAGAATGCGGTCGAGCGAGGCCAGGTACAGTGCATTTTCGCGCTGCAGAAATTCCAGTGGGTATGAAAGATTGCGTGCGATTGCACGTGCAGTCGACCATGCACGTACTGCCGGGCTGCTGATAATCAGCGAAGGACGAATGCCGGCCGCCGTAATACGCTCGGCCATCTCAGGCGCATCGCGTTTGCCGCGCAGGTTGAGCGGCCGCTCCTTGTCGCTCAGCGAATGGTCATCCCAGTTCGACTTGGCATGACGCACGATGGTCAGAGTCTTCATACAGTGGCAGCTACATGAGTCCGGTTTGCAGTCTCGCTTCGTCCGACATCATAGACTGGTTCCAGGGAGGATCAAATACGAGTTCCACCCGGACATCCGTAACGGTAGGAATTACTGCGATTTTTTCCTGCGCGTCAGCGACCAGAACTTCACCCATGCCACAGCCCGGTGCTGTCAGCGTCATGTCGATGCTGACTGTGCGCTCGCCGTTGCCGATAGAGCGCACTTCGCATCGATAGATCAGCCCCAGGTCAACGATATTGACGGGTATCTCGGGGTCATAGCAGGTCTTGAGTTGCTTCCAGATAACCGCCTCGATATCGGCGTCTGTCGGGTCGTCCGGTACCTCTGGCGGCGGAGTGGGTTCCTTGCCCAATGCATCGGCATCCGCGCCGGCAATGCGAAACAGGTTGCCTTCGATGTAAACCGTAAAGCTGCCGCCCAGTGCCTGTGTGATAAAGCCTGTCGTTCCCTCGCGCAGTTTGAGCTCCTCGCCAGCGGGGATGATGACGGCCCTGACGTCACGTGCCAGGGTGACGGGCTCATTGGTGTGTCCAAACATGGTCCTGCTTACTCCGTCTTTGTAGCGGTGGTGTCGTTATTGATCGCACATCGCAAGGCATGCCATGCAAGTGTTGCGCACTTGACCCGTGACGGGAATTCCCGCACACCTTGCAACGCATTCAGCTTGTCATGCGCAATGCTCTCTTGCTCGCCAGCCAGGCTGGCGGTGACCTGATCGAACCAGGCCATGGCAGCTTTGCTGTGCAAACCGATGATCGTATCGGTCATCAGCGACGCGGAGGCAAGCGAAATGGCGCAGCCCGTACCTTCAAATGCGGCGTCGTTGATGACACCGTTGGTGTCGATCTGCAGATACAAGTGCAGCTTGTCTCCGCACAGTGGATTAATGCCCTCGGCTGTATGGGTTGCAGTGTCCAGGGCACCAAAATGTCGAGGTGTGCGAGCATGGTCAACGATCAGTTCGCGATACAACTCGCGAAGCTCGTCAGTGTTCATGCTCGCCACCGTGTTCATGCAAAAACAGCCGCTGCCTTGCGTATTGCCGCGCAAAGTCTGTCGACGTCGTCACGGCTGTTATAAAGCGCGAGCGAAGCTCTTGCGGTGCCGGGCAGCTTGAAGAAGTCCATCACGGGCATGGCACAGTGGTGTCCGGTGCGAATCGCGATGCCCTGATGATCAAGGATGGTACCCAGATCATGCGGATGGATATCGCCCAGCATGAAAGACTGCACACTGGCTTTGTGTTCTGCCGTGCCAATCAGGCGCAGGTCATCAACCGCGCTCAACTGCTGCATGAGGTAGTCGAGCAGCGTGGCCTCATGTGCTGCGATGCGGTCCATGCTGATGCCCTCAAGGTAGTCGACTGCTGCGCCCAAGCCAATTACCCCCGCAATGTTCGGTGTGCCGGCCTCGAACTTGTAGGGCAGTTCGTTAAACACGGTGCCGTCGAAGCGCACTTCCAGGATCATGTCACCGCCGCCTTGCCAGGGTGGCATGTCATCCAGAAGGGCCTCTTTGCCGAACAACACGCCGGTGCCGGTCGGACCCAGCATTTTGTGGCCGGAGAACGCATAAAAGTCGCAACCGAGCTCCTGCACATCCACGGCCATGTGCGGCACCGCCTGTGCGCCGTCTACAAGCACGGGAATATCGCGCTCCCTGGCCAGGGAGATAATCTTCCTGAGCGGATTGATCGTACCCAGCGCATTCGACACGTGGCCGATGGCCAGCATCTTCACGTCGTCGGTCAACAATTGCTCAAGCGCGTCAAGTTCCAGCTGACCGCGGGAATCAATCGGGGCGACGAGCATCTCGGCGCCTGTTTGCTCGCACACGAACTGCCACGGCACAATGTTCGAGTGATGCTCCAGGTGCGTGATCAGTACTTTGTCGCCGGGTTTCAGCCGTGGTCGGCAAAAGCTTTGAGCGACAAGGTTGATAGACTCGGTAGTGCCACTGGTCAGTACTATTTCGCTGCGGCTACGCGCATTGATAAAACCTTGCAGTTTGTCACGCGCCCCTTCATAGGCTTCTGTCGCCCGGTGGCTGAGCGTGTGTACGCCCCGATGAACATTTGCATGGTCGTGTTGCTGGTAGCGCGCGACGGTATCAATGACGGACTTGGGCTGCTGTGCGGACGCAGCGCTGTCGAGATAGACAAGTTCATGCCCGTGAATCTCCTGCAGCAACGCAGGAAAATCGTCGCGCAGATTCAGCTCAGCACCCGAATTCGAAGCTTGTACCTGACTCATGATTGTCTTCCGTCATCGATCGTACGCAGTCGCTCCTCAACCTGTCCGCCAAGAAACTCATGTGCCTCGCTAATCGGCGACGTGTTAACGATTGTTGCGGCGAATGCGCGGGTCAGGATGCGTTTCGCATCTGGCTTGCTGATGCCGCGGGCACGCAGATAGAACAGGGCGCGTTCGTCGAGTTGTCCCACGGTGGTGCCATGTGCGCACTTGACGTCGTCAGCATCAATTTCGAGTTCTGGCTTGGCGTCAATCTCGGCGGCGTCAGAAAGCAGCAGATTGTGGTTTGCTTGCGTTGCGTCCGTCCCATCGGCGCCCTTGTGCACAATAGCCTTGCCATTCCAGACGGCGCGGCAGTGCCCACTCAGCACCCCGCGGTATTCCTGTTGCGAAATCGCGGGGCCAACGAGGTGATCGACTTTTGTGTGGTTGTCGACGTGCTGACCGTCGGCCACGATGTACAGGCCATTGAATCTGGCAGTGGCATTTCGACCCTGAATAGCGACGTTCAGATCGTTGCGGGTCAGCCTGCCACCCAGATCGAAGCTGCCGTGATGCAGGCTGCTGTCGCGTTTGAGGCTGACGTTCAGCCGTGCCGTCTGGCTATGGTTTGTTGCGCGGTCCTGCAGTCGCAGGTATTCGCAAACAGCGCCTTCCGCGAGATCAAGGTGCAATACGCAGTTCGAGTAGTGTTGAGCAGGGCCCGATGAGACATGTGCTTCGACGATGCGCGCGTTCGCGTTGCGTTCCAGCGAGATGTTCACACGCGCGTGCGTACTCGCTACGGCGTTCTCAACCGTATCGATAAACAACAGGCCGAGTGGTTTGTCAGGTGCAAATTCTGCGCATATATCGAGCTTCAGCCCGTCTCTGAGCAATGCGAGGTTCAGGTCGGCCAGCGGCTCGTCGATAGCCAGGTCTGTTTTCTGCAGTGAGCCGGATTGAACACCGGGAATATTAGTGCCCGGGGAATGCTGTTCGAGTACTTTTCCGTTGGCGATCACGATCCAGTGCGCATCGAGATTCGCCTGCGTTTGGCGCAGCAGATCTTCATCGATAGCGGCGGGCGCGGACGCCACCTGCAGAGACTGCTGGCTGATCTCAATAACGTTGCTGAGGTCAGTGTACTTCCAGTCTTCGTCGCGCACGGTTGGAAAGCCACGCGCAACGAACAGGTTTGCCGCGTCGCGGCGGCTGGCAGTCAGGCTATCTACCGGAAGATCACGCACGGCCTGCAACAGTGCTTCATGGTTGAACGCTGGCTCGCTCATGCGTTCGCGGCCTCGCGTACCCATTCGTAACCTTTCTTCTCCAGTTCAAGCGCGAGCGACTTGTCGCCCGAACGAATGATGCGACCGGCGGAGAGCACATGTACGAAGTCTGGTTCGATGTAGTCGAGCAGACGCTGATAATGGGTAACCAGAATAATGGCCCGGTCCGGACTGCGCAGGGCGTTGACGCCGTTTGCAACCGCCTTGAGTGCGTCGATATCGAGGCCCGAGTCTGTTTCATCAAGAATGGCCAGGTCCGGTTCGAGCATGGCCATTTGCAGGATTTCATTACGCTTCTTTTCGCCGCCTGAGAATCCTTCATTGACGCCGCGATTCAGAAATTTCGGGTCCATTTCCAGCAAGGCCATTTTCTCGCGCGCCAGTTTCAGGAATTCAAAGGCATCGATCTCGTCGAGCCCCTGGTGCTGGCGCTTGGCATTGACCGCCGCTTTGAGCAGGTAGGCATTATTGACACCCGGGATCTCGACCGGGTACTGGAAGCCGAGAAAAATACCTTCGCGCGCGCGTTCCTCGGGGGCCAGCTCCAGCAAGTCCTTGCCTTTGAACTGCACCGAGCCGCCGGTTACTTCGTAGTCCTCGTGTCCGGCAACCACCTGCGCAAGCGTACTCTTGCCGGAGCCGTTCGGACCCATGATGGCGTGGACTTCACCGGCCTTCACATTGAGCGTCAGGCCACGAAGAATTTCGGTCTCGCCGATGCGAGCCTGGAGGTCTTTAATGTCTAGCATGTGCTTTCCTTAACCGACGGCGCCTTCGAGGCTGACGTTGAGTAACGCCTGCGCTTCCACGGCGAATTCCATGGGTAATTCGTTAAATACTTCTTTGCAAAAACCGTTCACGATCATGTTGACGGCGTCTTCTTCAGAGATGCCGCGTTGCCGGCAATAGAACAACTGGTCGGCCGAAATCTTCGACGTCGTTGCTTCGTGCTCAATGCGCGCACTCGGATTCTTGATCTCCATGTACGGAAAGGTATGGGCGCCACACTCTTTGCCAATCAGCAAAGAGTCGCACTGGGTGTGATTGCGTGCGCCCTGGGCTTGCGGCATGACGCGTACGAGGCCGCGATAAGCATTTTGCGCGTGTCCCGCCGATATACCTTTTGAAACGATAGTGCTGCGCGTATTACGGCCAATGTGGATCATCTTGGTACCGGTGTCGGCCTGCTGGTAATTATTGGCAACGGCCACCGAGTAGAACTCGCCAACGGAGTTGTTGCCGCGCAGAATACAGCTCGGGTATTTCCACGTGATCGCCGAGCCTGTTTCAACCTGCGTCCAGGAAATCTTGGAATTGGCACCGCGGCAGTCACCGCGCTTGGTCACAAAGTTGTAAATGCCGCCAACACCGTTCTCGTCACCGGGGTACCAGTTTTGCACCGTGGAGTACTTGATCTCGGCATCCTTTAGCGCCACTAGCTCAACGACGGCCGCGTGTAGCTGGTTTTCGTCTCGCATCGGCGCCGTACAGCCTTCTAGGTAACTCACGTGACTGCCTTCGTCCGCGACGATCAGCGTGCGTTCGAACTGCCCGGTATTCGCCGCGTTAATGCGGAAATAGGTAGATAGCTCCATCGGGCAGCGCACGCCCTTTGGAATATAGACAAACGATCCATCACTGAAGACCGCGGAGTTCAGGGCTGCGAAAAAATTGTCGCGCTGCGGCACGACCGTGCCGAGGTACTTCCGCACGAGTTCGGGGTGATTCTTGACGGCTTCGGAAAACGAGCAAAAGATGACACCGGCTTCCGACAGCTTTTTCTTGAACGTGGTTGCTACCGACACACTGTCGAACACGGCATCGACCGCAACGCCCGCAAGCCTGGCTCGTTCGTGCAACGGAATGCCGAGCTTGTCATAGGTTTCGAGCAATTTCGGGTCTACTTCGTCCAGGCTCTTCGGTCGGTCCTTATCGGACTTGGGTGCCGAGTAGTAGGAAATGGAGTTGTAGTCGATGCGCGGGTAGTGCACGTGTGCCCATTCGGGCTCGACCATCTCCAGCCATTGCCGGTAGGCACGCAGGCGCCACTCGAGCATGAATTCGGGCTCTTCCTTAAGCGCTGAGATTGCGCGCACGACATCTTCGTTGAGCCCCGGGGGTAAACCCTCGCTGGCGATGTCGGTAACGAAACCGTGCGCATAGCGCCGGTTTACGAGTTCTTCAATGTTTTCAGATTCAGTAGACACGTCAGGATTTCTTCTGGGGTCGGTTTTCAATAGTTACAGGCACGCCGGCAAAGCTGAACCGCGGAGCGCGATGGCCGGTGTCGGAATGGAGGAGATCCTGCAGGCTCACCTCGTCGAGCGCCTGGCGAATGGCGACGTTAATACGTTGCCAGGCACCGCCGACGTTGCACACGCCTTCGTGTTCACAGTGGCTGTCGAGCGAGCTGCATTCGGTAATCGAAACGGGACCTTCGAGCGCATCGATGACATCGGCTGCTGTAATCTGGCAGGCTGCGCGGGATAGCTGGTAGCCGCCACCTGCGCCGCGGGTTGACTGCACCAGGTCGGCGCGCGCCAGCGATTTCAGTAGCTTGCTGACGGTGGGCAAGGCTATCCCGGTGGCCTCGGCGACATCGGTGGCGCTGACCACGCGTGCATCGGCCGCCGCGAGGTGCGCCAGCACGACGGTGCCATAGTCGGTCAACTTGCTGATTCTGAGCACGAAGTGGCTCCAGATCCAAATAAAGGACTATTTTAGTCCTATTTAAACCGGGAGGCCAGACCTTGTGCGGTTTTCGCAAAGTCTCTGCTATGCTACGCCCCGCAATGAGCCAGCCAAACGACAATATCATCGAGATTCGGAACCTGTGTTTCTCGCGCGGTTCGCGCGCGATATTCAAAGGGCTGAATATCAATATCAAACGCGGTGAAGTCACTGCCGTTATGGGGCCCAGTGGCACCGGCAAGACGACCCTGTTGCGCCTGATAACGCGCCAGCTACGGCCGGATTCAGGGCAGATTCTGGTGGACGGCGTGGATATCGCGACGCTCAACAAGAAACAGCTCTACCAGCTCCGCAAACGCTTCGGCATGCTGTTCCAGAACGGCGCCTTGCTGACCGACCTGAGTGTCTTCGAAAATGTCGCCTTCCCGCTGCGCGAGCATACCGAGCTTTCAAACCGGCTGATCCGGCATGTGGTGTTGACCAAGCTGCACGCGGTCGGCTTGCGCGGTGCGGCGGACATGATGCCGGCCGAGCTCTCGGGCGGCATGGCACGTCGCGTGGCGCTGGCCCGTGCGATGGTCACCGACCCGGATATCCTCATTTACGACGAGCCCTTCGTGGGGCTTGATCCTATTTCGATGGGGGTTATCGTACGCCTCGTGCGCCGCATGAACGATGCACTCGGTATATCGAGCATTCTCGTCAGTCATGATGTGGACGAGATATCGACGGTGTCCGATTGCAGTTACCTGATCTCCGACGGCAAAGTGGCTGCGTCGGGAAGCCCGGACGAGCTCAATCGCGCCAGTTCCGAACTCGTACGCCAGTTCATGCATGGCATGGCCGACGGTCCGGTCGCCTTCCACTTTCAGGCACCTGACTATGCGGAGCAACTCCTCGGTCGGGACGCCGAGTAAGTTTTATGATTCGCGAAATATACATCCTGCTCGTGGAGTTCGTGCGCACATTCGGCGGGCTCACGCTGTTCCTGATCGAGTTGCTGCAGCAGGCGCCAAGAACCCTGGTGTTGCGCTTTCGGCTGGTCGTCGCGCAGGTATACAACGCCGGTGCGCTGTCGCTGGTCATTATCATGATTTGCGGCGGCTTCGTTGGCGGCGTTCTGGCATTGCAGGGCTATGCGAACCTCACCCGATTCGGTGCCGAAGATGCGGTTGGCGTCTTTGCCGGTTTTGCCCTGATCAAAGAGCTGGGGCCGGTGATAACGGCGCTGCTGTTTGCCGGGCGCGCGGGCACTGCGCTGACCTCTGAAATTGGCCTGATGAAGGCAACCGACCAGTTGTCCGCGATGGAAATGATGGCCGTCGACCCCATTCGCCGGGTAGTCGTCCCGCGGTTCCTGGGCGGCGTGATCGCCATGCCTTTCCTCGTCGCAATTTTTAGCTGTGTCGGGCTGTTGGGGGCGCACCTCGTTGGCGTGAATATGCTCGGTATCGATGTCGGCGCATTCTGGCAACAAATGCAGAACTCTTTGGACTTGCGCGATGTCACAGAGGGTATATTGAAGAGTATTGTGTTCGGCTTTATTGCGAGCTTGATGGCTGTCTGGGAGGGGTTTAATTCCATTCCCACGGCCGAAGGCGTAAGCCGGGCAACCACACGTACTGTCGTGATCACGGCGATTGCCGTCCTGATCACCGATTTCATGATAACCGCAGCGTTCCTAAGGAACTGATATGAAAAAAACGCGTGCAGTTGAGCTCGGTACCGGGCTGTTTGCATTGTTGGGTATAGGCGCACTGTTCTTCCTCACCACCCAGGCAACGGGCGGCGATGATTTTTCAGGTAAAGACTTGTATTCGGTGCAGGCACGTTTCGATAATGTTGGCAGCCTGAAGCCGCGTGCCCCGGTATCCATGTCTGGCGTCACGATCGGCCGGGTTACGAACATCGAGTTTGACCCGGAATTACTGAATGCCGTGGTGACCCTGTCGATTGACGGGCGCTATAACAAAATTCCGGACGATTCCGATGCCACTATCCTGACCGCCGGGCTGCTCGGCAGCCAGTACGTCGGCTTGCAGGCGGGCGGCTCGGACGTCTACCTTGAAGACGGTAGCGAAGTGCTGTTTACACAGTCGGCTATTGTGCTTGAAAACCTGATTGGAAAGTTCCTTGTCGGTAACTCGTCCGACTCGGAATAAGGAGCAAATCTTGAAGAATCACGCAAACTTGGTGCGGTCGCTGTTCGCGGCTTGCCTGTTCTTTGTGCTCGGCGCAAACGCTGTGGCTGAAGACTCGCCGAACGTCATCATTGAAACGGCTGTCAAAGAGCTCGCGGATGCTTTCGAAGGGCGCAAAGAAGCACTTGCCCAGGATCCCGAAGCGCTGCGGGCGGTTGTAGACCCGATCCTGTTGCCGCGCTTCGATCGCAAGTATGCCGCCCAACTCGTGCTGGGCAAGCACTGGCGAGCAGCGAGCGCCAGCCAGCGGGAGCGTTTTATCGAGGCGTTCTACGAGGCCATGCTGCGCAAGTACGCCGACGGCGTGCTTGAGTTTGATGAAAGCAAGGTTGAAATACTGGCTTACCGTGGTGATCCCAGCAAGAAACGCACCACGGTACGCACCATCGTACGTCTGGATGATGGCGACAAGGTGCCGGTTAACTACGGGCTGGTAAAGCGTGACAGCGGGTGGATGATTTTTGACGTTACTATCGAAGGCATTTCCTACATACGTAATTTTCGTGCGGAGCTTGATTCGGAGATTTCATCTTCGAGCCTGGAGCAGATGATCGCGCGTTATGAGGCCGAGGCGGGACCGACGACGGGTGAGTGACTTTGAGCTTCAGGATGTCGGTGGTGGCCGCTTTAAGCTAAGCGGTGAAATGACGTTCGCCACTGCCGAAGAAATTCTGCGTGCCAGTGAGGATATGTTTGAAAACCATACGCGTATCACCGTTGACCTCAGCGGCGTCACGCGGGCGGATTCAGCGGGTCTTGCATTGTTGCTCGAGTGGGTGACCTGGGCGATACATACGGTTCGCGAGATTCAGTTCCTTGAAATGCCGGAACGCATCATGGCCATTGCCAAGACGACCGAAGTAGACCACTTACTGAACAAGGGTGAGCGCTGGGCCGGGTTTATCGAGGCGCCGGAAGCAACCGAAGCCTAGTCAGCGCCACTGCCTGGCATTCCTAGTTCAAGTCTTCGTCGTCGTCGCCGAAATCTTCGTCGAAGTCGTCGTCAAAGTCGTCGTCAAAGTCGTCGTAGAAATCATCATCCACCGGCGGATCGCCGTCGTAAACCTCGAAGTTCCGGTTCTGCAAATACGATTCGCGAATGGTGACGTAAGGGTCCTTGGAATCTTCTATCAGATTGTCCAGCTTCAGCAGATTTGCGCGCAGGTTGATAATGCGCAGGACGTTGAGGGGATCCCGTACTGAAGAATCGTCATAGTGCCAGAGCGGATCAGCCAACATGTCCAGCGGCAATGCCGTCGCATCACGGAGCGTCTTCGGGCCAAGGAAGGGCAGCACTACGTACGGCCCGTCCGGCACACCCCACACCGCAAACGTCTGGCCGAAGTCTTCGTGGCGCTCGTCAAGACCGGCGATAGTGGAAACATCGATCAGGCCGGCGATGCCTATCGTGCTGTTGAATAAAAAACGCGTGATCTCACTAAAGCCGTCTCGCGGTTTGCCCTGTAGAAAGTTGTTAATCGCAGAACCCGGGGTCAGCAGGTTTCTCGAAAAATTCGTCACGCCTTTGCGCATGAAACCCGGAACGACAGCTTCGTATCCTTTTGCGACAGGTTTGAGCAGGAATCGATCACTGACATCGTTAACCTCGTGCACGCTCCGGTTGAGCGGCTCCCAGGGGTCGTAGGCCACTCGCGAGGATTCCTCGGTGCTGGCGCACGCGCCGAGCATGAGTACGCAAGGGAGTACAAACAGCCTGAGCTTATCGGTCATTGGACACCATTGATTGGCCGCGGCTGCGCTGCATTTGCTTGAGCTGCTCCTCGGTCATGTACTCACGGATAAAGTCAATGCGGGCTTCAAAGCGGATGCGCTGAATCTCCTGCAACTCCGGCAGCGCCAGTGCTCGCTGCAGATACCGGATACCGCCGACCAGGTCGCCAGTCATCAATTCGTATTCGGACATGTAGTAGTAAGACTCGGCGTAGTCCCCGGCATCATTTGCGGCACGCGCTATGAGCCGCACCTGCTCGGGTGTCGGCGGAATGTTGTTCATCAGGTCGAGCAGGAGTGCATGCGCACGCTCAGCCTGCCCAAGGTGCAAGAGTTGCTCACCGTAGGTAATAATCAGGGGCACGTTGCGGGGAAACAGCTCGACGGCACGGTCAAAGGTCGCGATGCCTGCCGCGTAGTCTTCAAGTCCGAACTGGGATTCGCCAAGCCCGATGTGATACGCGATCACTTGCGGATCGTCGGCAATGAGGTCGGCAAAAATCCTGTTTGCTTCCACATACCGGCCGTCCAGTTCATAGGCGACGGCGCGCCCGTATTTTTCAATATTGGACTGTTGTTCGTAGGGTTGCTGCTCGAAATGCGCAACGGCCTGTTCAGGCGTATCGAAGCGCTCTGCAATCACGCGTGCCCGCGACAAGCCATAATTGGTGGAGTCCTGAACAAGCTGGCGGGGGTACGCCTGGGCCCGATTGCGCGCCTCGGCGATGCGCGCCGTGGTTACCGGGTGGGTGCGCAGAAATTCCGGCGCTCGTAGTTCCGGCGACGCCGGCTGCTGCCGCGCCATGACTTCGAAAAACGAGGCCATGCCGTGCGGATCATAGCCCGCGTCATGAAGCGCGTTGATACCAATCCGGTCGGCTTCGTATTCGTGGCTGCGGGTGAAATTAATCTGGCTCTGTGCCGCCGTTCCCTGCGCAACGGCCATGCCGGCCTGCACAACGTCAGAGCTGCCGCCTGCAATACCGGCGACCATGGCACCGAGCATCAACGCTGTTGACAGGAGACTCTGGCGTTGGCTGGCGTGGATGGAGCGGGCTATGTGCCGCTGTGTGACGTGCGCGATCTCGTGCGCCAGTACGCCAGCCAGTTCATCTTCGTTGCGAGTGGCCTCAATCAGGCCCGTGTGCACACCGATATAGCCGCCGGGCAGGGCGAAAGCATTGATGCGCGAGTCATTCACCACGAAGAACTCGAAACTGTGGTCACCGTCATTGGTTTGTGCGGCGATGCGATGACCGATCTCATTGATGTATTCGTTGATCAAAGGATCTTCGACGACCTGACCGCTCATGCGAATCTGCGCCATGATCGCGCGCCCGAAGCGGTTCTCTTCGGACTTCGACAGAATCGCGTCAGCCGGGCTGCCCATGTCGGGCAACTTGATGTCGTCGGCACCCGCGGCACTGAAAAAGCTCAGTGTCGCCACGGCGACGAGGGTCACTAGTTTTCCTGGGTATCTATGCTTCATTGCTGAATCGGACTGGTGCCGGCTGATTCCGTTCCCGCAATGATACCCGCTTGCACCGCGGAAACGTGCTGATTCGCCATAAGTGACTGAATTTCAATATCCGGCAAAGCTACTTAGCCAGTTCCTTGACCGCCTCAAGCACGGCTGCGGCATGCCCTTTTACCTTGACCTTGCGCCATTCGCCTCGCAGCTTGCCATCGGCGTCGATCAGGAAGGTGCTGCGCACGACGCCCATGAACTTGCGGCCATAGAGAGACTTTTCGTGGATGACATCGAACTGCCGGCAAAGCTTCTCATCCGGGTCCGATAGTAGCTCGAAGGGGAATCCCTGCTTGGCCTTGAACTTCTCGTGCGAGGCCAGGCTGTCCCGTGAGACGCCGAATATGCGCGTGTTTTGCCGCCGAAACCGGGTATGCAACTCGGTAAAGTCCTTGCCTTCCTGGGTGCAGCCCGGGGTACTGTCTTTCGGGTAGAAGTACAGCACGACGTTCTGGCCGCGCAGGTCTTTGAGGCGCACAGGCTTGCCACCAGTCGATTCGCAGGTGAAGTCGGCGACGACGCGATTCAGAGTGGGTCCACTCAAGGTAGTTCTCCTTCAGATTCCAGTGTTGGTCAGCCCTTGACCGGGTCAAGAATGGCATCCAGGTTCATGCGGTCGCACATTTCAGCAAAATCGTCGCGTAACAACGCGAGATTAACGGAGGCGGGCACATTGATCGCCATCTGCACGGCAAACATTGGCGCGCCCGTGTGGGCGGCGGCATAGCGCCGGGTAGCCAGATCGGCGATTTCCACGTCCCGGGATGCAAAGAAGTTGGCGAGTCCGAAAACGATGCCCTGCTGGTCGAGGCAGACGACATCGACCGCGTAGGGCATACGGTCTTCCCGAACCCGACGCTCACCGGTCTTGCGGATGGCAAACGTAAGGTCAGCGCCTTCGGTCAGTTTCTCCAGGCCTTTTTCGAGCCGATCAAGCGTGTGCCATTTGCCAGAGACCAGCATGAGCACCGCGAATTCTGCGCCCAGTGTGGTCATGCGGCTTTCTTCGATATTGCCTCCGCACCCCAGGACAACTTTCGTGATGTCCTGTACGACACCCGTGCGATCTGTGCCGATCGCTGATAAAACAATGAGTTGCGTCATTAAATTAGAATTTTTCTTCATTATGGGAATTGATTGCCATCTCGCCTTGCCAGCGCCGACAGCGAACAGTAACATCGCCGCCTTATTTGTGGCGAGGGGCGTACGCATGTCCGCACGAACTTCGAACGGAAGCGATAGGTTCCAGGGCAGCCTGGTCGCACTTATAACGCCGTTCGATGCAGACAATAAGGTTGACTATCCGGCACTCAAGCGCCTGATCGACTTTCATGTCGAGCAGGGCAGTGACGGCCTTGTCATCGCCGGGACCACCGGCGAGTCGCCGACGCTTGCGACGGACGAGCATATTGCCCTGATTCATCGCGCGGTCGAGATGGTCGATGGCCGCCTGCCGGTTATTGCGGGTACGGGCTCGAACTCTACCGCACAAACAATGCAGTTATCGCGCAATGTTGCGGACAGTGGTATCGATGCTTACCTGCTGGTGGTGCCTTACTACAACAAACCGGTTCAGGAAGGCCTGTTTCGGCATTTCTCGACGCTTGCGGACGCGCTGGAAAAGCCGGTCATGCTGTATAACGTGCCTGGGCGAACGGTTGCTGACCTGCTGCCCGAAACTGTGGCGCGGCTGGCTTTGCACGAAAATATAGTTGCGCTCAAGGAAGCGACCGGTAGCATTCAGCGGCTGAAGGATATTCAGAAGCTGGTGGAGCCATCGTTTGGACTTTTCAGTGGCGACGATTTCACTGTACTGGATTTCCTGATTGAAGGTGGCCATGGTGTGGTGACCGTAAGTGGCAATGTGGTACCGGCTGCGATGTCCAGGCTGTGCCGCCTGGTACGCGAAGGTGAGATTGAGGCCGCACGGGAACTGGATGCAACGCTGCAGGATTTGAACACGGCGCTGTTTATCGAGTCGAACCCGATTCCGGTCAAGTGGGCGGTTGCGGAAATGGGCCTTGCAGGGCCGTCAATTCGACTGCCGCTGACCGAGTACAGTGACAAACACCATGCCTCGATGCGGGCTGCAATGAAGCAAGCAGGCGCGGCGTGAATACAAGGAATGCAATGAGCGTGACAAAGACCTATCTGGCTGGCGCGATCGTATTGTCGGTGTTGCTCATGTCGGGCTGCGGCGGCGAGCCGGTCCTGTCCTGCGACGAGGCACAGCGATATCAACTGGCTGTACCGGGCAAACGGGTGGTTGCGCCCGAAGGGCTCACGCAACTCGATCCGCTGAAAGAATTACCAGCACCCGAGCCATCGCCGCAGCCACCGCGCCCGGCAGGCTCACCGTGCCTCGACATGCCGCCCGGTTCGATCGGCGGCAGCAGCGCCGCCAAGGATGAAGAACAGGCTGAGGAGTCAGGAAGCTAGGTCGAAAAAAATTCGGAGAGGTGGCTGAGTGGCTTAAGGCGCTCGCTTGGAAAGCGAGTGTACGCTTATACCGTACCGGGGGTTCGAACCGAGGCGCTTGCGCCGACAGACGCACGAAGTGCGCCCCGCAGGGGTGAGGAGCAAAGCGACGAATCAATCCCGCACTGGACGATTTGACGCAAGATTATAGAAACTGAAAATTCGGAGAGGTGGCTGAGTGGCTTAAGGCGCTCGCTTGGAAAGCGAGTGTACGCTTATACCGTACCGGGGGTTCGAATCCCCCCCTCTCCGCCAGTTTCTAAATCTAGCTATTGATTTAAAGCCTGGCTCTCCGCGCCGTCTGACCTATGCCTGCAGCGGCCAGTCGCATCCAGTACCGACTGCGTAGAAGAGCTATTGATCATCGCAGCATCGCAGACACACCAGTGAAGTACGGGTGCAGAAATAGCACAAGCAAGAATATGATTGCACTGATAGCGATTCCTTTCATTTCCGCGCCTAATCCGGGGCCGGCCGGTAAGTCCCGAACTCCGTCACGATGAGTGATTAGTGCCATTTCAATCAAGGCCCATAGACCCAGCCCACCGAACAAGACCAACGCCCTGATAGTGCCATTGGTCAACAAATGACTCACCGACCAGACGACAACGCCCAACAGCATTGGATGACGCACAAATCGCTTGATAATGGTCTGATAATTCGCAGCACCGAGAAGCAAAAATGAAATCATCATCAGCGTGAAGCCAGCCGGCCGCGACCATGGGGGTAACACATAGAGGTATTGTTCAGGCGAAGATCGCCAGCCAACTACGATAATAACTATGGACGTCAATATGGCTATCGTAAAAACGGCGCGATAAGGGCTTGCGCCAAATTTGTCGATAACGCGTTGCCGGTATCCCGCGGCAAGAGAGGGAATCAGATGAACAACAACCCAAAGCGCGACGCCAGCGACTAATGTACTCATGATCTTCTCACGTTATAAGTATTGCTGCTTATCCATTGGCTGCAAGTGACGGGCTGCTTTGAATCAGAAGCAATTGCTTGTCAGTTTATCACCGAGGCAGCGGCTTTCGGCAAGAAGCACCTGCTAGCTCCACGAGGATCAGGCTATTTCACCGCTTCTAGCTCTTCCCAAAAGTTGATGCATGGTGTTTCTTTCATCATCCTTCTGACCATCTCTGCAAAGTCAGGATTGAAAAATGGGCTGCACATTTTCCAAAGCGCTCTCGCTCGCTTGGTTCCAAGGAGGAAGTAGATAACATCGCGATAACTTATCCATGTTTCTTCGTCCATAGCTCCACTTCTGTGCTGCAGCCATTCATGCTCGCGGGCGCGCATCTGACCAATAATCCAGAATTGCAGTTTTATCTTCTCCTCAAAACTGGGTGTTTCCTCTTGGGAAAACAAGCGCCCAAGTTCCGGGTGCTCGACAAATTTGTAGACACCGTTCTGGTCATTTGCGACCTGAGCCTGTCGCGACTCTGAACGCAAGAGTTCTGCGCCCTGGCGAACCTGTACGGTCAGGTAGATTAGTGTTACGACAATTACGATTACGCCGATGATATCGGCCAAATTTGCGTATTGCTCGAGCGTCATGATTACCCCTTGAGTGCGTCAGCTTATTCTGGAAATACAATTCAGGCGCCTACAACTCAGTGTCCGCTTTGGGCTGCAGTTTCAACCGGTCGATGCGACACCTAAGCTCTAACCTATAGAGCGAATGGCAGTGGCTCAAGCTCATCGATGCATCTGAGATCAAGATTGTCAACCGTAGCGGTTTCCAGGAAGGCCAACATAATCCTGTCGATGCACTCCGGATCGCTTACATCAAAAGGCAGGTGCCCTGCATGTGGAACGATTACGACGCGGGAATTACTGAATCCCTGCGCTAGCTGTTCAGCATCCGACGGCGGCGTAATCGGATCTTGCTCGCCGGTAATCAGCAAAGCAGGGACAGTGGCTTCGACTGAGTGATCCAGGGCGATGGGATAAGTACCGGTTGGCCACAACTGACATGCGCGAATCTGCTGCACGACGCGGTAGTCGCCCAGGTAAGTGTCGCTGGTAAACGATTCAGTTTCCGTGGGATCAATCCGCGAGACATCGTCAGTACAGGTGAAACTAAGATACGCACCCTCGGCGAAGAAGGGTGGCGGATTGGCGTCGGCAGGTAATGCCAACTCGAGGAAAGGATCGAAATCGCCTTGACTCGCTGCGTCCACAATCAACGGCAATGACCTTGCGCGGTACGCGGAGTACATAGCAGACCGGAGCGCCTCGACAAAGACGTCTTTCCGGATTGTCATGTAGACACCACCGCCGAGGTCAGCATTCTCATAGTGATACACGAATGGCTCAGTCAGGCTATCTAGCAATGTTGTCCAGCGAACACGCAAATCCGGGTACGCTTGTCGACAGGCAGCCTGCGCCTCACAGTCGCTTAGAAGAAGGTCGAATGCCCGTTGAAATCCGGCCGCATGGTGGAGTGGCATCCTGTGTGTTGACGGTAGCGACCCGATTGCCGTCAGCGTACGGACATGTTCCGGGTAGCGGCGAATGTACTCCGTCGCGAGTCGAGTGCCATAACTGATTGCCTGCAGGTCAATCTTCGCGTAACCAAGCGCCTTGCGCACCATCTCGAGGTCATCTACGGCATTGCTGGTAGCGTACTGCCGCAGGTCCGCCCTGGACTCGAGACTTTCTCGGCATTTGATCACTTCGTCGGGAGGATACATCTCCCCTAGTTGGCGCTGTAGTGGAACACCGCGACCTTCAAGGAAACCACAGTGCAGTGGATTAGATCCGCCGGTGCCGCGAAGATCGACCATCACCACATCATGCCGCTCGGCGTAAGCGGCCCCCTCGTTGAGGAAGAAGTCCTCACTCCCTGTTGCCGGTACGCCCGGGCCACCTTCAAGTACGAAGAGCGCAGCCGGCTTCACGCCGGATTTCTTTGCCGGCACCATAACGATATTCAGCTCAATCTGCCGGCCGTCGGGTCTTGAATAGTCTTCCGGCACAGGCAGCCGCCCACAACGCAGTTCACTGCGCGGCCCGGTTTCCGCACAGGGTGGCATGTGTAGCTCTGCAGGCCGCTTCTCGGGCGTACGGATGTTTCCGGACTCCTCGGTGCACCCGGCGGCGGCGAGCGTGCCCGCGATCGCCAAATGAAACAGGAAGACTGACGCTACTCTGGTGAGCATTGGATGCACTTTATTGCTCAACCAGATAGCCATAGCTAGCGTTCGATCCAAAGTCGAATAGTGTGCAAAACTTCGCCGCAATTCCGAGCGGCAGAAATGGGTCACAGGCCGTCAATATACCGCAAGTTTGCAGCGCAAAACTAAGCCGCGTTTGGTCTGACGATCACGAAAATTGCGATACCGTAGGCGTACTCAACTAATGCCCCTATAAATGCACCAACAATCACCGGTGCTTCGAAGAAGACCAAGGGTATGGCGACAATGACCAATGTTGCTCCGAAAGCCCAATAAATCCGCAACCCATAGAGTGTCGAAAATGTGAAGTACCGACCACCGATTACAAGCAACATTGCTGGGAAAAACCATTCGATCTTGTAGAGGCCGGCACCGATTGCAACGACTATCGAAAGCAACATCCAAATCGTGCTTTCGATTGCAAGTGGCGCCAGCGGGTTATGTTTGCTGTGCTTTCCCGATCTGCCTATGACCTTACACAACACCACCGATGCCGGAAATATCAACATGCCGCCGAAAATCAACGTCAATACTCCGGCGTACGAGCTTACAAACGCCGCGGCCAACGCGGCGGCTAGCCAAGCCGTAGCCGAAGTAACTACACCAGTTGCTCCACTATAGTAGGCATTGCGCATATCTCGCTGCGCCTCGTCGATCGATTTCATCTTCTTCATCCTACCGGTGGTTTGTGCGTAACAATGGAGGAATCTAACCCATCCAAAATGCGATTACGTAAATGTTTGCTTCGGGTCAACAGTTGACCTCCATAATAACCGAAAACCAGTTATTCGACCCTCTCCTGTGCTATTCGAATCAGACGCAAATGGATGGCGTAGCGGAGCCTCAGGAATCGGCGAGGCCGGTAGGCAAGGAAATTATGCGCTCGAAAATGGTCGACCGCAGAATGCGGTCGTTTCGTATCGAGAACCAATCCCATCTGATCATGTCGAAACGCGTATGAAAGCACCCCTCCGGCTAATTTTAGTGCTCCTGATTTTGCAGGCCAGTGTTGCCATATCTGCTGCGAATGACGGTCCTGAAATTCAGCGTGGCCATGTTCACGTTGCAAGAACACCCGCTCAACTCGTCGACGGAAAGTCGCTGGAGGGTTTGTCGGACATTCACGATGTGGGCCGGGAAATTAGCTGGCAGATGTACGTGCCGGAGAACTATGATCCAGACGTTCCGGCAGGCCTGCTGGTTTTTGTAAGTCCGACCCCCAAGGGCTGGCTACCCAAAGCCTGGCGTCCGGTTCTTGATGAACACAATCTGATCATGATCAGTGCGGATATGTCTGGCAACGGGACGCGTACAAAGAAGCGGCTATTGCATGCAGCGCTGGCACCGTATGTCGCGGCCGAGCGCTACAGCATTGATCCTCAGCGAATCTATGTGTCGGGGTTTTCTGGAGGAGGGAAGGTGGCCAGCATTGCCGCTGTGCAGTTCGCAAACTTGTTTACCGGCGCGATTTACATTTGCGGCGTCGTTGCCTGGCCGGATGTTTCTGCCGACCAGTTGGCTTTGGCGAAGTCCCGGCGCTACGTGTTTATTACAGGAAGCGACGACTTCAATCGCAAACTGACTCGGCGCCTGTACGCAAAGTACGAAAAATCAGGGATGAATCATATCAGTCTGCTGACGATCCACGGAATGGCACACAACGTTCCGGGTGAGAAGCATTTTCGCGAAGCGATTCACTATCTTGAAGCTGACGATCATGCGACAGAGAACACTCCTGTAGCCGATAACCCGTAGCATCCACATGGGTCATGTAGCGCCCAAAAAAAGAGGCCCCTGCTTGGAGCAGGGGCCCAAAGTGCTCAGTCTGGCTGTCAGGTAGCCACTGAGCTGGCTTATTCCGCGATTGCGAAATCGTCCAGAAGAATAAGTCCGAGCGCCGTTTCGCCGGGTAACGGATCCCTTGCAACGGCGGTATAGACTCCACCATCCGACACCTCGATAGACGCCGGTCCGATGGCCGCGGTCTTGCTACCTGTAGCGGTGACCGTTACATCGTAGTCACCGGCCGCAAGTGCGATGTAACCGGTGTTCGCCTTGAACGGGATAGAGGCGAGCGTTGGCATTTCGTTATTGATGTTGGCGCCAACCGCGGTAACGTAGATGTCCACTTCACCGGCACTGGGCGATGCATGCACAATTCTCACTTTGGCGTTGGTTGCCACCGGGCGTGGGTCGTCAGTGAGGATAAGTGGCTCGATGGCTGCGAGTTCACCAACCGCCAGTACCGAGTAGCGTTCGCCGGCCAGTAGCTCCAGGTCAACGGGACCAATCGCAACTGCACCCGGGTTGCCGGCAACGGTAACCGCTACTTCGTACGTTCCGCCTGCTACCTCCACGAAAGGTGTTGCCTCAGGAAATGCGAGGCTCGGTACGAGTACGCCACCATCGACCAGTACGTCAACTTCTGGTGCGTCGGGAGACGCATGAACTACTTGCAGGGATGTCGGCGTGTCCATGTCCAGAATTTCGGCCGAGCCAGTGCCCGTCAGCGCTACGAGGCCAATGGGTGCATTGCCACCGCTTGTGTTGGGCAGCGCGGCTAGCGTCAGGTCGTCACCATCGTCTAGCGTCACTGTACCGGAATCGTAGACAACCGCCGCCGGGTCGCCGGATGCGGTTACGCGGATCTGGTAGTCGCCCGCTGCAACTTCAGCCGGCCCGATAGTTTCTTTGAAAGAGAATGTGCCAACCGGTGCACTTGCCGTGAGATCGGCCCCGGGTGTTGTGACGAACACATCGACTTCCGGTGCTCCGGCAGCGCCATGCAGAACAAACAGTCGGGCTGAGCCTGCACTGACCGCAATATCGGGTTGGCTGATAACTACGGCTTCAATAGCGCTTGCTTCATTAACGGCGGCAATGGTGTAGATCGTATCGCCCGACAGGTCCAGATTCACTGGGCCAATAACCGTCGCTGTTCCACCTGGCAGTATTCCATCAACCTGTACAGAATGGGTGCCCTCATCGAGCACAAGCTGGCCGGAGCCTGTCTTGTAGTCTACGTCGCTTAGAACCTCGGCACCGTCGACCAGCACGTTTACAGCAGGTGCATCGGGCGATCCGTGCAGCACCTGCACCTTAAGCGTGGCAACTAGAGGCGGCTGAACAGCCTGTACGTTGTCATCGTCGTCATTGTCACAAGCGGCAAGCATTAGCATGCTGCAAATGACGAGGAACTTACTGGTGTGTTTCATTTTCTGCCCCTTGGTTTTGGCTATCAGTTGAAGAGGCGTCAGTGTCACAGGCGTCGGGGGGCAAAGGGTCTCAGGCCTGTTTCAAACTGTATCGAGATGTATCAGGTAGCCATTGTTGTGTAACAGCCTTGGTAAGACGCGCTATCATCCCCGCATGGCAAAAGTGCTGCTTATAGACGATGACCGGAAGCATTCGGAGTTGATGCAGGCGTATTTCAAGCGCTACGGCATCAATCTCATTTGTGCGTATGACTCGGTGCAAGGGCTTAAGAAGCTAAACCGGGAACAACCGGACCTGTTGCTGCTCGATATCATGTTGCCGGGCAAGGACGGTTTCGAGATATGCCGGGAAGTCCGTAAGTTCAGCAATATACCTATTATCATGCTCACAGCACGCGGCGATGTCATTGACCGGGTTTCAGGCCTGGAACTCGGTGCCGATGACTATGTGGGTAAACCTTTTGAGCCTCGTGAACTCGTCGCTCGCGTGCAAGCCGCACTGCGTCGTTCGGAACTGGCGGGTTCAACTATCGGTGCGCTGAACTTCGAAGGGCTTAGTATTGATACAGAACTTCGATCCGTCAGCGTCGACGGGCAAGCCGTGGACTTGACCTCAATGGAGTACGAGCTTCTTCTGATCCTTGCACGCAAGCAGGGGCGCAAGCTCTCACGTGATGACATTCTGAGCGAGTTGCGCGGCATCGATGCGGCTATCCTGACGCGAGCGGTGGATATCATGATCAGCCGCTTGCGCCACAAAATTGGCGATACGGCGAAGCCCCCAAGGTTCATCCAGACCATTTGGGGACGCGGTTACTCATTTGTTGGCATCCCGAGAGCTGATGCTTGAGCGCCTCTCACATTCGCTGTCATTTCGGCTGTTACTTATTTTTGTCTTGCTGGGTGGCTTGTTCATTTTCGGCACCTTCAAGGCTGTGCAGCGCTTCTACAATAGTGACCAGATCCGCGGTCTGATCAGTGGCCATCTCTCATTGCACGTTAACTACGTACGTGAAGATATTGGTGTGCCGCCGCGTATAGATCGTGCGCTCACAATCACCAGGAAGGTGCCGGTTGATATTCGAATTCTCGGCCCGGACATGGACTGGGCATCCGATCCGGCATTTCCTCGCATCGAGAATCTGGATTTTGCGGCCAGCCCGAGATTCAGTGACAGTCCCGGCGCGTGGGCCGACGAGTTGCAAGGTGTCGATTTTGCAGCGCAAGATAACCACGATTTCTTGCGCATACGCCAGGGCGGCTACGAGATCGCCGTTTCGACGCCCAGAATATCGGATGTGTCGGAAGGTCCCGGGTTGGTCCCGCTTGTTCTGGGGCTCGGGCTTTCTTTCCTGTTGCTGGCCTATCTCGCGGTTTCGTGGCTGTTTCGCCCGATCCGGACGATCCGTGACGGTGCACGGCGCATTGGTAGCGGAAATTTTGATTTTCGAATAAAAAATGTACGTCGCGACCAGTTAGGTGACCTCGCAGCCGATATAAACACGATGGCCGGCGATGTCCAGAGAATGCTCGATGCGAAGCGTGCGTTGTTGCTGGGAATCAGTCATGAGTTGCGCACACCGCTGTCGAGAATGCGATTAACGCTCGAGTTTCTGGAGGATGATGAGAACGCTCGTGGTCTGAAAGAAGAAATCATCGAAATGGAGAAGATCGTTGCGGCATTGCTGGAGGCGGAGCGGCTGAACAGCTCGCACGCAGCGTTAGTGCGAAGCGACGTGTCTATAAACGAACTCGTGCGCAAGTTGCTGCAGGACTTTTTCCAGAAATCCGCGGACCGCTTGCAGGTCGTTCTACCGGCGGACCCGCTCATCGTTTCCGTCGATGAGGCACGTATTGCCTTGTTGCTGAAGAACCTCATTAGCAACGCGCTCCGTTACTCACGGCGCGAGGATGGGCCGATAGATATTGTTGTTTCCCGCGAAGAAAACGAACTCATCATCAGGGTGAGTGATAACGGGCCGGGTATGTCCGCTGAGGAGGCTCGGCATATCGGCGAGCCTTTCTACCGAAGTGATGTGTCGCGGGCGCGCGAATCAGGAGGTACGGGGTTGGGATTGTACCTCGCGTCACTGGTGGTCAAGGCTCATGGTGGCAGTTTGCGACTGCTAGACACTCAAAAGCCCGGCGCCAGCTTCGAAGTCCGTATTCCGCTGGTACGGTAAAGCTACACCGAAGTGCCTACCTGCAACACTGTGATCCCGGCAGTTTGTAAGCGAATGTAACGAAACCACTTTCTCTATTGTTGGCGGAAAACAGGCCTCGTATATTGGTTGCTCACTATTCTGGAGGCTGCGATGAGCGGCTTGACCACAAGAGCAGTCAGTTGGACCGAGTCCGGACTTGTCCCGGATCCCGTCATTCGCGCGGCTATCAGGCGCCTGCTTGAGAACAAGCGCAGGGAAATTCACTCGGGTGATGTGGAGTATGCCGCCAATGCCTTAAACGGCTTCGTGGCTATGATGGATCAATCACCTGTCGCGCTGCAGCCGGACGTCGCGAACGAGCAGCATTATGAAGTGCCGGCAGAATTTTTTGCACAGGTGATGGGCGATCACCTCAAATACAGCTGTTGCTACTGGCCGAAAGACGTCAGCTCCCTTGCCGAGGCGGAAGCGGCGGCCCTGGCTGTAACAGCCGAACGGGCAGGTATTGCGGACGGAATGCGCGTTCTCGACCTTGGCTGCGGATGGGGCTCCTTGTCATTGTGGATCGCTGAACATTTTCCGGGCACACAGGTTGTATCGGTATCCAACTCTTCCAGTCAAAGTGCGTTTATCAACGACCAGGCGAGGCGTCGTTCAATAAGCAATGTCGAGACAATTGTTTGCGATATGAACGACTTTGATACCGAGCAAAAGTTTGATCGGGTAGTCTCGGTTGAAATGTTCGAGCATATGCGCAACTACCGGGAACTGTTCCGGCGTATTGACAATTGGCTGCTCCCGAACGGGCAGTTTTTCATGCACATTTTCTGTCATCGAACAACGCCGTACGAATACCAGGACAAAGGGCCAACAGACTGGATGAGTCGGCACTTTTTCACAGGCGGCATCATGCCGAGTGCGAACCTGCCACTGCGATTTGCCGACAATTTGCAGATTGCGAAGCAATGGCAGTGGAATGGCAGCCATTACGCCAAGACGAGCAATGCGTGGTTGGCCAACATGGATAAGAACGAGGCATCCATTATGCCGGTGTTCGAGCGTTGCTACGGCGCATCTCACGCATCATTGTGGTGGCAGCGCTGGAGAATGTTCTTTATGGCTTGCGCCGAATTGTTTGACTACAACGAGGGGCATGAGTGGTTTGTAAGTCACTACCTGTTCGATAAATCCGGACGCACAGATGCTATTGGCTAATCTTGTCATTTTTCAGGTGGCCTGGTTGCTGTCGGTTGTTGGCGGCGCACAGCAAATGCCGTGGCTTGGGCCGCTCGCAGCCGTATTCGCACTGATCGTCCACCTGCGTGCAGCCCGCAAACCGTTTGAGGAAGTGCTGCTGGTTTTGCTTTGTGGTGTTCTCGGCGCCTGTTTCGATAGCGCCCTGGTGAGCGCTGGCTGGGTTGCTTACAAAGCCGGCCAGTTTAGCGAATTCATGGCGCCATACTGGATCATCACAATGTGGATGCTGTTTGCGATGACCCTCAATGTTTCCTTGCGCTGGCTCAGGGACCGGCCGGTTCTCGCGGCACTGTTTGGCTTTTACGGCGGGCCCGCGTCTTATATCGCGGGCGAAGCACTGGGTGGCATTGTGCTCGTTGACAAGCTCGCTGCGCTACTGGCACTGGCGGTCGGCTGGGCGGTCATGATGCCACTGCTGATGAAGACCGCCGAGTATTTCGACGGGATGCCGGGGGCACGGCGTAACTGGATTGCGGCATCCACTCGATGAAGCGGCGCTCGGGCTGCGACGGGAATAACGTTTCTGGAGACGTGCAATGAGCAGGTACCTGGTCATTTTAAGTGCAATCCTGTTGGCGGGATGTGCCGCTAAAGAGGCTGAAATGAAAACAGTTGACTACGTGGACATTGATCGATTCATGGGTGCGTGGTACGTCATTGG
This sequence comes from Gammaproteobacteria bacterium, assembly GCA_030425905.1. Classification (GTDB taxonomy): domain Bacteria; phylum Pseudomonadota; class Gammaproteobacteria; order Steroidobacterales; family Woeseiaceae; genus UBA1847. The sequence goes on from JAUHZT010000021.1 coordinate 26,190, forward strand.
CAACATACCCACGTTCCTGGAAAAGGACATTTACAACGCTGTCGAGACCTACAGTCTGAATGATGATGGCACTATTGATACGGTATTCACGTTTCGGCGTGGCGGCTTTGACAGCGCCGAGAAAGAATATAACCCCAAGGGTTTTGTGCTGGACGAGCAGACCAATGCACGTTGGGGCATGCAGTTTATCTGGCCCGTGAAATCCGACTATCGCATCGTATACCTGGACGACGAATATACGACGACAATAATCGGGCGACAGAAGCGTGACTACGTGTGGATTATGGCGCGAACGCCCACGATCGATGAGGAAGAGTATGCGCGCCTGGTAACTATTGTAGAGGAACTCGGCTACGACCTGTCGTCGCTAAGACGCGTTCCGCAACAGTGGTAGCCCGGTGAAGGTTGCTGTCATAGGTACGGGTATCGCCGGTAATGTCGCCGCATTCAAGTTGCGGCGCGAGCATGACATAACGGTCTTTGAAGCAAACTCGTATATTGGCGGACATACAAACACCGTCGACGTGGTCGAGGACGGGCAAACCTATGCAGTAGACACCGGCTTTATCGTTTACAACGATCGCACCTACCCCAACTTCATCCGGTTGCTTGATGAACTCGGGCAGGCATCGCAGCAAAGCGAAATGAGTTTTAGCGTGCAGGCCAGCAATGGCGGCATTGAGTATAACGGTGCTTCTTTGAATTCGTTGTTCGCGCAGCGCCGAAACATTTTTCGACCGTCATTCTATCGCATGCTTAGAGACATTCTTCGCTTCAATGAGTTGGGCTTGCAGGACCCGACGGATGGCGACGGGGAAGAATCCCTTGCAGAGTTCTTGCGACGCAAGAAGTTTAGCCGGGAGTTTGCAGAGCACTACCTGATTCCGATGGCTGCGGCTATCTGGTCGGCTGAACGGTTTTCGGTGCTGGATATGCCGATAGGTTTCCTGGTTCGCTTTTTTGCCAATCATGGACTGCTACAACTTAGCGACCGTCCGGTCTGGCGCGTGATAAAGGGGGGATCACGGCAATACGTCAGGAAACTCGTTGCCGGCCATGCGGACCGGATACGCCTGGCAGCGCCGGTCGAATCAGTGCGCCGGCGGAATGGGCAGGTTGAGATCTACTCGGCGGCCGGTGGCAAGGAAGTATTCGACGCGGTCTTCATGGCTTGTCATAGCGACCAGGCGCTGAAACTGTTGCGAGATGCGACGTCAACTGAGCGCGAAGTACTTGGGGCTATCAGGTTCCAGACGAATGAGGCCATTCTGCATACCGACTGTTCGTTGATGCCAAGGCGCCGCAGGGCGTGGGCAGCGTGGAACTACCGTTTGCCTGAAACGCATCAGCACCAGGTAGCTGTTACTTACAATATGAATATTCTGCAGGGCCTGGCCGCGAACAAGCAGTACCTGGTAACCCTGAACAACCGGCAGGACATAGACGAGCGGCAGATAATTCGAACAGAACATTACGATCACCCGGTCTTTTCCAGGGCGGCACTGGCCGCGCAAGCGCGCCATGCTGAAGTCTGCGGACCGCAAACCTATTTCTGCGGTGCCTACTGGCGCAACGGCTTTCATGAAGATGGAGTTGTCAGTGCACTCAGGGCCGTCGAATTTTTTAACGAGGAGTCATCCGGTGCACAGTTGCATTTACGAAGGGCGGGTTGAGCACACTCGGACAGCACCGGCCCGGCATCAGTTCAGCTATCGCTTGTTCATGATGTACCTGGACCTCGACGAACTCGACGAGGTGTTTCGCAAACACTGGTTCTGGTCAGTCAGACGGCCGGCACTTGCCAGCTTTCGGCGCGAAGATCACCTTGGGCCAGCGACGCAAGACCTGGGTGCCGCGGTTCGCGACCGGGTCGAGGCGGAAACGGGACAGCGGCCGGAAGGTCGCATACGGCTACTCACTAATTTGTCTTACTTTGGCTACTGCTTCAATCCGGTGAGCTTCTACTATTGTTATGCGGCTGATGGCGAGACAGTTGAGTACATCGTCTGTGAAGTCAATAACACGCCATGGGGCGAACGCGACACCTACGTTCTTGATTGTAGTAAAGCAGAGAGCGTCCAGGCACATTGGGATTTTCGGCCCGGTAAAAAGATGCATGTGTCCCCGTTCATGCCGATGGATGTCGACTATCACTGGGTCCTGTCCAACCCGGCTGAGCGGCTTTCGGTGTTCATGGCGAATTTGCAAGACGGGGAGCGCATGTTCAGTGTCGCGATGCGTCTCGAGCAAAAAGCAGTGACTGGCTGGTCGCTAAGTTCGGTGCTGTTGAGGTTTCCCTTGCAAACGATGAAGGTTATTTTCGCCATCTATTGGCAGGCATTGCGACTCTGGCTAAAGCGCTGCCCCGTTTACCCGCACCCGGGTAGCAAGAAAAAGGCGGTTGTATAAGATGAATACCGGTACGAATTCCATGCATTCTGCTGAGATCGGCGAGAGTGATACGGACTGGTCACCACTGGACCGCTTGGCGCGCAGGGTCGTTCTCTCAAGACTCGAAAAGCTGCAACAGGGACAAATTCTTTTCATCGAAGACGGTGTGTGCACAGCCGTTGGTCACAAGGTCGGCACTCGCTCCTTGAGCGTGGAAGTGCATGTATTGAGTCCGAAGTTTTATCGGCAGATCGCATTCCAGGGGGCGGTCGGTGCTGGTGAGGCGTATATACACGGCTACTGGGCATGCAGCGACCTGCGCGACCTGCTGCGAATTCTGCTGCAGAACCGCGAGGTGCTCGAGAATGTCAGTGGCGGGTTGGCGATGCTGGGCAAGCCGATCCTGGCGATGCTCCATGCGCTACACAGGAATACCAGGAAGGGCAGCCGTAAAAATATCAGCGCGCACTATGACCTGGGTAATCCGTTCTACCAGCTCTGGCTGGATCCGACGATGATGTATTCATGCGCCTATTTTGATTCAGCGGAGAAAACGCTGGAAGAGGCCGCTACCGAAAAGCTCGATCGAATATGCCAGAAGCTGGACCTTTCGGCGGGCGATTCGATCATTGAAATTGGCACAGGCTGGGGCGGTTTCGCTATTCACGCAGCTCGTCACTACGGATGTCACGTAACGACGACGACGATCTCCAGGCAGCAGTACGAGTTTGCAAGACAGGCTGTAGTCGATGCTGGCGTTGAAGACCGGGTTACGTTGTTACTAAAAGACTACCGTGATCTTGAAGGGCGCTTTGACAAGCTGGTGTCGATAGAGATGATCGAAGCGGTCGGGCATGAGTATCACGACAGGTTTTTCTGCAAGTGTGCAGAGTTGCTCAAGCCCAACGGACAAATGCTGCTGCAAGCAATAACGATGGCGGATCAGCACTACGACAGCTATAAGACGCGCGTGGATTTCATCAAGCGGTATATTTTCCCGGGCGGGTGTCTGACATCGGTCACGGGTATGGCTGAAACAATGACCCGGCATACCGACCTGCGAACAATTCACCTGGAGGATATTGGCCCTCATTACGCGAGAACATTGCGGCATTGGCGTGCACGATTCAATGCGCGCCTCGATGACGTACGCGAGCTTGGCTACTCGGAGTCGTTTATTCGCATGTGGGAGTTCTACCTCGTCTATTGCGAGGCCGCTTTCATGGAGCGGGCCATTGGCACAGTGCAGCTACTGGCTGTCCGACCGGGCGCGCGGCGCGAAAAAATAGAGTACTAGATGCCGGGGTACGCGGTGCTGTAATCACAGTGCGCAGTGGTGTCAAAGTTAGCCGAACACGTTTTCGGCAGAGCAATCAGCACCGTTGTGGCAAGCGCGCTCGCGGCGAACAGTCGACCAACGCTGCCCGGTTTATCGCGTCAGGTATGCGAGCTGCGCGGCGTCGAAAGAGGCAGCCTTGCGGCCGATCAGTGCTTCCAGAGTCGTGTGATCGGCCGTGTTGTTTTCCGCAAGCATCGTGAGTTGATCTTTGCTGACCGGGAAACCGGGGAGCCAACCCAATGCCAGCGCAAAAACTTTCATCAAAGGCACAGGCATCGGCACTATGATTTTTTTGCGACCGATAGCCGTAGCAATGCTCCGGACAATATCGTTCCAGCTCAGTTCTTCCGGGCCGCCCAGTTCGTAGGTCTGTCCGATGGTCCGCGGATCGCCGAGCGCCTGAACAAATGCATCGGCGACGTCGGCGACGTGCACAGGCGACATGCGAGCGCTGGGTGAAGCAGGTGACCAGCGTGTCCGAAAGTCGATTGCAGGCAAGGGCGGCCGGATCATGTCGTTAGCGAGCTGGGTCGCAAATTCCATCCTGCCGCGCGGGTCGCCGAAAATTACCGACGGGCGAAAGATCGTGCAGTCGAGGTTCAGTTCACGCGCAAATTGCTCGGCGCGGAACTTCGTGTCCTGGTAGGGAGTACCGCCAGCACGTACCCCATTGGCGCTCATGAGTAGAAATCGCTCAATGCCAGCCGCCTGCGCAGCGCGTGCAACTTTGGCCGCACCCTCGAATTGCAGTGCCTCAAAGCTAATACCCCTGGCGGGGTCCTCGTCCAGAATTCCAACGCAATAAACAACCGCACTGCAGTCGCGTAGAGTAGCGGCGATAGCCGAGTCACTGGCAAGGTCTCCGGAGACCGTCACGCAGCTATCGGGGCGCGGTATTTTCGACTCGCTGCCGGCGCGCACCAGCAGTCTCACACTATGACCGTGGGCGAGCAGGGCGTCGATGATGTACGAGCCGACAAAGCCTGTGCCGCCGAACATGGCAACCTGCATGTTGTACTCCGTTCCCGAACCGTCGCCGATTATCGCATGCGGCTGCGACGGAAACTGTTACCGGTTGTTTCAGTACCGGGCAGAGCGCTACTCTAGTCATTGTGATCCATACTTACTGAGTGCGTTAGGCAGAAAAATGGAATTCAAGGACTACTACGAAGTCATGGGCGTCAAACGTGACGCAACACAGGACGACATCAAGCGTGCCTATCGCAAGCTGGCGCGCAAATACCACCCGGATGTGAGCAAGGAGCCCGACGCTGAAGCGCGCTTCAAGGAAGTCGGCGAGGCCTATGCCGTGCTGCGCGATCCGGAAAAGCGCGCGAGTTACGACGAACTGGGTGCTAACTGGAAGAGTGGGCAGGACTTTAAACCACCGCCGAACTGGGGCGGCGGGTTTGAGCCGGGCGAAAGCTGGTCAGGTGGCGCGCAGAACGCTGATCACAGTGCGTTTTTCGAAGAACTGTTTGGGCGCGGTTTCGCTAGCCGGGGGGCCGGGCAGCAAGCGGGATTCAGCCAGCGGGGTGAAGACCAGCACGCCAAAGTGGTTATTGCGGTCGAGGACGCCTATCAGGGCGCGACTCGCACAATCAGCCTTCGCGAACCGCAAATTGATGATCGAGGGCGCGTAACGACGCGCACACGCAGTCTGAAGGTCAACGTCCCGAAGGGCGTCGGCGAAGGACAGCGCATACGACTCGCAGGGCAGGGCTCTCCCGGCTTTGGCGGCGGCAAGGCTGGCGATCTCTATCTTGAGATCTCGTTTGAAGCGCATCCGCTGTACACGGTAGAAGGCCGTGATGTGTTTATGAAATTGCCGGTTACCCCCTGGGAGGCGGCCCTGGGTGGCAAAGTTACGGTTCCCACACCGGCTGGCGCCGTTGAGCTGACCATCCCCAAAGGGGCGAGTGCGGGTCGCAAACTCAGGCTTAAAGGGCGCGGTATTCCGGGTAAGTTGCCGGGCGATTTGTACGCCGTGATCGAGCTTACCCTGCCGCCGGCCGACAGCGACAAGGCAAAGGCGTTGTATCAGCAAATGGAGAAAGAGCTTGCCTACAATCCGCGGAGCAAGCTGGGAGCTAA
>JAUHZT010000022.1 GCA_030425905.1 Gammaproteobacteria bacterium
AACGTGTAACGGCGCCTGGGCCGACTTACCCATTGCACCAATAAACAGCAGAATACAAATCAGCGTCATTGCATTCCACGAGGTGCCCGGGAAGACCTGCATTGATTGCGCGGCAATGTTATCCGCTTGCGAAAACACCTCGGCGTAATCCAGCGAGTTCGTATACAGGACGACGCCTGCTATTCCGAGGATAAAGCCAAAGTCGCCAACCCGGTTTACAAGGAACGCCTTGAGGTTCGCAAAAATGGCGGTTGGACGCTTGTACCAGAAACCGATCAGCAGGTATGACACTACGCCGACCGCTTCCCAGCCGAAGAACAGCTGCATGAAGTTATTCGACATGACCAGCATCAGCATCGCGAACGTAAACAGCGAGATGTAGCTGAAAAAGCGCTGGTAGCCCGGATCGTCGTGCATATAGCCAATGGTGTAGATGTGCACCATCAGCGATACGAAGGTGACGACCGTCATCATGAGCGCTGTCAGGCGATCTACGAGAAAACCGACTTCCATGCGCAAGCCGTCGGTGACGGCCCACGTATAGACGCTGATGTTCTCAGCCGCCGCACCGCCAAGCATGCGATACAGGACGTACATCGAGAGAACCGTCGCAATACCCACGCCAAGAATCGTGATTGAGTGGGACGCCGTACGCCCGATCTGCTTACCGAATAGACCGGCGATGATCGCGGCAAATAACGGCGCAAGTACGATGGTGAGGTAGTAACTGTACATCCGTTTCAGCCCTTCATCGTGTTGAGTTCTTGCACGCTGATAGACCGCCTGTTGCGGAACAGCACCACAAGAATCGCAAGACCAATCGCCGCTTCAGCCGCTGCAACAGTCAGGATAAAAAATACGAAAATCTGGCCAGTCGCGTCGCCCAGATAACGTGAGAATGCGATGAAATTGAAGTTCACGGCCAGCAACATGAGCTCGATGCACATGAGCAATAGAATGAGATTGCGCCGGTTGACGATAATTCCCGCGATGCTGAGCACGAACAACATGGCTGACAAGGTCAGATAGTGCTGTAAGCCGATCATGACTTCGACTCCGATTTCATTTTCACAATACGTACACGATCTTTCGCACGTACAGATACCTGTTTGCCAATATCCTGCACCTTGAGTCCGGGACGTTTGCGCATGGTGAGCGTAATCGCCGCCACAATCGCAAGCAGCAGGACCACGGCCGCAATCTCAAACGCGTATACATGTTCGGTGTACAAAACCGCGCCCAGCGCCTTGGTGTTGTCATAGCCTTCGGGGTTGGGAGCAAAACCGTAGGACGCACCCGTAACCGCACCGCGTACCCAGATAAGCTGCACCAGTTCAACCGCCATAATCAGCGATATGACAATAGCCAGCGGCGCATAGCGAACCAGACCGCGCTTCACAGCTTCAACTTCGACGTTGAGCATCATCACAACGAACAGGAACAGCACCATGACCGCGCCGACGTAGACGAGTACCAGGACAATCGCGAGGAACTCGGCCTCCGCCATCAGCCAAAGCACTGCAGCCTGGAAGAAGGTCAGCACGAGGAACATGATCGAATGCACGGGGTTGCGGGCAAAGACAACGCCCAGCGCCGCGCCAATCAGCACAGTCGCGAATACGTAAAAAAGCAGCGTGTGAAACAACATTGTTTACCTTGTCAACTCAGCGCCCGGCAATTATCGGTACGGCGCATCTGCCGCCTTGTCGGCCGAAATCATCGCGTCGAACTTGTCACCGACGGCCAGCAACTTGTCCTTCGTCATAATATTCTCGCCCGGTGCTTCCATGTGGTACTCGTGAATGCGCGTTTCGACGATGGCGTCAACCGGGCACGCCTCTTCGCAAAACCCGCAATAAATGCACTTGAACAAATCGATGTCATAGCGTGAGGTACGGCGTGTGCCATCTTCACTGACATTCGATTCAATCGTTATCGCCAGTGCCGGGCACACAGCCTCGCAAAGTTTGCAGGCGATACAGCGTTCCTCGCCATTCGGATAGCGACGCAGCGCATGCAAGCCGCGGAAGCGATGCGATTGCGGCGTCTTCTCCTCCGGGTACTCGATCGTCACGCTCTTCTTAAAGAAGTTGCGCAATGTAACCCTCAGGCCCTGCAACAATTCCCAGAGCGCGAATGTCTTGATGTAGCTAGTAGCTCTATTCATAAAAATTCCGTGGCGCCCCTAAGCGCCGAGGCCGGCCCAGGGACCGACTCGTAACCACGCCATGACGGCTTCAACAGCAATCCAGACGATCGTGACCGGGATAAAGACCTTCCAGCCCAGACGCATGATTTGATCATAGCGATAGCGCGGAAATGTCGCGCGGAACCAGAAGAACGAATACATAAAGAACGAAATCTTAAGGAACAGCCAGAAAAAACTCGGCGCAGCGATAAACGCCAGCGGCGTGTCCAGCAGGAATGTCCATCCCGCTAGCGGTGACGCCCAGCCACCAAGGAAAAACAGTGCGGTAAGCCCCGAGATGAGCACCATGTTCGCGTATTCAGCGAGGAAGAACAGGGCAAACGCCACGCCGGAATACTCAACGTGAAAACCCGCCACGATTTCTGACTCGCCTTCCGCCACGTCGAATGGCGCCCGGTTCGTTTCGGCTACGCCGGAGATCCAGTACACAATAAACAACGGGAACAGCGGCAGCAGAAACCAGTTACTGAAACCACCGGACTGCGCCTCAACGATAACCCCGAGGTTAAGGCTGCCACCGGCCATCAGCACGCCCACCAGGGCAAAGCCCATTGCTATTTCGTAGGCAACGATTTGCGCCGCCGAACGCATGGCGCCGAGGAATGCGTACTTCGAGTTGGTCGCCCACCCCGCAAGTATGACGCCATAAACGCCCACCGAGGTCAGTGCCAGCACGTACAGCAAGCCTGCGTTTATGTTGGCAATCGTAAAACCCGGATGCAGCGGCATCACCGCCCAGGTTGCCAGCGCTGGAATCAGTGACAGCAGTGGCGCTATCACGAACAGAAACTTGTTTGATTCCGTAGGGATAACAATTTCTTTAATCAGCAGCTTGATGACATCGGCAAATGGCTGGCCGAGGCCAAGCGGTCCAACCCGGTTCGGCCCGACGCGCGACTGCATGCTGCCAATAACCTTGCGCTCGAAGTACGTCGAAAACGCAACGGCAAGAATGACGCAGATCGTGACAAACAGGATTTTCCAGGTGACTACCGTCAGGTACTGAACCAGTGGTGGCAGTGAGTCCCAGATATTGACGATGAACTGTGGCATTAGATCAATCATGAGCGTTCGCCACCTGCTGCGCGACGCGCCTCAGCAGTTAACTGCAGCGCATGCGCCCTGCGTACCAGTCCGTCAACCGAGTACAGTGGCACATTATGCGCGGCATTCGGCGCATCGCTACCGTTCGGCCGCTGCAAGGAATCAGTACCGGCTGCGAGCGAGTTGTCGGGTTCGATTTGCCCAAGCTGTGCGGCGAGTTCGTCGCGTACCTCTTCGCTTGAGTCGTAATCAAACTCAGGAGCATCAATGAGATTCCCCAGTACGCGCAGCACTTTCCATGCAGGCCTTGCCTGACCCACCGGATTCGCAACACCTGGAAAACTTTGCCAGGTACCCGCGACATTCACGTAGGTTCCCGAGGTCTCGGCAAAAGTACCGATCGGCAACAGCAAATCGGTGGACTCAAGCAATGCATCGGACACGAACGGCGTTAGCGCGACAACAAACGATTGTTTGGCCAGCTTGCCGACCGCATCGGCGGCCGCACTTAAGTCTGCGTCCGGTTCGACATTCAGCATTAACAAGGCATCCAGCGAGGCATCGAGCATTTCGGCGGCCGCAAAGCCGGCCTTGTCCCGGCGCTTGCCACCAGCACCGCGATGCGGAAGGACGCCGGCCAGGTGTGCGCCCGCCCCGTTGGCACCTGCCGACAGGTAGCCAAGCCGGGCTCCGGTTGCGTCGCAAATGGCCGCCGCCAAGGCGCGTAGCACCGAGAAACTCCCGTGACGACTCGCAGCGACTCCGAGTAACAGTAGTGCGTTGTCAGCTTCTGCCAATGCACCCGCAATCGATTTTTGCTCATCAGACGGCGTCACACCTTCGCAGATCGACGCTACCCGGGCCGGCAACTTGCCATCGGCCGCTGCAACCGCCACACCGGAAAGCAGCTCAACCAGCCCTGCGCCGTGCAAACTGTTTGCAATGTCGAAGAAGTACTCATTCTCGACAGTGTTCGCGAAACTGACCGAAGCACCGGCGAGCGCCGCCTTGCGCACGCGGTGCGCCAGTATCGGTGCTTCATGGCGCAAATTGGAGCCCACTACAAACAACGCCTGCTGCGTTTCTATATCGGCAATCTCGCAGCCGAGCCACGGAAACACCGGATCGGCATCCTGATCCGACACATCAGCCCGAGACAAGCGGTGGTCGATGTTCGCCGTGCCGAGGTGCTCTGCGAGGCGCGCAAGCAAATGCGCTTCTTCCAGCGTGGCACTCGGTGACGCCAGTACACCGGTCTTCTCGGCATTTGCGGACTTCAGTCGGTCCGCTGCAATCTGCAGCGCTTCTTCCCAATCGAGTTCGCGCCAATTGCCGCTTTCTTTTACCTGCGGCGCCAGCAGGCGCTCGGGCGAATAAATGGCTTCGTAGCTGAAGCGATCGCGATCGGAAATCCAGGTTTCGTTAATGCTCTCGTTTTCCCTGGGAACGATACGTTTGACGGTACCGCGCAAGACGTGCGCATGCAGGTTTGAACCGACACAATCATGCGGTGCAACTGTCGGACGCTGCATCATTTCCCAGGCACGTGCGCTGTAACGATACGGCTTGTTGTTCAGTGCGCCGACCGGGCACAGGTCAATGATGTTAGCGGACAGTTCATGATCGATATTCTTTTCAATGTAAGTACCGATCTTCATGTTCTCGCCGCGCCCCGTGGTACCGAGCTGCGGCATGCCCTGAATTTCTTCGCCGAAACGCACACACCGGGTACAGTGAATGCAGCGCGTCATATCGGTTGAGACCAGCGGCCCGATGTCCTTGTCTTTGACGACTCGCTTGCCGGCGTTGTAGCGGGAGATGTCGCGGCCGTAGCCCATCGCCAGGTCCTGCAACTCGCATTCGCCACCCTGATCGCAAATCGGGCAATCCAGCGGGTGGTTGATCAGCAGAAATTCCATGGTCGCTTTTTGCGCGGCGATGGCTTTGGGCGAACGCGTGAAAATCTTCATGCCCTCGCCTATCGGCGTGGCACAAGCCGGCATCGGCTTCGGTGCTTTTTCGACTTCCACGAGACACATACGGCAGTTTGCGGCTACCGAGAGTTTCTCGTGATAACAGAATCGCGGGATGTAGGCACCCATCTTATCGGTGACTTCAATCACCATCTGGCCCTTCTTCGCCGCGACCGGTTTGCCGTCGACTTCAATATTTACGGTATCGTCACTCATTCCGGCTCACGCGGCAGCGTCAGTGATGTCGTCGACAACACTGCGCCCCTTGTTTTCGATCATGTATTCGAATTCATGCATGAAATGCTTGAGAAAGCTTTGCACCGGCCATGCCGCCGCATCACCCAAAGCACAAATCGTGTGACCTTCGATTTTATTGGCCACATCAAGCAGTTTGCCCAGGTCGTCTTTAGTGCCCTGACCTTCCACAATCCGCGTCAGCATACGGTACAACCAGCCCGTGCCTTCGCGGCACGGCGTGCACTGCCCACATGACTCCGCCATGTAGAACCGCGAAATTCGTCGCAGGACGCGCACCATATCGGTCGTTTCATCCATGACCATAACGGCGCCTGTGCCAAATGATGAACCGGCCTGCTGCAAGGACGTGTAGTCCATCGTGCAATCCATAATCACCTCGGCGCGCATCACCGGTACCGATGATCCGCCAGGGATCACTGCCTTGAGCGCACGACCACCGAGCACGCCGCCACAAATGTCAAGCAGGTCTTTAAACGGAATGCCCATCGGCAATTCATAGTTACCCGGCTTCTCAACATGCCCTGATACAGAGAACAACGCGGTACCGCCGGAATTTTCGGGGCCAAGACCGGCAAACCATGCGGCGCCATTGCGCAATATCGCAGGCACGCTCGCCAGGCTCTGTGTGTTGTTGATGGTGGTCGGCTTGCCATACAAGCCGAAATTCGCGGGGAACGGAGGCTTGAAGCGTGGCTTTCCCTGCTTGCCTTCAAGCGACTCGAGCAAAGCCGTTTCTTCACCGCAAATGTAGGCACCTGCACCGACAAATGTGTAGAGATCGAAATCGATTCCGGAGCCCTGGATATTCTTGCCCAGCAAACCTGACTCGTAGGCCTCTTTTACAGCGTTCTCAAAACGTGGTACCGGTTCGTCGATAAACTCACCGCGAATATAGTTGTACCCGACCGTGGCTCCCATCGCGTAGCCGGCAATCGCCATGCCTTCAACAAGCGCGTGCGGGTTGTAACGCAGCACCTCGCGATCATGGCAGGTACCTGGCTCGGACTCGTCCGAGTTACAGACAATGTACTTCTGCACATCGCTGCCTTTCGGCATGAAACTCCATTTAAGACCCGTTGGGAAACCCGCGCCACCTCGACCGCGCAAACCGGAAGCCTTTACCTCCTCGATTACCTGCTCGGGTGTCAGTTCACCGGCAAGAATCTTACGCCAGGACTGGTAACCGCCATGCTTCTCGTAAGTTGCAAGCGTGTGTGACTCCTCCGAGCCAAACGTGTTGAAGCACACCAGATTTTGTTCGTAAGCCATAAGCGCCGCTATTCCAACTCGTCAAGAATGCTGTCGACCTTCTCGATCGTCAGGTTCTCGTGGTACTTGTGATCCACCATCATCATCGGCGCGCCACAGCACGCCGCCAGACACTCTTCTTCCCGCTTCAGGTAGATACGTCCGTCGGGAGTGCTTTCACCAAGCTTGATACCGAGCTTGTTCTCGACATGCTCTACGACTTTCTCGGCACCGCGCAGCATGCACGACACATTGGTGCAAATAGCGACGTTATGCCGACCAACAGGTTTGGTCTGGAACATCGAATAGAACGTTGCAACTTCGTAAACCTGGATCGTCGGCAAGTCGAGGTAGTCAGCCACGGCATTCATCAGTTCTGCCGTCAGGTAACCTTCGTTCTCATGCTGCACAGCATGCAAGGCACCGATAATGGCGGAACGCGAACGATCTTCAGGAAACCGGGCCTTCCAGTGTTCTATTTCGTCCTTTACGTGAGCGGACAACTCTACCGCCTGGTTCATCGGTCCACCTCACCGAATACAATGTCCTGCGTACCTATCACAGCAACGACATCCGCCAGCATATGCCCCTCAACCATTTCGGCCATCGAAGACAAGTGTGCAAACCCCGGCGCACGAATCTTGACGCGATACGGCTTATTCGCGCCGTCAGAAATGATATACACACCGAACTCGCCTTTGGGATGTTCGATAGCCGAATACGCCTCGCCGGCCGGCACGCAATAGCCTTCCGTGAATAATTTGAAGTGGTGAATAAGCGACTCCATGTCCCCTTTCATTTCCACTCGCTTCGGCGCAACGATCTTGTGATCATCAGCAATGACCGGGCCTGGATTCTCGCGTAACCAGGCAACGCATTGCTCAATTATCCGTGTCGACTGGCGCAGCTCTTCAACGCGCACGAGATAACGGTCGTAACAGTCGCCGTTAACGCCAACCGGAATATCAAAGTCCAGTCGATCATAGACCTCATACGGCTGCTTCTTGCGCAGATCCCACTCAATGCCTGAGCCGCGCAACATCGGGCCCGAGAAACCGAGCTGCATCGCCCGTTCCGGGGAAACGACGGCTATATTGACCGTTCGTTGCTTCCAGATACGATTGTCGGTCAGCAACGTTTCGTATTCATCCACGCAAGCCGGAAAACGCTTGGTGAAGTCTTCGATAAAGTCGAGCATGCTGCCTTCGCGCGCAGCATTCAGTCGCTTGAGATCTTTCTCACTGCGGAACTTCGATTCCTGGTATTTGGGCATCGCGTCCGGCAGGTCACGATAAACGCCACCCGGCCGGTAGTAAGTGGCATGCATACGCGTTCCGGACACCGCTTCGTAGAGATCCATAAGATCTTCGCGCTCGCGAAAGCAGTACAGAAAAACGGTCATCGCGCCAATGTCGAGACCGTGCGCGCCGAGCCACATCAGGTGATTCAGGATGCGTGTAATTTCATCGAACATGACGCGGATGTATTGCGCGCGCTCGGGCACTTCGAGGCCCAGCAGTTTTTCAATGGCAAGCACATAGCCATGCTCGTTACACATCATCGACACGTAGTCGAGGCGATCCATGTAACCGATGCTTTGATTAAACGGTTTGGACTCGGCCAGTTTTTCGGTAGCACGATGCAGCAGCCCAACGTGCGGGTCTGCCTTTTGAATGGTTTCGCCATCCATCTCGAGGACCAGGCGCAACACACCGTGAGCCGCAGGGTGCTGCGGTCCGAAGTTCATTGTGTAATTCTGGATCTCAGCCATTGGTTCTGTCCTTGAGATCAGCCTGGTAGCGATTGTCATCGCGGATAACGCGCGGCACCAGTGTTCTTGGTTCGATGCTTACCGGCTTGTAAGCAACCCTGCCCTTGTCGACATCGTAGCTGACCTCGACATTGCCCATCAGCGGGAAGTCCTTACGGAACGGGTGGCCAATAAAGCCGTAGTCGGTAAGGATGCGGCGCAAATCGGGATGGCCTTCGAACAGGATGCCGTAGAGGTCAAACGCTTCGCGCTCGAACCAGTTGGCGCTGTTCCAGATATCGACCACCGACTTAACGATTGGCGGATTTTCGCTGCCGGTGTAAGTGCGCAACCGCAGGCGCAAATTTTTCTGCAGCGACAGCAAGTGGTAGACCACCGCAAAGCGCCGCTCGGGGAATGTGTCCGCTTCATCCAGGATTACAGTTTCGCGCTCAACACCGCGGCTAAAGCCCGTCTCGGTTGCATCTTCTGTAGTCCACTCGTCGCTGCCGTAAGTCAGGTAGTCAACGCCGCAAACGTCCATGAGCATTTCAAAGCCGAATTCGCAGCGCAAAGCGGATGCCACTTCGTGCAAGTCACTCTTGTCCACCTCGTAGGTCAACTCACTACAACTGGACGCAACTCGTGCAACCTGTTCGCCAAAACGCTCGTCCAGACGAGTCGCTAATATCTCGTAACGATCACTCATGTCCGTTCTATTTACCTGGCTATTGTGCTCGTGCGACGGATCTTGTTTTGCAACTGGATAAGCCCGTACACGAGAGCCTCAGCCGTCGGCGGGCAGCCTGGTACATAGACATCCACAGGTACAATGCGATCGCAACCACGTACCACTGCATAGGAATAATGATAGTAGCCGCCGCCATTAGCACATGACCCCATCGACACCACCCAGCGGGGCTCCGGCATCTGGTCGTAGACCTTACGCAGCGCAGGTGCCATTTTGTTGGTCAGCGTGCCGGCGACAATCATGCAGTCTGACTGCCGGGGGCTTGGCCGAAAGATAATGCCGAAGCGGTCGAGGTCGTAGCGTGAGGCTCCCGCCTGCATCATTTCGACCGCACAGCAGGCAAGGCCGAATGTCATTGGCCAAAGCGAACCGGTGCGGGCCCAATTCATTACTGCGTCTACACTGGTGACAACGAAGCCCTTTTCCTGAAGACTTTCGCCCGCCGCCTCAGCACCCTCTGCCGGTACAGCGGCTGCCGTGTTCAGTCCCATTCCAGAGCTCCCTTCTTCCATTCGTAGATAAAGCCGACCACAAGGATTGTCAGGAACAGCGCCATGGCGATAAGTCCGAATCCGCCGATCGTGCCGAGCGAAACCGCCCAGGGAAACAGAAACGCAATTTCGAGGTCGAAGATAATGAAGAGAATGGCGACGAGGTAGTAACGCACGTCAAACTTCATGCGCGAATCATCGAAAGGCTCGAAGCCGCATTCGTAAGGCGAGAGCTTCTCGTCGTCCTTGCCGCCGTGCCCGATAAGGAAACCGAGTCCGAGCAGCAATAAACCAATTCCCGTCGCTACGCCGAGAAATATCAGTACCGGAATGTATTCCTGGAGCATTTATGCCTGCTTAAAATCGCTTGGGTTTAGCATTAGAAATGAGCGGCGCATTGTATCAGTGTGACGCACCGTGAATACACCCCTTTTGCATCAATCATGACGCGCATTGCGAGATTATTCACCATTTGCCGCCCACACTACGTGCTACTCACGGATAAGAAAAACCCGGCCAGATGCCGGGCTTGTCCTTATGTTGGTGCTCTGGGCGAGACTCGAACTCGCACGGCTCGCGCCACTGCCCCCTCAAGACAGCGTGTCTACCAATTCCACCACCAGAGCTTTTCGTACTTATCAGTTGCTGCCGTCATCCTCTGGCAGCGCAGGCAACTCGTCCGCTGCGTCAGTTGCCGCTTCCTCCAGCGCCTCGGCCGCGGAATCCAGTGACGGCAACGCATCGCCTGCAAAATCTTCACCCTCGGCGGGAACCGCCTCGGCGGCTCCCGCCGCCGCGTCACCTGCCGCACTATCCAGCAGGCTGGCGGGCAATTCTGTAACGCGCTGGGTACTCAGATACGCCAGCGACAGGCTGCTGACGAAAAAAGCAGTGGCAAATATTGCCGTCATCCGCGAGAAAAAGCTGGATGAACCGCGCGCACCAAACACTGTACCCGAGGCGCCAGCACCAAAGGCAGCGCCGGCATCTGCGCCTTTGCCACGCTGTAACAGCACCAGAATGATGATCAGTACTGCAATCACCGTGTGGCCGATCAGGACAGCTTTATGAAGTGTATCCATCAAATCCTCAAATTTCGTTGGCTGCCGCGACAATTGCCAGAAAGTCAGCCGACTTTAATGACGCACCGCCAATCAGGCCGCCGTCGATATCAGGCATACGCAGCAATCCGCCCGCATTTTCGCCCTTCATGCTGCCGCCGTACAGAATCTGTACGGCAGCCGCAACGTCTTCGTTCTCATTCGCCAGCCGACCGCGGATGAACTTGTGTACATCCTGCGCCTGTTCCGGCGTAGCGACCTTACCGGTGCCAATAGCCCACACTGGCTCGTACGCAATTACCGCCGAGGCCAGCGAAGCGATGCCGCTTAAAGCCACTACGGCCGCCAGTTGCCCGGCAACGACTTCTTCAGTCCTGCCGCTGTCGCGCTCACTGAGCGTTTCGCCAACACATAGAACAGGTGTCAGCCCGGCGTTCAATGCGGCCCGAAATTTCTCGGCCACCTGTTCACTCGACTCACCGTACAGTGCCCGGCGCTCCGAGTGCCCTACAATCACGTACTTGCAACCGATATCGACCAGCATATCGGCCGATACTTCTCCGGTAAATGCACCTGAAGCATGCTCGGATACGTTCTGTGCACCGAGTGCCACCGAACTACCGCGTAGCTGTTCCGCAACCGCCGCCAGGTACGGAAACGGTGGACAAACGAGCACCTCTACCGACCCTGACTGCGTCAGTCCCGACGTGATTCCGGCAACCAGCGCATCGTTCGCGGCCGAGCTGCCATTCATCTTCCAGTTGCCCGCAACCAGAAACTTGCGCATATGCTAAATCCTCAGGTCCTGAGGGCGCGGAAGGATACCGGTGGCCGGGTTCTAAATCAACGGAAATTCAGTCTCCCAGGCAGCTCAGCCAGCCACTTCGGCAACAATAGCCGCCAGCTGCTTGGCCATCTCACTCACCTGGGTCGCGTCCTGCCCTTCGACCATCACGCGAATGACCGGCTCAGTGCCGGATGCGCGCAGAACGATGCGCCCCGTATCCTTGAGGACATCCTCCGCCTCCAGCACTGCTTTGCAGATAGCCGGAGAGTCATCGGGGTTCATTTTATTCTTGACCCGCACGTTCACCATCGTCTGCGGGTACTTGACCATACCGCCGGCCAGCCTGGACAAGGGCTGCCCGGATTCTTTCATCACCGCGAGAATCTGCAGCGCGCAAATCAGGCCATCGCCCGTCGTGGTCTGGTCCAGGACAATCATGTGTCCAGAAGTCTCGCCGCCAATGATACCGCCACTTTCGCGCAACGCCTCAAGTACATAGCGGTCGCCCACGGCGGCACGCCTGAAATCGATGGATTGCGCACGCAAGGCGTGCTCAAGGCCAAGATTGCTCATTACCGTTCCGACCACGGGGCCTTTGAGTCGACCACTCTGCTGCCTCGAGGTCGCCAGTATGTACAACAACTGGTCACCATCGATGATTTGCCCCGTCTCATCAATCATCACAACGCGGTCACCGTCGCCATCAAGCGCAATACCCACATCGGCACCGACCGCCGGTACCGTTGTCGCGAGCAATGTCGGGTTCGTCGAGCCACAGCCAGCATTGATGTTGCGGCCGTTCGGCGAGCACCCAATAGGAATAACCTCGGCGCCCAGATCAGCCAGCGCACGCGGTCCTACCTTGTAACCGGCACCATTGGCACCGTCGAATACAATCTTCAGGCCCTCAAGCGTGAGCCCTTCGGGAAACGTTCCTGCGCAAAACGCCTGGTAACGCTTGCGCGCCGTATCAATTCGTTTTGCCTGGCCGAGGCACGTCGACTCCAGCGTTGCGGCCGGTTTTTCAACCTCCGCTTCAATCGCCGCCTCAATGTCATCGGAAAGCTTGGAGCCGTTTCCGTCAAAGAATTTGATTCCATTGTCCTGGAACGGGTTGTGCGAGGCGCTGATGACCACACCCAGGTCCGCCTTGAACTCCTGCGTCAACACGGCAATGCCGGGGGTTGGCAGCGGACCGAGCAACAATACATCAGCCCCCGCGGCTACAAAGCCCGCCTCCAGCGCCGATTCGAACATGTAGCCGGAGACGCGCGTGTCTTTGCCAATCAACACAGTGCCGCCCTCAGGAACCAGTACCCGGGCTGCTGCGCTGGCCAGCCGCATCGCGAACTCTGCGGTCATGGGTTCTGTGCCGACTGTCCCGCGTACGCCGTCGGTGCCAAAGTATTTCTTACTCATAAACTGCTTCCTGAATGCATACACGCTGCGACCACCCGCAACGCATCAACTGTCTCTGCAACATCGTGTGCCCGAATGATGTCGGCTCCGTTCATGGCGGCTATAACGGCCGCCGCCACACTTGCGGCCACCCTGTCAGCCGGATCCCGGCCGGTGAGCGCCCCAAGCGTCGACTTGCGTGACAAACCCACGAGTAGCGGTCGCCCTAAACGCCGCAACGCCCGCAAATTGGCCAGCAGCTCAATATTGTGCGCATGCGTCTTGCCGAAGCCGAAGCCCGGATCCAGTAGGACCCGGTCGGCCTCAATTCCGACGTTATGACAACATTCTAGTCGCTCGCCCAGAAACGCAGCGACCTCCTGTGTCACATCTTTGTAGACGGGTTTGTGCTGCATGCTGCGCGGCTCACCGAGCATGTGCATCAGGCAGACGCTTACGCCCAGTTCGGCCACTGTCTCCAGCGCCCCTTCCTCGCGGAGCGCGCGCACGTCATTGATCATCGACGCGCCCGCTGCGACGGCGCTACGCATGACTTCGGGTTTACTGGTATCTACCGAGAGGGGCACGTCGGCAAGGCCCTGCAGAGCCTCCAGCAACGGAATGACACGCTCGAGTTCCTGTGCAGCCGATACCGGCCGGGCACCCGGGCGGGTCGACTCACCGCCAATGTCCAGAATCCCGGCGCCTGCCGCAAGCAATGCTTCAGCCTGCCGCAGTGCCGCGTCGCGGCCGAGGAATTTGCCGCCATCAGAAAAGGAATCGGGCGTCACATTCAGGACGCCCATTACCGTAGGAAAATCGAGTACCCGATCACCGATCCGCATGCTGCTTGTAGCCCGCTTCGCAATAGACCGCAGGCGGCCTTTCCAGGTCGTCTAGCTCTCGACCGCCGGACCGCCGATAGCGCCCTTCTGGTCTGCCTCAGGTTTGGCGGTGTCATCCGGTCGCGCCGAACCGCCGGTGTCTTCCCAATCCTGTGGCGGCTGCGGCTCACGCCCGTCCATGATGTCCTTGATTTGTACATGGTCGATCGTTTCGTACTTGATCAATGAGTTCGCCATCATGTGCAGCTTCTCGATGTTCTCTTCAAGAATCTTTTTCGCGCGACGGTAATTGGTGTCGATGATCTTGCGCACCTCTTCATCGATCGCGTGCGCGGTATCGTCGGACACCTGCTTGTGCTGCGTAACGCTGCGACCAAGAAAGACTTCACCGTCATCTTCGCTATAGGTCAGCGGACCGAGGCGTTCAGACAGTCCCCACTTCGTCACCATGTTGCGGGCGATCTCGGTGGCCCGCTCAATGTCATTGGACGCGCCCGTAGTAACCCCTTCCGGGCCGTTAATCATCTCTTCGGCGATGCGGCCACCAAACAGACTCGATATTCCGGATTCCAGGCGTTGCTTGGACATGCTGTAGCGGTCTTCTTCGGGCAGGTACATCGTGACTCCCAGCGCGCGCCCCCGAGGAATAATAGTGACCTTGTAAACCGGGTCGTGCTCTGGCACGAGGTATCCCACAATCGCGTGGCCTGCCTCGTGATACGCCGTATTCAGTTTTTCGGCCTCACTCATAACCATTGAGCGCCGTTCGGCCCCCATCATGATCTTGTCCTTGGCCTTTTCAAAATGCTCCATGCTGACTACGCGCTTGTTTGAGCGCGCTGCAAATAACGCGGCTTCATTCACAAGGTTGGCCAGGTCTGCACCCGAAAAACCGGGCGTACCACGCGCGATGTAGCTTGGATTGACGTCTTCATCAAGCGGTACCTTGCGCATGTGGACCTTGAGAATGAGTTCGCGACCACGTACATCCGGCAGCGGCACTACCACCTGACGGTCAAAACGACCGGGGCGTAGCAACGCCGGGTCCAGCACGTCGGGGCGGTTGGTCGCCGCGATTACGATAATGCCCTCGGTGCCTTCGAAACCGTCCATTTCGACGAGCATCTGGTTCAGCGTTTGCTCGCGTTCATCATGCCCGCCACCCAGACCGGCACCGCGATGCCGGCCGACCGCGTCCAGCTCGTCGATGAAAATAATGCAGGGCGCCTGTTTCTTGGCCTGGTCGAACATATCCCGCACGCGAGAGGCACCGACACCGACAAACATTTCGACGAAATCCGAGCCCGATATTGTGAAGAACGGCACCTTGGCCTCGCCCGCGATAGCTTTCGCAAGCAGCGTTTTACCGGTTCCCGGCGGGCCGACCATCAGCACACCTTTTGGAATCTTGCCACCAAGCCGCTGGAATTTGCTCGGGTCCCGGAGGAACTCGACAATCTCGGAAACTTCGGCCTTCGCCTCTTCCACACCGGCGACGTCCGCAAATGTCACGCCGACCTGGTCTTCACCCAGCAATCGCGCCTTGCTCTTGCCGAACGACATTGCGCCCCGACCACCGCCACCGCCTTGCATCTGGCGCATGAAATATATCCACACACCGATCAGGAGCAGTATCGGAAACGAGGAAATCAGCAGCTGGCCGATCAGGCCCTGCTTCTTCGGTTCGGTACCGTCAAATTCGACATTGTTTTTCTGCAATATGCCGATCAGCGGTGTGTTATCGGTTTCCGGGCTGATCGTGTAGTACTGCAGCGGCTTACTGTTGCCGAAATGGATCGTCTTCTCTTCGAAGGTTACGTATTTAACCCGACCACTCTCGACCTGATCGAGAAACTCGGAATATTGCTGCCGCTGAGCTTGTACGCCATTGACGCCCGACAAGCCTTGTACAACGGACAGAAGGACGACGATGATGACGATGAAGACGAGTATGTTTTTGGTCAGATCATTCACTATTTGCGTTCCGCGATCGGATGATAAAAAGCCCGCCAAGACGGGGATTTAGACGGGCTCCAAGCTTAGAGACACTACTACAATTGATAGTTCCTCGCTACCAAGTAGACCTCACGGCTGCCGGCCCGCGACGCCTCGGGTTTCATGACCCGAACACGTTGAAAACACTGGCGTGCAGCCAAAATCAGTTGGTCGCTTCCCTGTCCCTGAAAGAGCTTGCAGACAAAGTCGCCACGCGGCTTCAGGACCTGGCTACACATATCCAGAGCCAGTTCAACGAGATACATTGAACGTGGCTGGTCCACAGCCTTGTTGCCGCTGATATTGGGGGCCATATCGCTCATTACAAGGTCAGCGCGTTCCCCGTCGAGGGCCGTTTCAATCTGCTCAACGATGGACTGGTCCCGAAAATCGCCCTGGATGAACTCCACGGACGGCAGCGAGTCCATCGGCAGCAAATCCAGCGCCACGATCCGGCAGCGCTCTTTGAGCGTCTTGCTTACGTACTGGCTCCAACTTCCCGGCGCAGCGCCCAGATCGACCACGAGCATCCCCGGCCGCAAGATACGCTCCTTTTTGTCGATCTGCTCCAGCTTGTACACGGCACGCGAGCGCCAACCGTCGCGCCGTGCACGCTGCACGTACGGGTCACGCTCCTGGCGATCCCGCCAGCTTCCACCGCTGCGCCGCGGACCGCTCAAATCTTCGCTCCGCTGTGCGCCACGAGGCTGCTACACTCCGCGTCCATGAGCCTGAAAGAATCGCAAAAGAAGTATCTACGCAGCCTGGGGCACCACCTCAAGCCCGTCGTAACGGTTGCCGACGGCGGCCTGAGTGACGCGCTGATGGCTGAGTATGAATCCACGTTGAATCACCATGAGTTGATCAAGGTAAAGTTACGACTGGGCGACCGCGCCCAGCGGGACGACCTTGTCAATGAGCTCTGTTCGCGTTCTGGTGCAACGCTGGTGCAACGAATTGGCAACGTTGCATTGATCTACCGGGCGAATCCGGAGCAGTCGAAAATCCGGTTGCCCTCCGCGTAACGCAGCCTTATTCGTAGCGAACCTCGACGACCTCGAACTCTTTCTCGCCACCGGGTGCCGAGAAATTAACAATGTCGCCTTCATTCTTGCCGATCAGCGCCCGTGCAATCGGCGACGTATATGAAATTTTGCCGACCTTGATATCCGCTTCGTCTTCGCCAACGATCGTATAAACGATTTCTTTGTCGGTTGACTCGTCGATCAGCTTGATGGTTGAGCCGAAGATAATCTTGCCTTTCGCATCGACTTCAGTGACGTCGATGACCTGCAAATTGGAAAGCTTGCCTTCAAGCTCCTTGATGCGGCCTTCGATAAACCCCTGCTGTTCTTTTGCGGCGTGGTACTCAGCGTTTTCCTTGAGGTCCCCATGCGCACGTGCTTCGGCGATCGCCTTGATGACATTGGGCCGGTCCACTGACTTCAGTCGCTTGAGCTCTTCCTGCAGCATCTTGTGTCCGTGTACGGTTACAGGCACCTTGTTCATGCAACCACCTCGTTATGCAAGTCTTGCAGACGGTTAACTTCACCGTCGTCCAGATGTTCTATCGCCGTGCACGTTGCCACAGCAGCCCCCAGTGTTGTGTAGTAGGTAACGCCTCTGCGCACTGCTTCGGCGCGAATAGAGACGGACTCATTGATAGCCTGTTTGCCCTCGGTTGTGTTGACGATCAGGGCGATCTCGCCGTTCTTGATCATGTCAACGATATGCGGGCGGCCTTCGCGAACCTTGTTCGCTCGACGACATGATACACCAGCCTGCGCCAGCAATTGGGCCGTGCCGTGCGTCGCCACTATATCGAAGCCGCGCGCCGTCAGTATCTTCGCCAGCTCTACGGCCCCTTGCTTGTCGCGATCCCGCACGCTGAGCAATGCAGCACCTTGGCGCGGCAAAACCACACCCGACGCAAGCTGTGCTTTCGCATAGGCTTCGCCGAATGATCGTCCGATGCCCATGACCTCGCCCGTCGATTTCATCTCCGGCCCGAGGATCGGGTCAGAGCCCGGGAACTTGATGAACGGGAACACCGCTTCCTTGACCGAGAAATATTCCGGAATTCGCTGGTTCACGTAGCCCTGGTCGGCGAGTGATTCACCCACCATCGCTTTGGCAGCAATTTTCGCAAGCGGAATACCGATTGCCTTCGATACGAACGGAACAGTGCGCGAAGCACGCGGATTAACTTCAAGCAGATAGATCTTCTCGCCCTGGATCGCAAACTGCGTATTCATCAGTCCGACCACATTGAGCCCCTTGGCCAGGGCAATAACCTGTTCACGCATCGCGTCTTGTACGTCTTCGGACAAACTGAACGGCGGCAGCGAGCAACCCGAATCGCCCGAATGGACTCCCGCCTGCTCAATGTGCTCCATGATGCCGCCAATCAGCACACGCTCACCGTCACAAATGCAATCGACATCCACTTCCGTGGCCAGATCGAGGAAACGATCCAGCAGCACCGGGCTCGCGTTGGAAACGTGAATCGCGGCGTCCATGTACGACTCAAGATCTTCGTCGTTGTGCACCACTTCCATGGCGCGGCCGCCGAGCACATAGGAGGGTCGAACTACCAACGGATAGCCGACATCACGGCCCTTGAGCAACGCTTCTTCCTTGCTTCGAGCGGTGCAGTTCGGCGGTTGCAGCAGGCCGATGTCCTCGACCAGCTTCTGGAAACGCTCGCGGTCTTCGGCAAGGTCAATTGAATCCGGCGATGTGCCGATGATCGGCGCACCCGCGGCCTCCAGGTCGCGTGCCAGTTTCAGCGGCGTCTGGCCACCGTATTGCACGATCACCCCTTCGGGCTTTTCGAGATCAATGATCTCCATGACATCTTCGAACGTCAGTGATTCGAAATACAGACGGTCAGAAGTGTCGTAATCAGTCGATACCGTTTCCGGGTTGCAGTTGACCATGATGGTCTCGTAACCGGACTCTCGCAATGCCAGTGCGGCATGCACGCAGCAATAGTCGAACTCAATGCCCTGCCCGATACGATTCGGGCCACCGCCCAGGATCATGATTTTGGAATTGGAAGAAGGATTCGACTCGCATTCTTCCTCGTAGGTTGAATACATGTAGGCCGTGGTCGTCGAGAACTCCGCAGCGCAGGTATCCACGCGCTTGTACACGGGCCGGACATTAAACCCGTTTCGCAGTTTGCGAACTGCATGTTCTTCGGTACCCAGCAAACGCGCGAGACGCGCATCGGAAAAGCCTTTCCGCTTGAGGGTACGCAGCCGCCGTGCGTCCAGCGCCTCGATACCCTGTTGCGCGACCTGTTTTTCCTCAGCAACGAGGTCCTCGACCTGCGCGAGAAACCACGGATCAATACCCGTAATCTGCGCCACGTCTTCAAATGTGAACCCGCCGCGCAGCGCATCCGCAACGTACAGAAGGCGGTCGGCACCTGGCATACGCATTTCCTGCCGTACGCGATCGCGTTCGGTCTCGGAGGCCAGATCCCCGGCAATCTCATCGAGGCCCGAGATGCCGATTTCCAGCCCGCGCAAGGCTTTCTGTAGCGACTCCTGGAACGTCCGCCCCATGGCCATCACTTCACCCACCGATTTCATCTGCGTGGTCAGGCGGTCGTTGGCGCCTGGGAATTTCTCGAAGGTGAAACGCGGAATCTTGGTAACAACGTAATCAATGGTCGGTTCAAACGACGCTGGCGTTGCGCCGCCCGTAATATCGTTACGCAATTCGTCCAGCGTGTAGCCAACGGCGAGTTTTGCCGCGATCTTGGCGATCGGAAACCCGGTGGCTTTCGAGGCCAGCGCCGATGAGCGCGAGACACGCGGGTTCATTTCAATAATCAACACGCGCCCGTCCTCGGGACTGACGGCGAACTGCACGTTGGAGCCACCGGTCTCGACACCGATTTTGCGCAGCACGTCGATGGACGCATCACGGAGCCGCTGGTATTCCTTATCAGTCAGTGTCTGCGCGGGCGCCACTGTAATGGAATCACCGGTGTGCACGCCCATAGGATCAAAGTTTTCAATGGCGCACACGATAATGCAGTTGTCATTGCGGTCGCGCACAACCTCCATCTCGAACTCTTTCCAGCCAAGAACCGACTCTTCGAGCAGCACTTCAGTGGTCGGCGACATCTCGAGACCATGGGAGACAATGCGTTCAAATTCTTCGAGGTTATAGGCAATACCGCCACCCGAGCCGCCCATCGTGAACGACGGCCGGATGATGGTTGGAAAGCCGATGCCGGCCTGCTTCTCAAAGGCCTCTTCCATCGTGTGTGCAATCTCGGCCCGGGGTACTTCCAGGCCAATTTCGCCCATCGCCTTGCGAAACAGGTCTCGGTCTTCGGCCATGTCGATAGCGTCACGCGAGGCGGCAATCATCTCGACATTGTATTTTTCGAGCACGCCTTCTCGCGCAAGGTCGAGCGCACAATTCAGTGCGGTCTGACCGCCCATTGTCGGCAGCAGCGCATCCGGGCGCTCTTTCTCGATAATGCGCTCAACGGCGGTCCAGTGGACCGGCTCGATGTAGATCGCATCCGCCATTTCCGGGTCCGTCATGATCGTGGCCGGATTCGAATTCACAAGGATGACGCGGAAGCCTTCTTCGCGCAGCGCCTTACACGCCTGCGCGCCGGAATAATCGAATTCACAGGCTTGGCCAATCACAATCGGGCCTGCGCCTATGATCAAAATACTTTCAATATCAGTACGTTTCGGCATTTATTTAATGTGCTCTATGCTGACACAGCAGGTCGTGTCGAGCTTTTTTTCCGGGTTTCCATATCCTGGATAAAACGTTCAAACAGGGGCAGCAAATCATGCGGGCCGGGGCTTGCCTCAGGGTGCCCCTGGAAGCTGAAAGCCGGCTGGTCGCGCAGTGCCAGACCCTGCAGCGTGCCGTCGAACAAGGAGCGATGGGTCGGCTCAACATTGTCCGGCAGGCTCTCTTCGTCCACCGCAAAGCCATGGTTCTGGCTTGTAATCATGACCTGGCCGCTGGCGAGGTCCTGCACCGGATGATTGGCGCCGTGGTGACCGAACTTCATTTTCACGGTCTTGGCACCGACCGCG
This sequence comes from Gammaproteobacteria bacterium, assembly GCA_030425905.1. Classification (GTDB taxonomy): domain Bacteria; phylum Pseudomonadota; class Gammaproteobacteria; order Steroidobacterales; family Woeseiaceae; genus UBA1847. The sequence continues at coordinate 20,892 of JAUHZT010000022.1, forward strand.
AGCGCCATTAGCTGGTGCCCGAGACAAATGCCGAACATCGGTATGCCTGTGTCGAGTAACGTCTTGATCGCCTCAATGGCGTAATCGCAAGGCTCCGGGTCACCCGGCCCGTTTGACAGAAAGATGCCGTCCGGCGCGTGGCTCAGCGCTTCCTCAGCCGTGGTCTTGGCCGGGACAACCGTCATCCGGCAATCGAGATCCGACAACAGCCGCAGAATGTTGCGCTTCACGCCAAAATCGTAGGCTACGACGTGATACGGCGCGATGCGTCGGCTCAATACCCGCGGGCGCCGGCCGAACGTCGTGCCATGGCACCACTGATACGCCTCTTTAGTCGACACGAATTTAGCCAGGTCCATGCCGGCTATGCCCGGAAACTTGCCGGCATGCTGAATCGCCTTCTCAGGATCAACCTCGCCCGTCATGATGCAGGCCGACTGGGCGCCTTTCTCGCGGATAATGCGCGTCAGCTTGCGCGTATCGATATCCGCGATTGCCACTGCATCGCCCTGGCGCAGGAACTCGCTGAACGACCGCTCCGATCGCCAGCTCGACGTCACCATCGAGCTGTCACGGATAATCAGGCCGGACGCATGGATCCTGGACGATTCCATATCCTCGGCATTGCTGCCGGTGTTGCCAATGTGTGGGTAAGTCAGCGTGACGATCTGGCGGCAGTAAGACGGGTCCGTCAGTATTTCCTGGTAGCCAGTCATCGCTGTGTTGAAGACGACTTCGCCGATCGTCTGACCTTCAGCACCAACGGAAGTGCCGTGGAAGACGGTGCCATCCTGTAGTGCCAGTATTGCGGGCGTACTCAAGAGCGATCCTCGTAGCAATGAATATCGAGACCGCGTTGCCAGATGCTTGCAACCGGGTTACGGATTACAAGTTGCAGATATAAAGAAGCGGAAGGACCAGGCCTCCCGCTCGATTACACGCTTACCGAACAGCGATCCGGCGTAGTTTACTTAACCGTTACACGTCGAACAAGACATCCTGCATCGAATATTGGCCCGCGGGTCGATCTTTGACCCACAATGCGGCACGAATTGCGCCCTCTGCAAACACGTCCCGCGTTGTAACGCTGTGTTTGAAGGTCAGGACTTCGTTCTCTGAACTGAAGCTGATCGTATGGTCGCCGGGTACCTCGCCGCGCCGCTCGCTCTCGCAAGGGACCTCATCCACGCTGATACCGCGCGCCTTTGCGAGCGTTTCCGCAAGTTTCAGCGCCGTTCCCGATGGGGCGTCTTTCTTGTGTATGTGATGGGTTTCTTCGATACGAACCGCAAATTCGGGGCCCAGCGCCGCGGCGACATCCCGGATGACGGCATTGAGCACCGTCACTCCCTGGCTCATGTTCCGGTCGTAGACAATGGGAATACTCTGCGCCGCTAGCCGAAGTTTCGCCATTTGTGGCTCGGACAACCCGCTAACCCCGCAAACCAGCGGCTTGCTGTGCAGAACGGCAGCATCCAGCAACCGCTCCGTGCCAGCGGGGAGGCTAAAGTCGACCAGCACGTCGGCGTTAGCAAGCAGGGCGTCAAAATCATCGCCGCGGCCGGCCATTCCGCCGAAGCTGAGTTGTGGGTGCTCCGCTAGCCGCGCGGCGATCGCCTGCCCCATTCGACCGGTACCGACGATCGCGACCCGTGCTTTGCTGCTCACAACAAGCTACTGCTTGATGCGGTCGAAAAAGCGCTTGACCGTATCGAGCCAGCCGCCCGCGCGCGGACTGTGTTTATCGCCGCCGGTCATGACCAGCCCGTCAAACTGGCGCAGCAAGTCTTTTTGTTCGTCAGAGAGATTAACCGGCGTCTCAACAACCACACGGGCGAACAGGTCGCCGACGCGCGGGTCACGCACGGTAGTGACGCCCTTGCCGCGCAGTCGAAATACCTTGCCGGACTGCGTGCCTGCAGGAATTTTCAGCGACACATGACCATTCAGTGTTGGCAGTTCAACCTCGCCGCCAAGCGTCGCGCTGGCAAAACTGACCGGAATTTCGCAGGACAAGTCCGAACCTTCACGGGTGAAAATCTTGTGCTCGCGTATTCGAATTTCGACGTACAGGTCTCCGGCCGGGCCGCCGTTGCGCCCCGCCTCGCCCTCGCCACTAAGTCGAATACGATCGCCATCGTCAACGCCCGCCGGCACCTTGACCGACAAGGTCTTGGTCTTCTGCACGCGACCGCGCCCATGGCAATCCGTGCACGGATCGTTAATGACCGTTCCCGCGCCTTTACACGCCGGGCAGGTTTGTTGAATTGAGAAAAACCCCTGCTGCATACGAACCTGGCCGATGCCATCGCAGGTTGTACAGGTAACAGGCTCTGTGCCTTTCTTGGCGCCACTGCCCGAGCAGGTCTTACAGGTAACCTGGGTAGGCACATCGATGGTAACCGTGTCTCCCGTGACGGCGGTTTCGAGGTCCAGCTTCAGCTCATAGCCAAGGTCCGCACCTCTAAACATCTGGCTCGCACCGCCGCGGCTGCGTCCACCACCGCCGCCGAAAATATCGCCAAACACATCGCCAAAGATGTCGGAAAACCCTTCCGCACCGCCGAAGCCGCCTGCGCCACCGGCGCGACCACGCAAACCTTCATGGCCGAACTGGTCATAGGCAGCACGCTTTTCCTGGTTGTGCAGCACCTCGTAGGCTTCCTTGGCCTCCTTAAAGCGCTCACCGGCTGTCGCATCATCCTTGTTGCGATCTGGATGATGCTTCATCGCCAGGCGGCGGTAGGCTTTCTTGATTTCGGCAGCTGTTGCCGTCTTCGAGACGCCCAAGACTTCGTAATAGTCGCGTTTTGCCATGCTTTCCCAAGGCCCTTAGAAAAAAAGCCCGGGCGCCGAAAACGACGCCCTGACCTTGCCCGCTAGCGGGTCATACTACTCATATACAGGCAACTTATGCCTGTTTGGATTTGTCGTCGCCGTCAACTTCCTCGAATTCCGCATCGACAACATCGTCGGCTGCATCGGCAGCGGCGTTCTCGCCCGCACCTGCACCGTCGGCCTGCTGTTCAGCATACAGCTTCTGCGCCAGCCCTCCAGAGGCTTCGGCCAGTGCGGCAGATTTCGTTTCGATCGCCGACTTGTCATCACTGTCGAGTGCCGACTTGAGGTCAGATACCGCATTCTCTACGGCCATTCGTTCCTCAGCCGAGGCCTTTTCACCAAGCTCTGACAGGGTCTTTTCTGCCGCGTGGATCAGGCCGTCAGCCTGGTTGCGCACATCGACCAGCTCGCGGAACTTGCGATCTTCCTCGGCATGGCTTTCCGCATCGGCAACCATCTTCTCGATCTCATCATCAGACAGACCGCTCGACGCCTTGATCACGATGTTCTGGCTCTTGCCTGTCGCCTTGTCCTTGGCGGAGACATTCAGAATGCCGTTAGCATCGATATCAAATTTGACCTCGATCTGCGGCAGCCCGCGTGGTGCTGGCGGGATGTCCGACAGGTCGAACCGACCGAGGGACTTGTTATCCTGAGCACGCTCGCGTTCACCCTGCAACACGTGAATGGTCACAGCGGTCTGGTTGTCGTCTGCCGTTGAAAACACCTGCTCTGCATTCGCCGGGATCGTCGTGTTCTTCTCGATCAACTTGGTCATCACGCCACCCAGCGTCTCGATACCGAGCGACAGCGGTGTAACGTCAAGCAGCAAGACGTCTTTAACGTCACCTGCAAGCACGCCACCCTGAATAGCAGCGCCCAGCGCTACGGCTTCGTCAGGGTTAACGTCACGGCGAGGCTCCTTACCAAAGAAGTTCTGAACAGCCTCAAACACTTTCGGCATACGCGTCTGGCCACCAACAAGAATGACATCGTCCACCTCGTTGACTTTCAGGCCGGCGTCCTTGAGCGCCACTTTGCACGGACCCATTGTCCGTTCGATCAGCTCGCCCACGAGCGACTCGAGTTTGGCGCGCGTCAGCTTGATGTTCAGGTGCTTCGGACCGCTTGCGTCCGCCGTGATGTACGGCAAATTCACTTCAGTCTGCTGCTGCGAACTCAGCTCAATCTTGGCTTTTTCCGCTGCTTCCTTGAGGCGCTGCATCGCCAGCGGGTCCTTGCTGATATCGACACCACTGTCATGCTCAAACTCGGATGCGAGGTAGTGAATGATTTTCAGGTCGAAGTCTTCACCACCGAGGAATGTATCGCCATTGGTTGCGAGAACCTCGAACTGATGCTCACCGTCAACCTCGGCAATTTCGATGATCGACACGTCAAACGTACCGCCACCTAGGTCGAACACAGCAATTTTCTTGTCGCCGCGCTTCTTGTCCATGCCGTAGGCAAGCGCTGCTGCCGTGGGCTCGTTGATGATGCGCTTGACGTCAAGTCCGGCAATCTTGCCGGCATCCTTGGTGGCCTGGCGCTGCGAGTCATTGAAGTACGCAGGTACAGTTACAACCGCCTCGGTGACTGGCTCACCAAGATAGTCTTCAGCAGTCTTCTTCATTTTCATCAGGACGCGGGCCGAAATTTCTGGCGGCGCCATGGCTTTGCCATTCGCTTCTACCCACGCATCGCCGTTGTCGGCCTTGATGATCTTGTACGACACCATGTCGATGTCGCGCTGTACAACCTCGTCTTCAAAACGACGGCCGATAAGGCGCTTTACCGCAAACAGCGTATTGGTCGGGTTCGTCACTGCCTGTCGCTTCGCTGACTGGCCAACGAGGACCTGATCGTCCTTGCTGAATGCCACAATCGAGGGCGTGGTTCGATCACCCTCGGAATTTTCAATTACCTTGGGTGTATCACCCTCCATCACTGCGACGCAGGAGTTGGTGGTACCCAGGTCGATACCAATTACTTTACCCATGTGTGTGCTCCAAAATCTTTTGCGATTAAATACGAAGACTTAAATCTTCAAACTGGCTGATAAATGGGGCTTTCAGCGCATGTTTCAAGCGAATTTTCCGAAAAACTGGAAATCACGTCCTCAGGATGCTTCGGCCTCGGCCGCGACAACGACCATCGCCGGCCTGAGCAGGCGCCCATTGAGCAAATAGCCCTTCTGAACGACGGTAATTACTGAGCCCGGCTCTGCGTCTGTCGACGGTTGCATCGACATGGCCTCATGGAATTCCGGGTCAAATGGCTCGCCAGCCGGATCCAGTTCGGTAATACCGAAGCGCTCAAGGGTTGTGGCAAGCAGTTTGAGGGTTGCTTCCTTGCCCTCGAGCAGTGCGCTGACATCCGCACTCTCGGCGGCCTGGATGCCCATCTCGAGGCTGTCCTTAACCGCCAGCAGGTCCCGGCTGAAATTTTCCAGTGCATAGCGGCGAGCATTTTCTACGTCCCGGGCCGCTCGTTTGCGCACATTTTCAGTCTCGGCAGCAGCGCGCAAATACTGGTCCCGGTATTCGTCAACCTTGGCCTCGGCCGCTGCCAGCGCTTCTTCCGGGCTGAGTTCTTCTGTAGCCGGTTCAGCAGAATCGGCGCTCTCCGCGCCACCAGTTTCAGAGACTTCGATGTCGTCGTCAGGATGCCGAGCTTGGCCATTCATTCGTTACTACTCCAGTCAAAACAAGTTGCAGGCCCGTCGGGCCCGCTGAATTTGAGGGGATTGTGGGGGCCTGTTCGGAAATATCAAGTTTTCCGAACGGATATAGCGCTAGTGCCGCTGGCCGAGAGCAGAACGCAGCAGCCGGGCCGTCACGTCGACAATGGGAACAACGCGATCATAGGCCATGCGGGTTGGACCAATAACACCGAGCACGCCCACGGTGCCATCTTCAAGCTCGTAGGGAGCCGTAACAACACTGCAATCGTCGAGAATTCGGTAGCCGGACTCCTCCCCGATGAATACCTGCACACCGTTGGCGTGAATACTGCGATCCAGCAACTCGAGAATAAGCTGTTTCTTCGAAAACGCTTCAAACAGCCGGCGCAATGTCTCGATGTCCGATAGCTCCGCAAAGTCCATCAGATTGGTTTCGCCCGCAAGCACAAAATCAGAATTGGTCTGTGGATCCATCGCCGTTTGCGCAACAGCGATGATATCGACCATGGCCTGGTTCATGGACGCGCGCAGTTGCTCGAGATCGTCGACCAGCCGATCACGCACCGTCGGCATGGCCTGTCCGGCATATTGCTCGTTAATAAAGTTTGCCGCCTGGGTCAGCTCGGATTCCGAGTATTCCCGGTCGGTGTGCAATATCCGGTTCTGCACCTCGCGGTCGTTGATGACCAGGATGGCCAGAATCCGGTTATCGGACAAGGGCAGGAATTCGATTTGCCGCAAGACCGCCTGCTGGCCACGAGGGACGGATACAACGCCGGCAAGACTGGTTACATCAGAGAGCATCCGCGACACGGCACCCACCAATCCTCCGGGGTCGTTGGCGGACCCGCTAAGCTGCATCTTGAGCTTTTCCATGTCGCCGCCCTTCGGCTCGCGGTAACGAACCAGGGTGTCGACAAACAGTCGGTAACCTTTGGGGGTGGGAACGCGACCGGCACTGGTATGCGGCGCAGAGACCAGCCCCATGTCCTCCAGGTCGGACATCACATTGCGTATGGTGGCCGGACTGAGGTCGATCCCCGAGTCTCGGGACAGCGTGCGCGAGCCAACCGGCTGCCCATCGCGGATAAAGCGCTGGATAAGCACCCGCAGCAGGTGCTGGGCGCGGTCATTGGGTTTTAACGTGATCGGTTCTGCAGACATTCGCGGGAAACACTCAGAATCGCGTCAGACCTTGCTGTGCTACGGTACGACACAAGCTAGCAACCGCTTGGCGGTCGGTCAAGGGTCTGCAACAATGCGGCCTCAATGACCCGCCGACCGGCTCCGGAAAGACTGCATAAATGAGCAACGAGTTCAAAAAAATCGCCGTTCTCGGCCGCCACGGCGACCCGCGTGTCGACGAGCCCCTGCGAGCCCTCCTTGAGCATTTGACAGAACGCGGTGTCGACGTACTCGTTGCCAGCGAGGCTCCCGACTTCAGTGACGTCACCAGGCTCAATGAGAGCGAACTCGTCAATCATGCGGACCTCGTTATTGCTGTCGGTGGCGACGGCACAATTTTGTATGCTGCGCGACTTGCAAGTGACCGGAGTGTACCGGTGCTTGGTATCAACCGGGGGCGACTCGGCTTTCTGGCGGATGTGCGCCCAGATGAAATGCTCGCGAGCGTGGATCATGTGCTGAACGGGAACTACGCGCGCGATTCCCGCCTGCAATTGCAAGCGGTCCTGCGTCGCAACGACGGCAGCAGCGAAACTGCCGTCGCGCTCAATGACGTTGTGCTGCAGCGAGTCGAAACCGGCCGCATGGTGGACTTTGAAACGCGTATTGCTGATTCCTACGTAAACACGCACGCAGGCGACGGGCTGATCATTGCGACCCCGACAGGCTCAACGGCCTACGCGCTCAGTTGCGGTGGCCCGATCATTGAGCCACAGCTCGACGCGCTGGTTGTTGTGCCAGTGTGCCCGCATACATTGACGGATCGACCCGTGGTCATATCGGCGCAGAAAACGATTGAGGTTCGCCTGCTCGAACGCGACGGAACCAAGGCCGAGATTACCGTTGACGGTCACCCTATTTCCGAGATCCAGCCCGATGATCGACTGTTTATCAGTGCCTCGCCGAACCGGATCACATTGATACACCCGCCCGGCTATGATTTTTACGGCATCCTGCGTTCCAAATTGTTCTGGGGACGTGACAGCCGCCTGCGCTACGAAGAGGACGAAAATGCTCGTTAGTCTGCGCGTACGCGACTTCGCCATCGTCGACAGGATCGCGGTCGAATTTGACAGTGGCATGACCGTTTTGACCGGCGAGACCGGCGCCGGCAAATCTATCCTCATTGATGCGCTGGGCCTGGTACTGGGCGAGCGCGGCAGCGCCCAGCTCGTCCGCAAAGGTGCGCAGCGTGCGGAGTTCAGCGCAGAGTTCGACATTAGCGCGTTGCCGCGCATACAGGCCTGGCTAAGAGACAATTCGCTGGATGAGGACGACGCCTGCCTGCTACGGCGAGTCATAGGCGCCGATGGTCGCTCCCGCGCCTTTATTAACGGCAATGCGGTACCTGTGCAGCAATTGAAAACAGCCGGGGAGTTTCTGGTTGATATCCATGGCCAGCATTTCCACCAGTCGCTGGGCAAGAGCGCCGTGCAAAGAGAGCTGCTCGACTTTTTCGGCGGGCTGGACAAAAAGCGTGCCGACGTTGCGGCCGCCTACGCAAGCTGGCAGGAAATTCAGCAAGCACTCGAGCGGTTAGTTAGTGCCGATAATGATCGAGCGTCGCGGCTCGACCTGTTGCGATTTCAATTGCAGGAGCTCGATGCGCTTGATCCACATGCCGGTGAATCCACAGACCTGCTGGAAGAACGGCAGCGGCTGCAGAACAGCGGGCGCCTCGTCGAAGGTGTTGCACGGGCGATGAATGCTCTGTTCGACGGTGACGATGCCAATGCCAATAACCTGGTCGCGGAAGCAACGCATGCTATTGACGCACTGACCGACTACGACCCGTCGCTAGCGCCAGTGTTACAGGTTCTCGAAGGCGCCGGCATTCAGATCAGCGAAGCCGCCGCGCAATTGCGCAGTTACGTCGATGACATCGACATGGACCCGGGCCGCCGCGACGTTGTTGAAGAACGGCTGGATGCCTTACAAAGTATTGCGCGCAAACACCGGGTGGAAGCGGCGCAGTTGCCCGACCTGCAACAGCGCCTGGCGAATGAACTCTCGGACCTTGAGAACGCGGCGGAACGTGGTAAAGAGCTGGAAAGCGCCGCCGCCAGCGCCCGGACCAGCTACGAATCGGCGGCGGCCACGCTCTCGGCGGGCCGCAAGAAAGCCGCAAAAAAACTTGCCAAGCAGGTCAGCGAGGCGATGCATAGCCTCGGTATGCCAGGCGGCCGTTTTGACGTGGCGGTGGAGCGCCTGCCCGGCGATGATGCGCGCGTACACGGCATCGACAGCATCCAGTTCCGTATCAGTGCAAACCCCGGCCAGGACCTGCAGCCACTGTCGAAAGTGGCATCCGGTGGCGAGTTGTCGCGCATGAGCCTGGCAATCCAGGTGATCGCCAGCGATGGCAGCAATATTCCGACGATGGTTTTTGACGAAGTCGACAGCGGCGTCGGTGGTGGCGTCGCCGAAATGGTTGGCAGGCGACTTGCCGACCTCGGCAAGACCCGGCAGGTACTGTGTGTCACGCATCTTCCGCAAGTCGCGAGCCTCGCGAACCAGCACTACCGCATTGCCAAGGTGAGTGATGGCACAGCCACGCGCACCAATGTGCAGGTATTGGGCAAGGATGAACGCATCGAAGAACTTGCGCGCATGCTTGGCGGTGTTGAAATTACCAAGAAAACGCTGGCTCACGCCGCCGAGATGCTGGCAGACGCGCCACAAAAGCGCGCCTGAAGATCAAAGCCGGCTAGGCTTTTTTCTTGCGCACGTACAATACGAGGCTGTGGTCGAGCAATTCGTAGCCGTGTTTCGCGGCAATTTCGTGCTGCAAACGCTCGATCTCTTCACTGACGAACTCGACAACCTCGCCTGACTCAACGCACACCATGTGGTCGTGATGCTCGCCATCGTCGAGTTCGAAGACCGAATGGCCACCCTCGAAATTGTGCCGCGTAACGAGCCCCGCGGTCTCAAACTGTGTCAGCACACGGTAAACCGTTGCCAACCCAATATCTTCTTTCGACTCGAGGAGCTGTTTGTAGATATCTTCGGCACTCATGTGCCGCAGCTTGTCATTTTCAAGGATTTCAAGGATCTTGAGCCGCGGCAATGTGATTTTCAGACCTGCTCTGCGTAGTTCCTTACGTTGCTCCATTGAGCGTCCCTCAAGATTGGATTCCGGGTATCCTGACGCGAGCCAAGACGGTATGATGCGCGCGTATTATGACTTAGAAGGCGCTGCCGAACTACTCTGCCGCTGCCAAAGATCTCGCGGAACATTCCCAGCTACAGGCCGTCCAACGACTTCCATGAAAAAAATTGCACTCATTCTCTTGCTGATCGTGACCGTCGCAAACGCCGGTTGTGTCTATCGCGCCAATATTTCGCAAGGCAACCTGATTAAGCAGGAAGACCTGGATCAGGTCGAGATTGGCATGACGCGCAATCAGGTTCGGTTTCTGCTCGGTACGCCGATGATCGACGATCCGTTTCACGCGGATCGCTGGGACTATGTTTTCTACCTGAAGGTCGGCCGCAAGGATGCGGGTTTCAAACGCTGGGTATCAGTATTTTTTGCCGACGATAAAGTCAGCAACATTATCAAGGAACAGGAACTCTCACCTGATCTCTAGTCAGTTGCCCTGACCAGCACTTGCGCGCAGGCGGCGCGCGTCGCGCGGATCCATTTGCAACGGCCGATAGATTTCGATGCGGTCACCGTGACGCACACTGTCCTCGCGCGACACTATTCGTCCCCATATACCAACCTCAAGCGAATCGAAATCGAACGCTGGAAACTGGGCCGCGATGCCGGACATGCCAATTACCTGCGCGACACTGACTCCCGGTTCAACTTTTAGCTCCAGTAGTGCCTGGCGCTCTTCCAGCGCAAACACCACTTCGACAGCGAGTTTTTCCACCTGCTATTTGCCGCCCGGACCGTAGATATCGCTGGCGCGCCGGGTGAATGCATCCACCAGTGAATTGCATATCTCTTCGAAGAAGGGTCCGAGGATCATGTCGGTCACGCGACTGTCGAACTCAAACTCAAGATCGAGCGCCACCTTGCAACCG
>JAUHZT010000153.1 GCA_030425905.1 Gammaproteobacteria bacterium
CAATTTCCAGTGCGCCGTCGCCCTGAACCTCGAGATTGAGAATGCCGGCGGAACGGCGGGCTATCGACTCGAGGTCGTGTTCGCTGTAAAACTCAAGCCGCTGTACGATGCCGAATCGATCACGCAACGGCGACGTCAACAGACCGGCACGCGTAGTGGCGCCGATCAGCGTGAATGGCGGCAGATCGAGTTTGATCGAACGGGCCGCTGGCCCTTCACCAATCATGATATCGAGCTGAAAATCTTCCATCGCCGGGTACAGCACCTCTTCCACAACCGGGCTCAGGCGATGAATTTCGTCGACGAACAACACATCGTTCGGTTCGAGATTGGTCAGGATGGCTGCGAGGTCACCAGGACGTTCAAGCACCGGGCCGGATGTCTGACGCAACGTTACGCCCATCTCGTTCGCCACAATATGTGCCAGTGTGGTTTTGCCAAGTCCCGGCGGGCCGAAAATCAGTACATGATCAAGCGCTTCGCTACGTTTGCGTGCCGCCTCGATAAAAATGCCCATCTGCTTTTTGACGTCGGGCTGGCCAACGTAGTCGACCAGGTTTTTGGGCCGGATCGCGCGATCGAAAGCGCGGTCTTCCGACTTCGGTGCGGCACTTGCCAGACGATCATGTTCAATGCTCGCCATCAGCTCACCGACCTTCGCAGTGCGAGGCGAATGATATCTTCAGCCGACTGGCCCTCGATATCGAGTTTGGCAATCAGCTTGTTCACCTCGGCGGGTTTGTAGCCCAGCGCCACGAGCGCATCAACCGCCTCAGCCTTCGGCCCCTGTGGTGCTGGTGTAGCGGGACTTCCGCCCGTCGCGGACTTGTCGATACGGTCGCGCATTTCTATCACAAGCCGTTCGGCGGTTTTCTTGCCGATACCCGGTATTCGCGACAATGCGGCGGTATCTTCGTATTCAATACAGCGGCCAAAATCACTGACGCTCATGGCTGAAAGAATCGCCAGCGCAATCTTTGCGCCGATACCGCGAACGCGCAGCACCGAACGAAACAGCGCACGCTCCGCATCAGTCGCAAAGCCATACAGAATCTGAGCGTCCTCACGCACCAACAGATGGGTAAACAGGAACACTTCAGCGCCAAGTGCCGGCAACTCGAAGAACGTCGACATCGGTGTTTCCACGTCGTAGCCGACGCCGTTGCACTCGATGATCACCACCGGTGCCTGCTTGAACGTGAGACTACCCCTGAGAGAGCCGATCATCTGCCGCTGTCGCAGTTGGCAAGCACGGCCTGCGGGCCGAGCTGATTTTGCATACGGCGCTGATGGCCGTGGCAGAGCGCGGCCGCCAGTGCGTCCGCCGCGTCCGGTGCCGGCGCAGCACTAAGGCTGAGCAGCGAGACAACCATGTGTTGCACCTGCTCTTTACTGGCCGAACCGGTACCAACAATAGCCAGCTTGATTTCGCGTGGCGCGTATTCGTGAACCTCTACCGCTCGGCTAAAGGTTGCACAAAGCGCGGCCGAGCGTGCCTGGCCCAGTTTCAGGGCGCTGCCTGCATTCTTGTGCATGAAAACCGACTCTATCGCGACAACATCGGGAGAATAATCCTCGACAATGGCTGAAACCGATTCGAAAATTTGCCGCAAGCGGCTGGGAAAATCGCCGTCGAGACTGCGCACGGTGCCACTTGCAACGTACGCTGCCTCATTCCCGGTAAAATCGAGAATGCCGAAGCCCGTCAGACGCGAGCCCGGATCGATACCCAGAATACGTTTTCGCTCAGTCAACAATGGCTGTTACTCAATCTGTGCCAGCACGTCGTCAGAAATATCGGCATTCGAATAAACGTTCTGCACGTCATCGAGGTCTTCGAGCAACTCCAGCATTTTTACCATCGAAGTGGCTTCCTTGACCTCAAGCGTGGCGCTCGTCGTCGCACGCATGGTTAGCTGCGACTCGTCGGGAGTATGCCCGGCCGCCTGCATCGCTTTCAGTACCGATTCGTAGTCGGCCGGATCGGTCAGTACTTCGATGGATCCGTCCGTATCCACCAGGACATCCTCAGCACCGGCCTCAATGGCGGCCTCCATAATCGCTTCCTCGTCGCTGTCCGGCGAGAACATCAATTGCCCGACGTGATTGAACAGGTAATTGACAGACCCGTCGGCCCCGAGATTGCCACCAAACTTGCTGAAGGCGTGCCGCACGTCGGCAACCGTTCGATTCCGGTTGTCGGTCAGGCAATCGACCATCACCGCTGTACCGCCCGGCCCGTAACCTTCGTAACGCATCTCCTGGTAGTCCGACCCTTCAAGATCGCCCGAGCCGCGCTTGATCGCCCGTTCGATATTGTCCTTGGGCATGCTCTGCGCCTTTGCCTTGTCCACGGCGAGGCGCAAACGCGGATTCGCGTCGAGATCGCCGCCGCCCATTTTCGCGGCAATGGTGATTTCACGAATAAGCTTCGTGAACAGCTTGCCTCGCTTCTTGTCCTGGGCGCCTTTGCGATGCTGAATGTTCGCCCACTTGCTATGTCCTGCCATGCTTTCCTGCCAAATCCATTACCAAAAACGAGATGACGCACGGCTGAATGCCGGCGCCTGAACAATGACCCATGCTACTTACCTAAAACCGGCAAAAAGCTTGCCGTTTGCCCCAAGCTGACTCCCGGCTGGATCACAGCGCCGGAAACAGTGGGTATGATAACGGTTATTGTCAGATCAGGCACTGGATTGCAGAGACCGACGTTGGTAGTCAGCGAAAGCAAAAACACGAGAGCGACCTCATTGTCGTCCGCGACGCAAAATGGCATCAGGCAGCTACTGGCCGCACTGCCACCGTCGCCGGCGGTGGCAGCTGCCATCGACGAAGGTTCGTGCATCGCCGACATCGTAAAAACCCTGGGACTGCCTGATGACGTGCTGCAAGCCGTTCGCCTCTGCCCGCTATTGAGGCGGTCTCTCATTAGTGAAAAAGACTTTCTAGACAGAGACTTATCAGAGTTATATAAACTAACACATGAATTGATGCAGTTGAGCGAATTCAGCCTCCCGGCGAACTGGCAACCCGGCGAAGCACTCGCCGTCCAGCAGTCGGAAGCACTCAGAAAAATGCTGCTGGCAGTCGTGTCTGATGTGCGACTCGTACTCGCACGCATCGCAGAACAACTCTACCGTTTGCGCCAGGCCAAGGACGCAGGCACCGAACAACAACGCTCACTGGCGATCGAGACGCGTGAAATATACGCCGCACTGGCCAACCGGCTGGGTGTCTGGCAACTCAAATGGGAGCTCGAAGACCTCGCCTTCCGCTATCTCGAACCTGAAACCTACAGTGCCATCGCCAGGGCACTGCAGGAGAAACGCGCTGAACGCGAACAGTTCATTGACTCGATCAAGGAGCATTTGCGCGCCGAGCTCGACAAGGCCGGGATACACAACGAAATTTCGGGCCGGCCAAAGCATATCTACAGTATCTGGCGGAAGATGCAGCGCAAGCAACGCGGTCTCGATGCCTTGTTCGATATTCGTGCCGTCCGCATCCTCGTGGACGACGTAACAGACTGCTACGCTGCGCTCGGGATCGTGCACAACCTCTGGTCATACCTGCCCGGCGAGTTCGATGACTACATTGCAAACCCGAAAGACAACGACTACCGCTCGCTGCATACAGCCGTCGTAGGCCCGCAGGGCAAGGCTTTCGAGGTGCAGATTCGCTCGTTCGAGATGCACCAGCAAGCCGAACTCGGTATCGCGGCACACTGGCGGTATAAAGAAGGCGGCGGCGCACCTGATGCCTTCGATCACAAGATTCGCTTCCTGCGCCAGCTTCTCGAACCTTCCAGCGATGGCAGCGATCTGCTCGACCAGATTCGCGACGATGTATTCGAGGATCGCGTCTATGCACTGAGCCCCAAAGGTGACGTGGTCGAACTACCGAGCGGCGCGACCCCGCTCGATTTCGCCTACTACGTGCACACCCAGATCGGTCATCGCTGCCGGGGCGCCAAGATCGACGGGCGGATCGTGCCACTCACAACCAAGATCAAGAATGGCGATCACGTGGAGATCATTACGGGCAGCCAGCCGCAACCGAGTCGCGACTGGCTGAGTCCGCGGCTCGGCTACCTGGCGAGCCCGCGATCACGCGCCAAGGTGCGTAACTGGTTTCGGCTGCAGGACCGTGAGCAGCATCTGCGCCAGGGTCGGGAAATACTGGACCGCGAACTGTCACGACTGGCCGTAAGGGATACGCCAACCGACGCAATTGCCCGGCAATTGAAGCAAAAAGACACAGAAACCCTGTGTGTATTGCTCGGCGCCGGGGACCTGACATCGGCGTCCATCGCAACCGCCGTACAACAAATGTCCGGCAAGAATACCCAGGCCCCGGTACGCCCCAGGCGCGCCCGCCCGGCTGAGAACAAGCCCGACGGTGTCTCCGTCAGCGGGGTCGGCGACCTGCTGTGTAACTTTGCCCGATGCTGCCGGCCGGTACCCCCGGAAGCTATCGTCGGTTACATCACACAGGGTCGCGGCGTCACCATCCATCGTCAGGACTGCGGCAACTACCTAGGCCTGCGACGTCGCTATCCTGAACGCGTCATTGAGGTCGACTGGGGTGAATCGGGTACGGCAAGCTACCCTGTCGACCTGACAGTGCGCGCATTCGATCGCAATGGGCTGCTGCGGGATATCTCGCTCGTATTGTCAGACGAAAAAGCCAATATCATCGACATCAACAGTCGCGTCGACCGGCAGGACCAGCACGTTGTTATGACGCTTAGCATTGAAATCAAGGACCTGCCGACCCTCAGTACCACGATATCCCGCATTGAGCAGGTGCCCAACGTCGTATCGGTAACCCGCCGGTCGTAGTACTATCCCTGACGCCAATTTAATGCAGTTGCGGGGATCTCATGCAGGAAATCGTATCAACGATCAACGGGTACATCTGGAGTAACTGGCTGATCGGCCTTTGCCTGGGTGCCGGTCTTTTTTATTCGATACAGACGCGCTTTGTCCAGGTACGACTGTTTGGCGAAATGATTCGGCTCCTGCGGGTAGGTAAAGAATCCGAGCGCGGCATTTCTTCGTTCCAGGCCCTGGCCGTGTCACTCTCGGGACGCGTCGGTACAGGCAATATTGCAGGTGTTGCCGCGGCGATCGCATTCGGCGGCCCGAGCGCCATCTTCTGGATGTGGGTTGTGGCGTTCCTGGGCGCGTCCACTGCCTACATCGAAGCAGCACTCGGCCAAATCTACAAGGAAGTCGATGAAGGCCAGTTTCGTGGCGGTCCGGCCTACTACATAGAAAAGGCGATGGGCCAAAAGTGGTACGCATGGATTTTCGCCATCGCGACGATCCTGGCTACGGGTCTCTTGTTACCGACCGTGCAGTCCAACAGTATCGGTAACGCCGCCGAACTCGCTTTCGGTGCCGGTGGCACATTGCAGACATTTCTGGGTGACGTAAGCATCACCAAACTCATCACGGCGTGTATCGCCGTTACATTTCTCGGCATCATCATTTTCGGCGGCGTGAAGCGAATTGCACACTTCACGCAGGTCGTTGTGCCCTTCATGGCACTTGCTTACATCCTGATGGCGCTGACCATTATCATTCTGCACATTGGCGACCTGCCTGAAATTATCGGCCTGATTTTTAAGGACATCTGGACACCGATGGCCGGTTTCGGTGCTGCCGTGGGCTGGGGCGTCAAGCGCGGCGTCTATTCCAACGAGGCGGGCCAGGGCACTGGCCCGCATGCCGCCGCCGCCTGCGAGGTCGACCACCCGGCGCAGCAAGGGCTCGTGCAGGCATTCTCGGTGTACGTCGACACATTGTTTGTCTGCTCTGCAACCGCTTTCATGATCCTGATTACCAACCAGTACTACGTCGTTGGCACCGGCACGGAGGCACTTGCAGGCTCTCTTGCCACAGCCGTTGAAGCAAACAGTCCGGCGTTTACACAGTATGCACTTGAAAGTGTGCTCGGCGGTTTTGGCAAGATCTTTGTTGCCTGCGCCCTGTTCTTCTTTGCATTCACCACGCTGCTGGCCTATTACTACATTGCAGAGACCAACGTTGCCTATATCCGTCGCACCTTCCGTGTCCCCTACGAACTGACAGTACTTAAGTTAGCGATGCTGGGTGCCGTGTTTTACGGTGCTGTGCGCGCTGCGAGTCTCGCCTGGGGCCTCGGTGATATCGGCGTCGGGCTGATGGCCTGGCTGAACATCTTCGCCATCCTGATCCTGTTTTTTATGGGTTCACCCGCGTTGCGCGCACTGAAAGATTACGAGGCGCAGCGCAAGGCCGGCGTAAGCAAGTACACCTTCGACCCGGAGAAGCTGGGCATCCGCAACGCCGATTTCTGGAAAAAGAAATAGCGGGCAACGCCCGGAATGAGCACCCGCACGTGCTGCCGCCCACGCGGCAGGACGCGCAGGCCGCGAGATCGCTACCCTGCCTTCTTGTTCGGGTAGTTCAGCGCTTTGTTATCCACGGCAAGCGACGCTTCGTGCATGGCTTCGGCCAGGCTCGGATGGGCGTGAATCGTACGCTGAATGTCTTCGGTACTGGCTGAGAATTCCATCGCAAGAACGGCTTCGGCAATCAACTCGCCGGCCATCGGCCCAACGATGTGCACGCCGAGAATCTCGTCGTCATCAACGGCGGAAATAATCTTTACCATGCCAGAGGTTTGTTCCATGGCTTTGGCACGGCCGCTGGCGGCAAACGGGAAAGAACCGGTCTTGTAGGCACGACCACTTTCCTTGATCTCCTGCTCGGTTTTGCCGACCCAGGCAATCTCGGGTG
>JAUHZT010000023.1 GCA_030425905.1 Gammaproteobacteria bacterium
TAAAAATGAACCGGAATTTACCCTGGGGATCGAGGAAGAATATCTCCTTGTTGACCGGCAAACGCGCAGCCTGGTTGTCGACCCTCCACAAAGCCTCTTAAACGAATGCGAGGCGCAGGCGGAAGGGCAGGTCAGCTCAGAACTCTTGCGTTCGCAGATAGAAGTGGGCACCCGCGTTTGTAGCAACATCTCAGAGGCGCGTGAAGATCTGGCGCGCCTGCGCAAGATTATCATCGACACTGCCGGAGACCATGGTCTCGCGCCGATCGCGTCTTCAACGCACCCGTTCAGTAGCTGGAAAGAGCAAAAGCACACGCAGAAAGACCGCTACGAGGCGCTGACCATCGAAATGCAGGGCGCGGCGCGCCGGCTCGTAATATGCGGCATGCACGTGCATGTGGGTATTGCGGACGATGAGCTGCGCATTGATCTGATGAACCAGATGTCCTACTTCTTGCCGCACTTACTCGCATTGTCCTGCTCATCACCATTCTGGGGCGGGCGCGATACCGGGCTGAAGAGTTATCGCCTCACAATTTTCGATGCTTTGCCGCGCACAGGCTTGCCGGAACGATTTGCAAGTTGGGCCGAGTATCAGCGCCATGTTCATATACTCATGGACGCGGGCCTGATTGAAGACTCCACACGAATTTGGTGGGACCTTCGTCCCAGCGCTCGTTTTCCAACGCTTGAGACGCGTGTCATGGACGTTTGTACACGCCTCGATGATGCCATTGCCCTGGCGGCGTTGCTCGTTTGTGTGATGCGCATGTTATATCGCCTGCGCACACGCAATCAGCGCTGGCGTATCTACACGCCCATGCTGATACGTGAGAATCGATGGCGTGCCATGCGCTACAGCTTTGATGAAGGGCTCATCGATCTCGCGCGCGGCACCGTTGTGCCGTTTGCAGACCTGATCGACGAAATGATTGAACTGGTGAGCGAAGATGCCGAGGCGCTTGGGTGCACGGCAGAACTCCTGGCGGTGCGCGACATTACGCAACGCGGAACGAGTGCCCATTCCCAGCTCGACGTTTACGAGCAGAGTATCATTGCCGGAAAAGAGCCGGAGGAGGCTCTGAAGGGCGTTGTTGACCGCCTGATCAAGGATACGGCCGCAAACCTGGGCTGAACCCCGCTCTGAAAGCCGTACTGGCGGCCAGTAGTGCGGCACAGGTCGCATTCTGCGGACCGTGTCCCGTTTAGAATCTCGCAATGTTTAGCGGAAATGACATAACCTCGGCCGGGACGGTCTGACGGTGGATCTACTGCACTCGATTCTGCCGCCGGTTTTCGTCACGGTAAGCGCGGTGTACCTCGGACTGGCGTCGTATGTGTCACGTTCGTCGCCGCAAAGCGTTATTGGCATCTTCCTGTTCCTGATTGGCATTTTGATAGCCGGCACTTCATTGCGGTACGGAACAGCGGACCCGCAGCTGTATGGCATCGGCCGCACCCTGTCGCTAGCGGCCGCCGGGTTTATTCCCGTCGCTTTCTACTCAGTATACAGACAGTACACCGGCGGGCCGCCCGGGGCGATGGTTGTCGCGTTGTTGTCAGTGATTCCGGTTATGACCACCGTACTCGCGGCCACCAATGCGCTGCACAACATGATTTGGGACACCGTGATAACAGCGGGTGGACTGCGGTTTACGAACCTGAACGAGCATTTCTGGTTTAGCCGAATTCATGGACCTTTTACTTACGGTCTGTTTGCCTATTCCATCATTGCTCTGACCGCGCGAATGTCGAGCATTGCGCCGGCACACCGGCGCACTATCAAGATACTTATTATCTGCGCCACCTTGCCGTTCATGATAAGTGTTGCGAATAACTTTCTTGGCTTGGGGCCGCCGGACTTTCCGTTCCTGTCGACGTCGCTGACGATACTGCTGCCCGTTTTTGCCCATGCGAGCGTGTCCTTGCGTGTCTACGATTTCAGCCCGGTTGCCTATCAAACACTGTTTGATCATGTGCGCGATCCGATCGTTGTGCTCGACAACGACCAGTGCGTTATCTGTGCCAATCGGAAGGCAACGGAAATGCTTAAGAAGGGCGAGAATGAGTTGCTCGGTTGCAAGCTGTGGGAGGATGTGCCGCGCGCTCGAGCAGTCCTCGAGCAGTCCGGTGACCTTGACATGACGCAAACACTGGAACTGGACACGAACACAACCTACGAAGTTAGTGTCGCGCCCTTGCTCGATGCCAAAGGCAAACGCCAGGGAACCGTTGTAGTTTGTCGTGATGTTACAGAAAGGCGCAAGGCGCTGAGGCAATTGGCCGATAGTGAACACCTGATTCGTACGCTGATCGAAACCTCCTCGAACGGCATATTGCGCTTTGCATTGGATGCAAGCGGAGAGGAGGGTACGTTCCGCTGCGTCTTTGCAAACAAGGCAGCCGAGACACACCTGAGCACCGACGGTGAGAGCCTTGTAGGAACGCGGCTTGATGAGCTGACACAGATCGAACCGCAAAAATTACAGCAGCACTTCCTGGATGAAAGGAAGGCAGGCTCGCCAGTTAGTTTCGAAACTTCCGCCGTGGGTACGGAGCCCGATAGCTGGTTACGCATTGTCGGCGAACCGGTTGGTCAGGACTTCTCGGTTACGCTGATCGATATCACGCAGCGCAAGCAAAACGAAAACAAGATGCTTGCCGACGCGCTGCGCGATCCCTTGACGGGGGTACTGAACAGGCGTGGTTTTGAGAAAGAAGCGGTCAGTTGTATCCGTGCTACGTCGCAGGGAGCGGTTCTTTACCTGGACCTCAATCAGTTCAAAGCGATTAATGATCGATTCGGGCACCAGGCGGGCGATGCACTGTTAAAAGCATTTGGTCACCGTCTGGAGTTTTGCCTGCGGCCTGAAGACGTACTTGGACGACTCGGCGGTGACGAGTTCTCGATTGTGTTGCCCGGTGTTTCAGTGGAAGACGCCAATCACATCGCCAGTCGGCTCGTCAAAACGGCGTCCGAGGCCTATATCATCCAGGGCGAGGAAATTCACTGTGCGGCAAGCGTAGGCATCGCGTTGATGCCACAGCACGGTGAAGAGCTGTGGCATCTAATCAGCGTGGCTGACGCAGCAATGTACGATGCGAAGAACCATACCGAAGACGAAGCGGCTAACGATCGGGCCGCGTTCGTTGCTGCGGCTACGGCTGAGGAACGATTCTGATTTCGGCAATCGCCGGATCTACTGCGTCCACCAGCAGGCTTTCTACAACATCACCCAGCGCCAGGTTCAATTCGACCGGACCGGCGAGAATCGTTTGGTCCGCATTGGCTGTGATGTAGAGGTCGTAAGTGCCCGCCGCGAGCGGCAATCCATTCGATGTGCCTCTGTACGGCAGAATAAAGATTGGGCTGGCGTCGTCGATGCCTGCACCGGAGTCCACGATGTAGACATCCAGAATCTCGTGATTCTTCGATACGTGCACGAAACTCAGCTTCGCGTAGGAAGAGACTGCGCGTCTGTCGGGTGCATAGACCAGTGCGTCCCGATCGCTGTCGTCACCTGTGACGATGAAGTTATAGTGCGAACCCGAAACAGCTACGATAGTATCCTCGAATAGCACGGCACCCGTATTGCCGGTCGGCGTATAGCTGAAGGTAGTGGTCGTTGCCGCAATCGGGATATCGTCACTGATGTCTCCATACGACTGGTTCTCCAACACGAGGCTGGTCAGCATTTCGTCGTCGTAGATATCAGCCGCTGCAAGGCTGGCAGACATTTGCATAAAACGTGCAGTTGGCGCAAAGCGTGCGTCTGGCAGGCTTGTCGGTGTTCCACTGGTGGGGATCAGGCGAACGGTATAAGGCGCTGCATCCATTTCATCGCCGGTAAACACGGGCACGATATACGAGCGCTGGGCTACATAACTAATCGTGTTGCTTTGATACACGATGTCCGCAGGATCGCCACTGCTTGTGATCGTTAGTACGTATTCATCTGCTTCCACGTCCATCGCCGGCAATACTTCGAGATAGTCGAGCGTTGCCACCGCGTTCCCCGCAGCAGGGGCAACGCCCTCAGCAGCGAGATAGATATCCACCGGGCCGAGCGACTCGGCAAGATGTGCGTAGCGAACTTCAAATACCGTTTCTGTACCCGAGAAAGCCCGTTCATCGCCTGTCCAAACCGTTATGTCCGGCGCTGCGATGTCACCCGTGACGACAAAGGTATAGTCCCGTTCATTGTCAATTTTTTGCACCAGGCTTGCGATACGGCGCGTGCTTGTCTCGCCTAGAAACGATGCGTCGAAATTGAACGTATACTCGAAATCGTCATAGCGCACGCCGGAACTGCCGCTCTTGTAGCTGATCGATTCCAGCAGACGTTCCTCAATGCGAAATGCAATTTCCTGCGACGCGGGTATTGCATTGATCGCACGAACGGTGCCTTTACCTGTCGGGTCGGGCAGTCCGGTCTCACCGGAGCAGGCGGACAGAGCCAAAACGGCAATAAGTGTGAAAGCGGTCTTCATTTACTACGTTCCTCGTAGCCATAGATTGATTTGGTTTCGAGAAACTCTTCCATTCCGTGAGCGCCCCATTCCCGGCCATTGCCCGATTGCTTGAAACCACCAAACGGAGCCATTGAATCGAGACTGGCACCGTTGATATGTACCATGCCGGTGCGCATACGTGCCGCGACCTTCCGTGCTCGCTCGAGGTTCGACGATGACACATAGCCCGAAAGTCCATAAGGCGTGTCATTGGCGATCCGAATCGCGTCATCTTCATTGTCATAGGGAATAATGGACAAAACCGGGCCGAAGATTTCCTCTCGTGCGATGGTCATGTCATTGCTGACATTTGTGAATACGGTTGGTTTCACAAAATAGCCTTTATCGAGATGAGCCGGTCGTCCGGTGCCACCCGCAACCAGCGTTGCGCCCTCATCGATACCTTTCTGGATAAGCTCCTGGATCTTCTGCCACTGCACCTCAGAAACCACCGGGCCCATTTGTACACCCGCGTCGCGGGGCATACCAACTTTCGTTTCCGCGGCCGCTTTGGCGGCGATTTCCGCAGCCAGTTCCATCTTCTCTCGCGGTACGAGCATGCGCGTCGGGGCATCGCAGGATTGCCCGGTATTGTCAAAACAACCGGCTGCCCCTTCGGCGACTTCCTTTTCAAAATCTGCGTCGTCCAGCATGATGTTCGCAGACTTGCCGCCGAGTTCCTGCGCCACGCGTTTAACTGAGGGTGCGGCGTTCTGTGCGACCAGTACTCCGGCGCGCGTAGACCCTGTGAACGACACCATCGCGATATCGGGGTGCTGGCTCAGCGCCGTGCCCACGCCCGGGCCGTCACCGTTGATCAGGTTGAACACACCCGCGGGTACCCCGGCTTCGTGCAGGACTTCAGCAAATATGATTGCGTCAAACGGCGCAATTTCGCTGGGCTTGAGCACCATGGTGCAGCCTGCTGCAAGGGCAGGAGCTACCTTGACGGCGATCTGGTTGATCGGCCAGTTCCATGGCGTAATCAGGCCGCAAACACCGATGGGTTCCTTAACGACAAGTGTCGTACCGATTTTTTCTGCAAAAGAAAAATTCTTCAGTGCCCGAATCGCGGCCTTGATATGCTGAGGCCCGCTGGCCGCCTGTGCATGCTTTGCAAGGTCCCAGGGCGCACCCATTTCATCCATGATCGCTTCGGCGATGTCGTCGTGGCGCTTTTCGTAAACTGCGAGAATGTCCTGCAGCAGCTCCAGGCGCTCTTCGCGGCTGGTTTGCGAATACGATGCAAAAGCGCGGACCGCCGCAGCGACCGCCTTGTCTACGTCGGCGGCTGAGCCAATGCTGATCCGGCCGTAGGCCTCTTCGGTAGCCGGGTTGATTACATCGAGCGTGCGCGGTGTTACCGGCGCAACCCAGTTGCCATCAATATAAAAATCGAGCTTTTCGAGCATCAATGCTTCTCCTCCAGCGAGCCGCGAATTCTAGCCTAAATCCGGCTGCGAGGTGTGTTTGGCCGTTAAATTGTCAATCGTCGACCGGCCGGAGCCAAGGCGGGGCAATGCAGGGGCAAATGAGGGAATCGCGGCTGGCGGTGCCGGTTAAAAATCGGCGATACGCAGGAAGCGTTCGCGGTATTTGGCAGGGGGCAGGTCGTACCAGGACTTGAACGCCGTGGTGAACGAACTGAAATTTGAGTAGCCCAGCAGCATCGCCACTTCCAGCGACTTGAGGCGCGCGTCGCTGAGGTAGCGCACGGCCAGGTCAGCCCGAACCTCCTGCAACACCTCCTGGAAACTGGTTCTCTCCGCTTTCAGGCGCCGCTGCAGCGTTCTGCGGCTGAGCTTGAGGCGCCGGCAGGCAGCATCCGCATTGGCCTCGCCACTGGCCATAAGGCCGGCCAGCAGCCTTTTAAGTTGCTCAGCCATATTGTCCCCGGTGTTCAGGGACTTGAGGTATTTTTCTGCCTGTTCAATGAGTTGCCAGTACATAAGCTCTTAACAGTTGATGACCAAGGCGACCGTGTCGTCTAACATACCGGCTGTTTGCCCATATTCCAACAGCAAAGGAATCTAGCGGATGCCTGTTCAACTGGAAATTGTCGATAACATCGCCCTCGTAACGATTGATAACCCGCCTGTTAATGCACTCTCGCACGCTGTGCGCCTGGGTTTGCAGAACGCTGTCCGAGAAGCCACTGCCGGCGCATGCGAGGCGATCGTGATCCAGTGCGCGGGCCGAACATTCGTGGCCGGCGCAGATATCAAGGAATTCGGCCAGCCACCGAAGGATCCATGGTTGCCCGGGCTGCTCGAAGAAATCGAAGCCGCAAAGGTGCCGGTAGTGGCGGCTTTGCACGGCACTGCGCTCGGCGGCGGCTTCGAACTCGCGCTTGCCAGTCATTATCGCATCGCGCTGGAAGATGCCCAGGTCGGCCTGCCGGAGGTAAAGCTTGGATTACTGCCGGGCGCCGGCGGCACGCAGCGCTTACCGCGTATTGTCGGTGTCAAGGCGGCGCTGGACCTGATCACCCGTGGTACCCCTATCGACGCCAAATCTGCACAGGTTCTCGGCCTGGTCGACGAGATTGTCACGTCCGACCTGCACGAAGCGGCTTTCGAGTACGCGAAGAAACTGGTCGCTGCCGGGGCGGGCATTCGCCGCAGCAGTGAGTTGCCGGCTCCCGAGGCGGATTCGGCCATTTTTGCCGAGTACCGCAAGCAGCTCGCGCAGCGCGCACGGGGCCAGCTTGCACCGCAGAAAATCGTTGACTGCGTTGAAGCAGCCGTGACGCTAAGTTTTGCCGACGGCATGGAGACCGAGAGAAAAGCATTCATGGAATGCATTGCGAGCTCCCAGTCAGCGGGGCTGCGGCACATGTTTTTCGCGGAGCGCGAAGCAGGCAAGGTGCGTGGTCTGGCTTCGGATACGCCGCACAGAGAGGTGCAGAAGGTCGGCGTTATCGGTGCGGGCACGATGGGCAGTGGCATTGCAATGAATTTTGCCAATGCCGGTATGGCCGTAAGACTGCTCGAAGTGAACAATGAAGCGCTGCAAAAGGGGCTCGATACAATTGCTCGAAATTACGCGGGCGGCGTAAAGCGCGGCAAGATGAGCGAACAGGATGCCAACACAACGCGGGAGCGCATCACCGGTACCACCGATTATGCGGACCTGGCCGACGCGGACCTGATCGTCGAAGCCGTGTACGAAAACCTGGAGCTGAAGCAGGACATATTCAGGCGGCTTGATGGCATCGCGAAACCGGGTGCCATTCTAGCGACCAACACTTCTTACCAGGACGTCAACAAGATCGCGGCTGCGACAGGTCGACCCGAGGACGTCATTGGTCTGCACTTTTTCAGTCCGGCACACATCATGAAGTTGCTGGAAGTCGTGCGCGCGGACAAGACCGCTGACGATGTGCTGGCAACCTGCATGGCACTTGCGCGCAGGATTCGCAAAGTGCCGGTTGTGGCGGGTGTTTGTTATGGATTCATTGGCAACCGCATGTTGCAGCACTACGGTCGCGAGGCGCAGCTTTGCCTGATTGAGGGGGCGACGCCGGATGCAATTGATACGGCCATGCAGCAATGGGGCATGGCAATGGGCCCAATGCGCGTGTTCGATCTTGCCGGCCTCGATGTGGGCTACAAGGCTCGCCAGGGCCTGGCGTTGGAAGAGCGCGGTGATCCGAAAGCCTACCGGGTGGCTGATGCGCTTGTTGAAATGGGGCGGCTAGGGCAAAAGTCCGGCGCCGGGTTTTATACCTACGATGCGGGCAGCCGCGACTACACGGTCGATCCGCTGGTCGAAGAGTTGATCGTAAAAGAAGCGGCGGCACTCAATGTAGAGCGCCGGGAGATTGGTGCAGATGAGATCGTGGATCGTCTGATCTACGCGCTGATCAATGAAGGCATGCGTATTGTTGAAGAGGGCATCGCGCAGCGCCCGTCAGATATTGATGTTGTCTACGTCTATGGATACGGGTTTCCGGCCTACCGTGGCGGACCGATGCATTACGCCGATACGGTTGGCCTGAAGAATGTCCTTGCCCGTATTTGTGAGTTCCGCGAACGGCTCGGCGCTGAAAACTGGTCACCGGCGCCGTTGCTGGAAAAGCTGGTTCGCGACGATCTCAGTCTTGCGCAATGGAGTGCGCAACAGGGTTGATGATTTGCGTGTAGTATTTGATCGAACTTCTCTATTAGCTGTTTTATATCAAATGCTTATATAATTTTATTGATGTTAAATATAATAACCGTCCGGGCTGTTTTTATTGAGTGATCTGGCCTGGATGTAGCGAGTTTGCCGTGAGATGGCTAAGCTTACTGGCAGACGACAAATATCAAAATTCAGCTAACGAAATTCAATACGAGGAATTGCTATGCAGGCACGGAATACAGCAGCAACACAGAACAGGAATCGGGCAACAGCAGGATATCTGCGTATGGCCGTCGTTCAGTCTTTTGCGTTTGCATTGATCAGTCTGGGCTTTGTCCAGGCGTCGCATGCAGGCTTTGTCGGCACCCAGCAGGTCGTCGATGCTGAGGCCCGTCAGGAAAAATTGCTCGAGCTCAGCGGCTTTTTGGCGCGCGCTGATGTGGCTGCGGAACTGGAGGCGCTGGGTGTTGCACCGGAATTCGTCACAGCACGGCTGGCTAACCTGACCGATCAGGAAGTCGCTGATTTGCACGACCGGGTCAGCGACCAGGTGGCGGGTGGCGATGCACTCGCGTTGGTCGGTGCCGTGTTTCTGGTCCTGATGATTCTTGAGCTGGTCGGCGTTACCGATATCTTCAAATCTTTCTAGGTGGAAGCCGGGCGCGATTGATACGAATGTGACGGCCGCCGCAGTGGCATTCTGGCCGCGATTACTGGCGCTGGTTGCGGCATCGACGGTGACCGCCTGTGCGGTCTCTCCCCAGCACGGTGTCGGCGACCTTGCGTCCGCGGTGCAGGTCCCGGCAACGCCATTCTATCCGCAGGAGCGCTTCCAGTGCGGTCCTGCGGCGTTGATGACCGTGCTCGACTACAGCGGGGTCGATACGAGTCTCGACGAACTCGTAGAACGCGTTTACTTGCCTGCCAGGCAAGGCAGCTTACAGGCCGAATTGATCGCGGCGACGCGAGCTTACGAGCGGGTCCCGTATGTGCTGGATGCATCGCTCGCGGCTATCGTTGCCGAGTTGCAGCAGCAACGCCCTGTGCTGGTATTGCAGAACCTCGGCACGAGCTGGTTTCCGCGCTGGCACTATGCGGTGGTTTACGCGGTGGACCCGGTGGAAAAGGTCGTCAGGCTGCGGTCCGGGCTGGACAAAGAACGCGAAACGCCGATCCCTGTTTTTCTCAAGACCTGGCAACGCGCGGGCTTCTGGAGCATGACGGCACTGGCGCCGGACCAACTACCGGCCAATCCGGATCGCGAACGTTATTTTTCGGCCATTGCGGCGCTGGAGGAGACAGGCCATCTGCAAGCGGCGCAGCTCGGCTGGCAGGCGGCTGCTCAGCACTGGCCAGACACGACCACGCCGCTCTTCGGCCTTGCCAACACCGCTTTCTCGCTCGGCGATCCAGGTGCAGCGGAACTCAGCTACCGGGCAGTGTTGCGGCTGGACTCATCCCACTGGGGTGCGCGCAACAACCTGGCTTACGTTCTGGCCGCGTCAGGGCACGTTAGTGAGGCGCTCGGCGAACTCGATGCGGCACTTGCCGAGCCGGACCTGAGCCCAACGTGGCGGGATGAACTGCAGGACACGCGGCTTGAGATATTGTCTATGCAAGCCGGCTCAGACTAGTTGAGCAACACAGGCGATAATCATGCCTGTGGTGATAACCTGTTAACTGCAATTCGCGCAGGAGCAAATGCATGATCGGAAAAAACAGTAGCCACACTATTGGCGACATGGTCGTCAGAGTGGTAACGCGGCTTGCGCGTCGAGCAAGGGCCTCAACCGGCTTGTTGTCAGGCTTTGTCATGTTGGCCAGTGCCGCCTGTACCGATGAGTCGGCCCCGGTGGCCGAAGCCATGCCAGCGTCGGTGGATCTTGTTGGCACGGCGTGGCAAGTCGAGGATATAGACGCGGGCGGCATTGTCGATCGCTCAAATGTCACGATCGAAATTCCTGCGCCGGGCAATATCAATGGATCGGCCGGTTGCAATCGCTACATCGGGACGATGACTGTCACTGCGGACGGGATCAGCATTACGGGTCTTGGCAGCACCAGAATGGCATGCGTGCCGGCGCTAAATGCACAGGAGCAACGTTTTCTGACTGCATTGCAGGAGAGTGTGAGTTTTTCCGCTGACGAACAGTTTCTGAGATTGCGCGACGCGGATGGCAAGGAGCGTATTCGTGCTGTGCGCATGGAGCCTGCGCGAGAAAACGCAAAGAGCAGGCCGGCGGGAGAGGCTAACGCGGCCGCTATACGCTTTGAGTGCGGCGAGGCATTGATGGTCAGTCTTGAGTTTACCGGACCCGAGTCGATCAGCCTGTTGCTGCCAGATGGCAAGCGAGTTCTGCAGCAGGAACGTGCCGCATCGGGCGCACGTTATGCCGGGGAAGGTATTCTATTCTGGAACAAGGGGGATGAGGCTTTACTGGAGATCGGTGGCGTGCAGCACAATTGCACGCGGGTCTGATACGGGAAAAGCCTGGCCAAGCGGTTTTTCCTGCGAGCGTCAGTCGTCGACGTCCTCGACATTGAGTTGGCCTGTGAGCCGTCGGGAAATGTGTGACCACGACACCCCAATGGCGAGAATCACCGCCAGGCATACAAGGGCAATCCAGGTCATCGCAGAGACGGTTTCGGCGTGCATGATTCCAAGGTCGATGAGCAGCCAGATCAGGGCACCGAGAATGACGCCTGCCAGAATAACGCCGAGCGTATTCAATGCGCGCCAGGTCGCGAGCCAGAATACAACCCAGCCAGCGAGCAACACACCAATCACCAGCAAGTGCAATGGACCAAACGCGTCTGCTCGGATGGCACCGGATATCCAGTGGTAGGCGGAGTAGCCACTTGGATTAAATGTCGCCAGAACAAGTATGAGTGCTGCAATCAGACGCCACACGAAGCTTAGAACCGTAAATCCGGAAGTGGATGCGTCAGTATTATTGGCCATTGAATTTCTTCTTGTTTGTTGCGGAAAAGCTGCGTGGTCGACGAAGCTGCCGACGCTAATAGTGGGAGCAGTGCAGCGTGCCAGTCAAGTATAGCGTCTAAGCGGGCTGCAACAAAAAAGGGCCAGACCCCGAAGCGAGGTCTGGCCCTGACTGGTTGCGGCGCCTAGCCGTCTAGAAGGCGTCGTAGTTCAGGCCGACGTAGAAGTAGCGGCCGACGGCGCTGACCGGGAAGAAGACTTCGCCAATATCTGGCTTGTTGTCCTCAAGGTTGTTCACGCCGCCGAAGAACGACCAGGAATCATTCAGCGTGTAGCGAAGTTGTATGTCCTGCACAACGCGCGCACTGTAGTCGAGGAAGCGTTCCTCTGCGATATCGGGATTATTCTCGCGCGTTTCTATCGTGTAACGCTGGGTCTCGTCGAAGTAATTGAGCCCGTAACTCGCCGCGAGCGGACCGCGTTCCCAGGTCACGTTGAACAGGAACTGAAACTCAGGCGCCTGAAAGCCGTTGCCCGGGTCCGATTCGCCAAGGTCCGAATCAGGTTCTGCACCTGGCAGGTTGACGAAGGTCAGTTTTTCGAGCTTGTTGCCGATCAGCCGGAAGTTGAACAGACCAATGTCGGACTGCAGGCCGAGGTTTGCCGGGTCGAGCAGGTAGTTGATCGTGAAGTCGAAACCCTCCGTCCGGAAGCTCGCTACGTTCACGGGTTGCTGCGTAAAGTTAACGATGCCGCCAGTACCTGCTTCGCGCTCTACGAGTCCACAAAACTGGTTATCCAGCGTGGGCAGGTCAACGCACAGGTCGGCAGAAACCTGCGGAAGCGCCGTGTTGACGGCATTGTCGAGCTGGATGTCGTACCAGTCGACAGCGATCGTCAGGTTCTCGGCAAAGCGCGGTCGCAGGATGATGCCAACCGTGGTCGTATCGGCCACTTCTTCAGTCAGGTTCTCATTGCCGCGCAACGTGCCGGCAATAGAGGCAGAGTTTGGATCAACGTAGGTTGCCGGGTCGGCGCCCAGTCCGGTTAGCAGGGCATTGCAATTGGCTTCGCGAAACTCGGTGCCATTGTCCACCAGCGTGATATCGCAGGGGTCGTCAATGAACTGGAACGTCTGGCCACCCGGATCAAAAAGCTCACCAATGTTTGGAGCCCGGGTTGCCTCGGCGACTGTCGCACGGAAGGTGATGTCTTCAATGGGAGCCCACACGACACCGGCCTTCCAGGTTGTGGCATTGCCTATTGTCGAGTAGTCAGAAAAGCGCGCTGCGGCATCGATTGAGAGGACGTCCGCAAATCGTTTGTCGAGCAACACAGGGACATCTATCTCGGCAAACGCTTCCTTGACCTCGTAGTCGCCGCGTTCAGGGCTGAGTACGTTGCCAAAGGTCAAACCGAGCTGATCTTCAACGGCCGGATTGCTGCGGCTTTTTTCCTCGCGCCATTCGAGGCCTGCCGCGTAGCCCACGGGACCTGCCGGCAAGTCGAGCCAGCCGGTCGCGTTACCCGACAGGTAGGCCTGGAAAACGTTTTGCGTGAGTTTTGACTGCGACAGGCTCTCTGTCATGATCCAGTCGGCCGCGGCTTGCGAAACCGCGTTCTCGCCGAGGATGTTGATGGGTACGCAACCACTGTTCGGACCCGGCGTGAACGATCCGGCCCAACCGGCCGTAGGCGTGTAGTCGGCCCCCCAGCCTTGCCAGTCAAGGTTTTCCGGAACGGCATTCGGGTCCAGGTTGGATCGACACACGATGCTGCCAGTCGCAGGATCAACCACCGCGTCCAGTGCCGCGGCGAAGCGGTCCTGGTAGCGATTGTTCGTAATGTGATTGTCGACTTCGGTTTCTCCGTAAACGTAGGAGACTTCGTAGCGCAGGTTGTTTGTCAGGTCGCCTTCAAGGCCGACCACAGTTCTGATCGTGTCGCGCGTAATGTCTTCGCCACGCACACCGAGGTCGAAGTGATCACGCGACACGAGAAACGGTCCGCCCGCGGTTGCAGCAGCGATATTCGTTGGCGTGTAGGCGTAGTCACCCTCGAGCCAGAGGAAGAAGTCGAAAGTCGGTTGCGACTCAGAATAGGCCTCGGTGCGGGAGAACTTGGCTTCCGCGAATGCACTTGCCTTGTCGTTGATGTCGAATCGGCCATATAGGTTTGCCGTGTAGCGCTTATCTTCAGGCAACAGGTCACCGATGTAGGAATCAAGTGGCGTGCCGTCGCCGCCCTGCTGCAGGAACGGTGCAATAAACGGGATAGTGCCGCTATCCCAGGGCGTGTCATCGCCGTTGTAGTCGTTTACAAAGTCGAAGTCCGTATCGACGGCGCCCGCAATAGAGCTGTCAAAGTAGCGTATATCGCCAAGTACTATACGGTCCGGCACATCAGGATCGTCACCGCCGAGCTCGGCCGGGTTACGGACGAAAATTTGCCGTGCGCCGCCGCCAGCGAAATCCCGGTCGTCGGCGTGCAGCCGCTCGTCGCTGTTAAATTCGAGTGAGCCGGTCAGGTTTGCACGGCCATTGAGGAAATTCTTGCCGGCAAGAATGCTGAAACGCTGGTTATCTGAATCGGATTTCCCGGACTGGCCCAGGCGGCTGCGAAAGCGGATCCCTTCGAAATCGTTTTTCAGAATAAAGTTCACTACGCCGGAAACTCCGTCGGCACCGTAGATAGCGGAGGCACCGCCTGTCATGACTTCGACGCGTTCAATCAGCTCCATGGGGATCGTGTCCACATCGACGGCGGCTGAGCCTGGCAGTGCAGCAACATGGCGGCGACCGTCTACAAGCACCAGGGTTCGGTCGATGCCGAGATTACGCAGGTCGAGCAGACTGAGGCCGGTACCGCCGATGAACGCATTTGAGCCAGCCGCATCGTTGGCATCCAGTGAGCCGGTCAGTGCGGGCAGCTCCTTCAGAAAGTCGGTGATATTGGTTGCGCCAGACATGGCGATGGCCTCGGCGTCCAGTGAAACCACCGGGTTTGAATAAGCGTAATCGGGTTTCTGAATTCGCGAACTCGTAACAATGATTTCTTCGAGCGGCGCGTCTTCGGTGTCTGTTTGCGCAAGCGCAGTGGGTGAACTGCAAGCCAGAACCATGCTTATAGCCAGTGTTGGCTTGCGAAATATTCGGCGGTCCATGAGGCGACCCTCCTTGAGCTTAGATAGGTGTTGCGTAGCAACAACAATAATAAAGTCAATAATGCTAGGAGGTTGCGCAGGACAATTGAAATAGTCGTTGGCTATTTACCACAGGAATTCGTGCGTAGCAGCGCTTTTGGTTATAAGGTCGGCTGACAATGCAAAAAGTCATTAGGCACAAAAAAACCAGGCAATCGCCTGGCTTCTCTGGCACTTCTTACAGCGACTTATTCTGTGCTAGCGGCCGAGGCTTCCCAGCAAACCGCCAATCATGTCGTCGAGACCACCTGCATCCGGCAGGTCCCCTTTCGGACTTAACTTGTCGACTATTGATGGCAAGAAGCCTGCGAGTAAAGTGCTGGCTTCACTGCCGCTGACACCGGCCTTGTTTGCGAATTCGGCGATCTTGTCAGAACCCAGGGCATCCGCGAGTTTCCCCGGATCCACTGCCTGGTTGTCGCCGTTGCCTATCCACGAAGACACTACGTCGCCAAGACCGCCGGACTGCAGTGAGCCGACGATGTCCGCCAGTCCGCCACCCGAACCCTTGCTTGAACTCAGCATTTCCATTGCAGCTTTGGCTATTTGTGGATTCTCTGACGCAAATTTTGCGACATCGCCAAGCATTTGAGGGTTTTTCATAATCGCATCTAGCAAGCCCATTATTAAACTCCATATTGGTGGGTGTTCCCAGGTGAGGTGCCGGGAGGAAGCTCAATGTAGTGGCACGGCGACGCCCGTGCAAGTGACGAGGAGCGGCAAAAATCAGTGCGATTGCACAATTTTCATGCTGATCAACAGGGTCGTTGTGTATTCTGGCAGCCTGAGCAGCCCTCTGAAATACTCAAGGATCGGATTCTTCAGCCGGGTCGGACGGCTCTGCCGCTGGGTGCTCATCCGATTCGCCGAAGTAAGCCGGGTCAATTTCGTGTCGATAGCAGGGCGGGGATGCGTATTCCGGCAACTCGTCATCTACCTCTACCGTATTCGGCTCGGCATTTTTTCGTCGCTTGGCCATCTCGTGTCCTCGCATACATTGGGTTTGCCTGATCGAATATGCCCCTGTTGCGCTGGCGGGGCAAGGCGGCCCTTTTGCGCGTTTGTTTACCCGGGCCGGTATCAGGCTATACTCGTGGCCCCGCCATTTCGTGCCGAGCACTTGCTGCGCCGGCCATGTCTTCTGAGGATCGACTGTATGAGTTCGACCGTTCGAATCGTAGGAGCTTTTTGCGTGCTTCTTGCCTTACAGGCATGCGCCGCCATGCGGCCGGGTTTTGAAACACCAACGGTGACTGTCAGCTCTTTTCGTACTCTGCCTTCAGAGGGCGCGCTGCCAAACTTTGAAATTGGTCTTGAGGTGATCAATCCGAACAGTCAGCCGCTCA
The DNA here is from genome assembly GCA_030425905.1 of Gammaproteobacteria bacterium. GTDB lineage: Bacteria > Pseudomonadota > Gammaproteobacteria > Steroidobacterales > Woeseiaceae > UBA1847. Next base: position 16,124 of record JAUHZT010000023.1, read on the forward strand.
AGCTGGCGGGCATATCGTATACGATCAGTCTGGACGGGCATGATTTGATCAAGGGCGTCGGCAATAATCTCCCGGTGATCGAAGCGTATGGCACCGGCCAGCTTACGGTCACTGCTGCCGCCAACCTGTTTGCCGGCATACGCCTGTTTCAGGGGATGCTCGCCGACAACAAGGACTCCTTTGATTACACGTTTAAGGCAAAACTGGACGTTGGTACTTTTCAGCCAGCAATTCGCATAACTGATTCCGGTTCAATTGCGCTTGGCAATGCGAGTAACTAAAGCACTTAACGGTTCAGGGCTGGTTGCGGCAGCTATCGCGCTGGCGGCTTGTGCGACGGGGCAGGTTGCACCGGACACGATTGACCTGGCAAACGGTTTAAGTTCGCCGGCGGCGCAAAGTCGCGAAATAGAATCCTGTCGATTACTGCTTGAGACCGCACCTGTAGATTCGCGCCCGGGTCTTGACGCAGAAAATATCCGGCTCGTTAGCTGGAATATGAAAAAGAAAAGCATTCCGAACTGGCGCGACGATTACAGCCGTCTTACGAGCGATCGTGATCTGATCTTGTTGCAGGAAGCATCATTACGCGTTGACACAGTGAATGATCTGCCAACGGTCCCGTATTGGTCTTTCGCACCGGGCTATCGGACAAACGACTCAATCACTGGCGTCTTAACTCTTTCAAGTACACGGCCATTAGCGCGTTGCAGCTTTACAAATGTGGAGCCTATTCTGCGTACACCCAAGGCAACCAGTATTACGCAGTTTGCAATAGACGGCAGCGATGAAACGCTGCTGGTCGTGAACGTGCACGCCGTGAATTTTTCCTTCGGTCTGGGTACTTACAGGAAGCAATTCAGCCAGATTGCGGCGGTGTTACACGGCCATCGGGGGCCGATAATCCTGTCAGGAGATCTCAATACGTGGCGCCGCGGTAGAATGTCGACGGTTGATGCCATGGCAGAAGAACTTGATCTATTGCCGCTGCAGTTCAGTGACGATAATCGGACACGTATGTTTGGTTTCCCTCTGGATCACATCTATGTGCGCGGCTTGTCCGCGAGCAGCAGCGTTTCAAGCCGGGTAACGTCGTCTGACCATAATCCGTTGTCGGTCACCTTAAGCATGTGAAGGGCGGCGCTATGGGTCTCGATTGTCGTTTGCGTTCGCGCATCCCGGATGCTTCGAAACACCAGTATTTGGGAGTACACATTCTATTTGTCCTCTTGCTGATTGTGCAGGCGCAGGCTGTGAGCGCGGCCGGCCCGAGTATGGATAATGAAATCGATTTCCTACTGGCTGAAGTAGCCACCAGCGATTGCATTTTCGTGCGTAACGGCAAAGAGCATTCGGCCAGCGATGCGACGGATCACCTGCAAATGAAACGCAGGCGCGGCAAGCGCTACTTCGATACCACTGAAGAGTTCATTGATCGCATCGCAAGCAAGAGTTCCTGGTCCGGCAAGGAGTACCTGATCCGGTGCCCGGGCCAAGCTACGGAAACGGCAGCGGAGTGGTTCCATCGTCGTCTAGAGAATTATCGCGCGCAGATCCTGTCCAGCGATGGTTAACCGGGCGCCATTAGCTGCGGCTGTGCGCGCTTCGGCGTTTGTGACGTACCGCGTGTAATCGCCAGCAGGGCAACATAGAATAACGGCACTACGCTGTGCGGAGGGCGAGTTCGTGTTACGTCGTGTTGTTCTGTTACTGATTTGTGCGATGTCGGCACCAGCCCACGCCTGGTGGAGTTGCGACTGGCAGCAACGGTTTCCGGTTGACATCGTTGCGCCTCCCGGTCCGGCGCTGAATAACTATGCTGTACGTGTAGACCTTAATAATGCGCTGGTGCCAGCCGGCTTCGACTGGTCACAGAACGGGCGTGATCTGCGCATTGTCGACCAGGACGATTCAACGTCGCTCGAATTCCTTGTTGAACAGTGGGACCCGCTTAGCCAGACGGCCATTGTCTGGGTAACGATGCCGGTGCTTGCCGGTACAAGGCGTATCTATTTCTATTTTGACGGCCCTGCCGGCGCATTGCCCGCATCGTCCCTCGCCGCAATGCCTGCGCCCGGTATGCTTTTCCATACGCGGCGCTCCTCGGCTAATCCCTTTAATCGAGCAAGTGCCGAGGCAGCGTTTGCTGCGGCGAACCCCAACGTTGCTGGCTACGGCTGTGCATCAGTAGATGCCTACACGAACCTTAGCAATCGTGCATTGTTCGCGCCGCCGAACCGAACCGATGATATTGCACTGTTTGCAGAAGTGTTTTTTGAGGTTGAGCCGGGCGAGGCGGGTATCTGGGAGTTTCGTTACGGCGCCGACTTCGGGCTCGGCGGTGGCCTGTATGTCGATGATATTGCGCTTGAGGAGGACTGGAATACCGATCTTTGGTGGGCCAATAACTGGAATAACGCCAGCGAAGTCCTGCAGGGCTCGATCAGCCTTGCAGAGGGCTTACACAGTCTGCGAATTCTCGGATTCGAGGATTGTTGCGATGGTGGCCTGACGGCGCAATTTCGATCGCCAGGTGCCGGCTGGCAAGATCTCGCCATCGCCAATATTCCGTTGCGCAGTCGTGCCTGTTCAAACCGGCCTGAACCCGTGGTTGTTATCGGCGTGGGGGAGAGCTCAAATTGCCCGGCGTTATCAGTCTCTCGCGTATCGCAGGCATTCTCGGATCCAAGCAATGGCACTGTAAACCCCAAGGCAATTCCTGGCGCGATCATTCTGAACGTAACCGGGATTCAAAACACCGGTAGCGGATCTGTAGACGCAGGTACCTTGTTGCTCACCGAAACCATTTCTGCTGACTCTGCCCTGCGAGTAGTCGATTTTGATGGATCGACAGCGGGCCCGATCCTGTTCCTGGATGGTAACCCCTCAAGCGGTATCACCTACACGTTTGGTGGCCTGGGTGACCCAACAGACGATTTGTATTTTTCCAATGACGGAGGTGTCAGCTACAACTACACACCCACTGCCGATGCGAACGGCGTGGATGCCGCCGTAACGCACATACGCATCGGAAGTACCAGCGCATTCGCCGGCGATAGTGGGCTTGGTGCTACTTCGGCACAGTACCAATTCAAGACGCGAATCAAGTAACGGTGACAGCGGTTAACCTGATTGGCGATGTTGGCGGAACAAACGCCCGCTTTGCAATTTCCGGGGCGGACCTCCGAGACATGCAGAACCTGCAAACTCTGAAGGCAGCCGACTTTGCAACGCTGCTCGAGGCGATTAGCTACTACCTCGACAACGCCGGCGTTTCTGAACTCGGCGCGGTCTGCATTGCTGCGGCCGGCCCGGTTATTGACGGCTCTGTGCAGTTCTCGAATAACACCTGGAGCCTGACGACAGAAGAGCTTAAGAAAAATCTTGTAACGGAGCATGCCGCCATCATTAATGACTTTGCGGCAAACGCCTATGCACTACCGTTTTTGCGTTCAAGTGACTTGTTGCCGCTTGGTCCGGCTGGCGCGGCTTCTTTCGACGCGCCGGACATGACCTTCGCTGTGGTCGGCCCGGGAACCGGTTGCGGTGCTGAAGGGCTGCGGCGGCACGGTGAGGAGTACCTGCTAATTGACAGCGAAGCACCGCGTTGCGCCTTCGCGCCCGAGACGGAGCGACAGGATGAGGTCCTCAAGACTTTGCGGCAACGGTTTGGCCGGGTCACCAGCGAGCACCTTGTGTCAGGCCCAGGCATTGAAAATTTGTACCTGGCTTTAGGCCAGATTGAAGGGCTTCGTCCAAGTGCATTGTCGTCGGCCGAAATATTTGCGGCGCACATCGCAAACTCAAATCCGGTAGCAAGCGAGGCAGTTGAGATGTTCTTTGAAGTGTTGGGCCAGGTCGCGGGAGACTTTGCACTGACTATCGGCGCATTCGACGGTGTTTTTATTGCTGGTGGAGTCGCTCAACGCTACCCGGAGCTTCTTGCACAGAGCCGTTTTCGAGAGAGCTTTGAAAGAAAGGGCGACTACAGTCGTTTGATGGAACCTGTTCCCACTTCGCTGATCACCCATCCCCAGCCAGGTCTGCTCGGCGCTGCCTACTGCGCACAGACGCTGGGCTGAGGCCGCAGCAGTTGCGCCTGGCGTTTACTGCGAACTTTCACAGGCCATATGTATCGAGCGCATCGATCGTCTTGCGGTAGCCGAGTTCCGACATTTCTCCCGCACGGTGAAACTCGAAAAACGAACAGGCATCGCGTGGAATTTCAACAACCAGGTCCGGCGAATAGGCTGCGAGTTTTAGTCGGGCAATAGAGCCCTGCATGACATCGAACGATTTCGTCAGCACATCTCTGAAATCAGGGCTAGCTACTTCGTCTGTATCACTGTCAATGAAACCACTTACAAAGCGTTTGATTGCGGCCTGATAGCTGTTGTCGTTGCTTGCGCGGTTGGCCGAACGTTTGGCCGTGGGCCGCACATAGTGTTCCGAGATGTCACTTAGATTGACAGCAATGGTCAGGTCAGTACGGTCCGTCAGTGTCGGAGCAATGGGGATCGGATTCACGAGGCCACCGTCAACCAGGATTTGATTGTGCAGGTGGATTGGGGAGAACACGCCGGGTACCGCCGTCGATGCACGAATAGCGCGAAATAGAGAACCTTCATTCAGCCAGACCTCGCGTTGTTCTTCCAGCGACGTTGCAACTGCCGTAAAACCGCGATCCAGCGATTCGATTTTTCGATCTCCAACGAGATCGGCCAGAACTTCAAAAATGCGCTCGCCTTTGAATACGGAGGTCCAATTGAAGGAAAGATCCAGCAGTTTACGCACATCGCTGGTGCCTAACTGTGTCGCCCATTTTTCATAAGTATCGAGCTTGTCGGCAGCAAAAATGCCGCCAATCAATGCGCCCATCGAAGAACCGGCAATATTACGAATATCGAGCTTTCGTTCCTCCAGCGCGCGGATCACACCGATATGCGCATGACCGCGAGCGCCGCCGCTGCCGAGAACAAGAGAAACACTTTTGGCTTGAGTCATCGAAACTCCGTTTGAGAGAAGTTCTGTGGAGTCACGCTGCCCGGTTGCCAACGCAGCAGCAACGAATAGCTTATTCGCGGTTGAGGTCTATACGAACAGACTCGACCGTGCTTGATAGCAGTCGTAGCTCGAAATTGTCGGCACCAAAACGTTTTTTAACCAGCACATCTTCGCCGTCATCGACTGCAACGTGAAACCGGTTTGCCGGCAGCCTTTCGGCAAGTGCGTCGGCCACGATCCGGGCCACCTGGTTCTCACGGGCACGGTCTGCAATTTCGACGCTTACCTGGAACGCAGCGTCGCCCTCGGGCGCAATTTCGAAAGTAATGATGCCGTCGGAGTGCGCACTATCGCTGAAATGGATGCGCCATTTGTTGGACGCGTGCGCCAGCGTAATTGACGAGAGCGCGGCAACAACAAAAATGAAACAGATGCCAGGAAGACGTTGAGGATTGAATATGTTCATCGAAATTGCTCGTTGCGTCACCAACCTGCCGGAACGCATTCTGACACAAAGTATTCGGCCACATCAAACCGATATCCGCTTTGGTAAGTTATTGATTTATGTGCCCAAATATGGTCGCAGAATAGAGGGGCACGCGATGTTGCCTTGCGGGTAAGCCGCAGCAGCAAGCTCGCAGGTTTGCTTGCTTGCCAGATACCGTGCAGACAGACCTGCTATTCAAGCGTATTATTTGCTCGTCTTCTACGCAGCATCTGAAAGTAGGGTAATGCAGAAATTTAAGTGCCTGCTGGTCATCAGCATGCTGCCCATTGTCGCGTCCGTTCTCTGCGCAAACCTGGCGCATGCGCAGGATCTGCTGCCGCCCACGCCGATCATCGAAACGCAGCCTGAAGACCCGCCGGTCGCAGAGCTGTTTGCTGAGCGCGCGGCGCTGCAGGATTACCTGTTGTCGATCGACAAGCCGGATACGAAGGCGTTTCTCGATAACAGGGACACGCGGCTGGGCACGCTTGGTGACAAACTTGATGCGATCCGCAGTGCCGTGGATACGGAAGCGCTAACGCAGCTGAGCTTCGAAGCCTTGGTCGACTATCAGTCAGAGATAAGAAACGAAACCCGTAGTCTCAGTACGCTTTTCGGGCAACTAAGTGCGCGTGCCACCCTGCGCGATACGCAACTCGATGAGTTGTCCGCGCGCAGCGATAAATGGCAGGCCCTGACCAGGGTAGCGAAAGAACGCGATGCGCCGGCGTCAGTACTTGAGGTAGCCAACGACACGGCGACTGCGATTGAAGAGACAAGACTCGAGCTGCTGGCTGATCGTGATGCCGCGCTTGAGGACCTCAGCGTGATGGCGGACCTGCGCATGACGGTTGCGCGCCTTGACGACGAACTGAGCCGACGACGCGCTGAGCTTGAAGCCGTCTCGCAAACGGCCGCCGATGCGCCGCTGTGGAGCAGGGATGTCTGGACGGGGCGTTTGGGTCTGCAGGAAGCGGGTGAGGCCTGGAGTCGTTACTGGCTGACGATAGTCAGTCATGTGCTGGCGTTCAAATTCTCGGTGCCGGGATTGTTCCTGGCGCTTTGGCTGGGCGCACACTGGCTGTTGAAATTGACCGGTGAGCGGGTCAGGACGGCGATGCAGAACAACCAGATGGGCCTGCGGGCACTTGCTGTATTTGACCGGCCGAGTTCCGCCGCGCTTCTTACGGGGTTGCTGGGGGTTGCCTGGTTCGGGCCAGCGGCGCCTACCGCGTTTAGCAACCTGCTATGGGCAATCATGCCGTTTCCGGCTGCGGCGCTTGCAGTCAGGGTGTTTGCCAAGCCCATTCGGCTGACGATTTTCACCATCGCCGCCGTGCTGGCAATGATGTCGCTCAAATTTTTCTTTGACCCTATGCCGCTGGTCAGCCGGTTCGGGCTGCTGGTTGAGGCGCTTCTTACGCTGTCTGCAATCTGGGTTGATTACAAGAAAGGCAACTTTAATCAGGCGTTCCCTGCCGTGCGCCCCCTGGTGATTCGCTGGTTTGTGCGCGTAGTGTGTGCTGCCTTGCTTTTTGTTATCGCTGCCGAGATCGCAGGCTCCGTCGGTCTCGCAACGACGATGCGTTCCCTGCTGCTCGGGTCGTTGGGTATCGGCATGATCTTTACCTCGATCACCTACGTGCTCACAGGGCTTGTACTGGCCATCGTGCATATTCGACCGTTCTCAACATTGTCGGTTGTTAGAAATCAGCGCTGGACAATCGTTACGACCTCCAGGAAATGGATTCGTTACCTGATGGCCCTGTTGTGGCTTACGGCAACGTTGAGTTATGCGGGGCTGCTAGACAAGCTACTCGAACATATTGACGCGATCCTTAACGCTGAGTTGCATTTCGGCGCAATAACGATTCATGTTTCCGCGGTTGTCGCGGGTCTGGTCATTCTTTTTTCGACCTGGCTGATTAACAAGATCATCGGCTTTGTGCTGGCGGGCAAGTCGATGTCCGGGTCGAGCGTAGCGGCCGGTATCTCATTCGCCGTTTCCAAGCTATTGCGCTATGCCATAGCCGTAATCGGCTTCGGTATCGCGCTCGTTGCTATGGGTGTGGACCTTACACAAGTGACGATTGTTGCCGGTGCGCTTAGTGTCGGCATAGGTCTTGGTTTACAGAACATCGCGAACAACTTCGTTTCCGGGCTTATTTTGTTGTTCGAGCGACCAATCAAGATCAACGATATTGCGAAGATCGATGAATTGATGGGCACGGTGAAAGAACTGGGTATCCGCGCGACGGTGATCGAAACCTTTGATGGCGCGGAAGTCATCGTTCCGAATGCGGATTTGATTTCAAAAGTTGTAACCAACTGGACCAAGTCCAATCGGCGTCGTCGCGCGGAGATTGAAGTAGGCGTTGCCTACGGCAGTAACCCGCAACGGGTTCTGGATATTCTCGAACGTGCGGCGAAAGACAATGAGGCGGTTATTGAGGACCCGGAACCGTTCGCCGTGTTTGTTGGGTTTGGCGACAGTTCGCTGAATTTCCGGCTGTATGTCTGGCTGTCAGATCTCAACCAGGTTGTGCGAGCGCCAGGGAAGATCAGGCAGAAGATACTAGACGAACTGAATGCCGCGGGTATCGAGATTCCGTTCCCGCAGCGTGATATCCGCGTGACTATGCTGCCAGACCCCACGCATGGCACAGATGACATAGAGAGTGGTTCGTCTGCAAGGCCGGCGCCAGGATAAGACAGGTGCGTGGATCGCCCCTCGCGATCCAGGTTCTACGGTACGGGCGTGTCAGGCCATGAACATCGTTGTGCCGGGCAAAGCCGGCCAACAACGACGGGCTTAGCCTCGCGGGCGGCTCGTGTCGAGCGCGGGTAAGCCGGATGCGGCGCGCGCGTGGTGCCGCAAAGCAGTCAGCTCTGTCTGCATCCCTCGTTCATCGAACAGGTATTTGGGGAACGTGCAGCTCATCGCGCCGGCGACTTCCCCGGCAGCGCCGAGCACCGGTGCCGCAACGCACATAAGGCCGCGTGTAATTTCCTCGCGATCTATCGCATAACCCTGGTCGCGTACTGTTTTCAGTTCGGCGCGTAGTTCGCGAGCGTCAGTAATAGTCTTGTCAGTCAGCGCTTCGAGTTTGCGGCGCAATACTCGCTGTCTTAGTTCTGTCGGTGCATTGGCCAGCAGGACCTTGCCCATTCCGGTGCAATGCAGTGGAAACGATTTGCCTATTTCTGAATGCAGTCGAATGCCGAAGTCGCGTGCTTCAATCTTGTCTATATAGATGCCGACGTTTTCGCCGAGAATGCCAAGCGTCACGACGTGCCCGGTTTCCTCGTGCAGGGACCGCAAATGCGATTGTGCCGTCTGGCGCAGGTCGTAGTTGCTCACAATGTTGGCACCGAGCCGCGCCAGCGTTAGCCCACCCCGGTAGCGGCGACTTGCGGGGTCGTAGCTTAAAGCAGACAGACTGACGAGTTCCTTGAGGAGGCGGTGAACATTCGTTTTCGGCAGTCTTGTTTGTTCGACAATGCGCGCAAAGGGCAGGCCATCGGCGCCAGCGGCAGAGATAGTTTCCAAAATTTTGAAGCCATTGCTGACTGCGCTCATCGCGATGATACTCCGGGCTACTTGACAGTGTGGGGGTAGTGAAGGCAAATTGTACCGTTATCGGAAACAAAGTTTCAAATATGGAACTTTTTGACAATCAGGGCGCACGCCCCGGACAGGAGCTTATCTCAGTGCCAACGACAAACTCTTCAGTCAATCAGGCAGACCTGGTCAAGGTGCTGCAATCCACGCCGGTGGTGCCGTTAGTCAAGGCTGACGATCCGGACATTGCTGTTAAAACCTCAAGGGCGCTCGCCGCGGGTGGCCTGAGCATTGTTGAAGTGGTTTTCAGGACGGACAGGGCGCTGGACTGCCTTGCCGCCGTTGCGCGCGAAGTACCCGAAGTGATTGCAGGGGCGGGCACGGTACTAACCGCAGAGCAGGCACGACAGGCTTTTGCTCACGGTGCCAAGTTCATAGTATCTCCCGGGCTCGATGAGGGGGTTGTCGCCGTCGCAAAAGAACACGGTGCCCCGGTTTTTCCAGGTATTGCTACCGCGAGCGAATTGCAGAAGGCCTATAACCTGGGTCTTGAGTACGTCAAATTCTTTCCCGCATCCATAGCCGGTGGGATACCTGCAATCAAGGCGTTGGCCAGCGTATTTCGTACCATGCGCTTTATGCCTACGGGCGGCGTATCGGCGGCCAACCTCGCCGACTTCCTGGCGGTTCCGGCCGTGATTGCATGCGGCGGTAGCTGGTTGACTCCGGATGATGCCATTGCTGCAGGTGACTACAGCGCAATTACAAAACTAGCAGAAGAGGCCGTAAAGATTGCGGCCAGCGATTAGAGGAGCAAGAGCATGGCTGCATATCTGACATTCGGTGAAATCATGTTGCGTCTGAAGTCGCCGGCCAACGAGCGATTCTTTCAGTCACCCGGTTTCGAGGCCACGTTCGGTGGTGGTGAAGCCAATGTGGCCGTTGCGCTCGCGAACTACGGGCTTGAGGCGGGCTTCGTATCGGCATTACCTGCCAACGACATCGGCGAGGCAGCTATTCGCGAGCTGCGAAGTTTTGGGGTCGATACTCAGCATGTACGGCGCAGTGGTGACCGGGTAGGAATTTATTTCCTCGAAACCGGAGCAAATCAACGCCCGTCAAAAGTTGTTTATGACCGTGCGCATTCATCGATAGCCGAAGCGGGCCCCGGCGATTTCGATTTTGCGGCGATCTTCAAGGGTGCGAAGTGGTTGCATATAACCGGTATAACGCCTGCGCTGAGCCAGTCGGCCGCCGACCTCAGCTTTGAAGCTGTACGTGCGGCCAAGGAGCAAGGCCTCACTGTGTCCTGCGATTTCAACTACCGTGGCAAGCTTTGGAAGTACGGCAAGAGTGCACCGGAAGTTATGCAGGACCTCGTCAAATACGTTGATGTTGGTATCGCCAATGAAGAAGATTGTCAGAAATCTCTGGGCGTCACCGCGGATGTTGACGTAGAGAGCGGCGAACTCGATACCGCCAAGTACGAAGCGCTGAGCGCCAAAATGCTTGAAGAATATCCAAACCTTTCGGTGATGACGATTACCTTGCGCGAGTCACTAAGCGCAGATCGCAATGGCTGGTCAGCCTGCCTCAGGGACGCAAAGGGTTTCCACCTATCGCGCCGCTACGATATCACCGACATCGTTGATCGGGTCGGTGGTGGCGATAGTTTCGCATCCGCTCTTATTTACGGTCTCGAATCTTATAAAGATCGACAGGACTCGCTCGAGTTTGCGGTGGCAGCAAGCTGCCTCAAGCACAGTATTCAGGGCGACTTCAATCGCGTCAGTGTCGCTGAAGTAGAGAACCTGATGGGCGGCGACGGTTCCGGTCGAGTGCAACGCTAAGCCAAACTCGCAATACAAGTTCGCTGTCGCAAATTGCCGACTGAAAGTAGCCGGCCGTTCGTGCAAAGTTTACGCGCGAGCGCAAAAATTACTTCTAATTCCTTCGTGTTTTTCATGCCATCCGCATAGCCAAGCGCTTTTGCGGATTGGCATGCATGTTGCAACTCTCCTGGTTACGGAAGTGGCCGCGCTTTTTTCAAGCCACCACTTCATTTGAGTTGGATAACTGAAAGCACGGAGGAGTGAATCATGAGAAAGAAAAATCTGGTTTCAGCAGCAGTAGCAGCAAGTGTTGTTGGTTTTGCGTCTGTTCTGCCGAATGCATATGCGGAAGCGGTTGCTGACAAGACAATGGAGCAACGCGCAGATCAGGCCCAGTCAGCCATCAAGGACGCATGGCTCGATGGCAAGCTTGAGACAGCTTTGCTTTTCAATGAGCACCTCAATTCTTTCGCCATTGATACAGAAGTGGCAAACGGCGTCGCCTATCTCAGTGGCTCAGTTGAGTCAGATATCGACAAGGATCTCGCCGGTGAAATTGCCAAGTCTGTTGACGGTATCCGGAAAGTTGAGAACAAGCTGAGCGTTGATCAGGCGCAGGCACGCGCTGCACGTGACAACGACATGGATGACGAGCGGCACGGGTTTAAGGCTAGTGTTCTTGATGCGACCTTAACGGCTCGCGTTAAGACTCAACTGCTTGTCAACGGCAACACCCAGGGAATGGCTATTGACGTTGATTCCGACGAAGGCGTTGTGACCTTGTCCGGTGATGTCAATTCGGAGCAGGAGAAGGATCTTGCCGAGAAGATTGCCGCCAACACTGAAGGCACACGTTCAGTCAACAACAACCTGACCATCGAGCAATCTGAATCTGCCGAATAACACGTTCGTAAGAATCATTTGAGCCAGTCATTAACAAATTCAAGGAGTACATGATATGAACAAGCATCAAATCAAGGGCAACTGGAAGATCCTGAAAGGGAAGGCCAAAGAGCGCTGGGGCGAGCTTACGGACGATGAGCTCGACCAGATTGATGGCGAAACCGATCAGCTCGTTGGTGCAGTCCAGAAGCGCTACGGCAAGTCTGTCGAGGAAGCTCGAAAAGACGTAGACCACTGGCGCAGCGACTGCGGTTGCTAAGCAGCCTGCAAAGGTAGAAACTGGGCCGGCAACGCGAGATGCGTTGCCGGCCTTTTTTTTGGGGGGGAAGTGCTTTTTTAAGCCGCTTCGACGTCGTCGAGCGCTGCCGCCAGATCGCCCAGTGAGATTGGTTTGCGCAAGTAACGCGTGACCTGCAGATCACGGGTGGCACTGCGCAGGGACCGGAGTGGGTGTGCGGTAATAAATATGATGTTGCTCTCGTACTTGCTTTGCAGGTCCCGGGCAACATCGGCACCGTCCTCGTCGCCACCAAGGCGCCAATCGCAAATCAGCACGTCGGGTGGGCATTCTGCTGCAAGTTCGCGGGCTTCAGCCGGTGTCGCAGCCGCTTTCACCTCATGGCCGATCCCATCCAGATAAAAAGTGCTCGCATCACGGGTAAACATGTCGTCTTCTACTATAAGGATTCTCATAATACCTATCTCAACTGCTTGCCGTTTCCTGCTCCCTCTTGTCGATTATTGTTGTAGTGTCTTGATGAACCAGGGGCTTTAAAGTGCCTAAAAAGAGTGTTCGATGTCCGCCGATGCCGTCACGTTATTACGATTCGACCTGCTCATAATCATTCAGGCGGTTGTAAAGTGTCTTGAGACTAATACCAAGACTGGCGGCCGCGGCCTTCTTGTCGTCATTCAGGTGCTTGAGCGTTGCCAGAATCAGGTCCTTCTCCACGTCTGCGATGGATCGTCCTACTCGGAGACCTTCGATCTCGCCGGGTAAGTCTTCGTCGAACCTTGGCGGAATGCCGACCGCGTCACCGTCGGCCATGATATAAGCCCGGTGCACGGTATGCTTAAGTTCTCGAACATTGCCCGGCCAGGTATGTTGTTCGAGTTCCCTGATAGCGTCTTGCGAAAAGCGCTTCGCGGTGCCTTGCTTGTCGTTCAGCGTTTGCAAAAAGTGCTCGGCGAGCAATGCAATATCGCCGTCACGCTCACGTAGCGGTGGTAGTATGATCGGAAAAACTCGCAGGCGAAAATAAAGATCCTCACGCAAGTGACCTTCCTTGACAGCACGTACCGGGTCCTTGTTTGTCGCCGCTACCAGCCGCGCATTGACCGGGAGCTCAGTCTCAGCCCCGACGCGCAGGATTTTACCGGTCTCCAGTACACGCAGCAGATGAGTCTGCATTTCAATCGGCATTTCCGTAATCTCATCGAGAAACAATGTTCCGCCGTCGGCGCGTTCGAAAAAGCCGGTATGACGCCGGGTTGCGCCCGTGAAACTGCCTTTCTCATGTCCGAACAACTGACTCGATAAGAGATCTTTCGTCAGGCTGCCGCAATTGACGGGCACGAACTGTCCGCTCAGTTTGCTCTTTTGGTGTATGGCTTCCGCGACAAGTTCCTTACCAGTGCCGCTCTCGCCCTGAATAAATACGGTGCTGTCTGTACCGGCGACTTGTCGAATGACGTCGTAGACTGAGCGCATGCCCGGGCTGTCGCCGACCATCAGGCCGAAACGCTCATCGACGATGTCGTTTGTCGCACTTTTCGCCGGTTGATTGCCGAGGTTGCTGACCAGCGTGGCCAGTTCTCGAATCTCGATTGGCTTCTTCATGAAGGAGACGCCTTCCCCGGCCATACCGCCAATCAGGGATTTCACGCCACTGTGCCCGGTGATGATGACGACCTTTTCGGGTCGGTGCGCATCAAAGGCATCAAGAAGCTCCAGGCCACTGCCGTCGGGTAGCATCAGGTCGAGCAGCACGGCGTCGGGCTTCTGCTGCGGCAACAGGTCGCGCGCACCTCCGAGGCTGTTGGTCGTGGTGACTGCGTGGCCCTGCATCTCCAGGTATTCCGCGACACCGCTTGAGAAGGCCGCTTCATCATCAACTATCAGTATTTTTGCCATAGATTCATATTCTGTAAGGTTGCGCGGTTGAGACCATGAATGCTCACAGCCAGTACTCCAGCGGCCAGCTAATCCACTCTTTGACACGTTTGAATAATGACCGATCATGCCATTCGTCGAGGGAAATCGCTCGGCTTTCGGCAATATCGTCGAGAAACTGGTCTTCAAGGCTGCGCGCGAAACTTACACCGAAGACAATGGCGTTGACCTCGTCATTGTGCAGGAAACTGCGGTAGTCGAGGTTGCTTGAGCCAACGGTGGACCAGATGCCATCGATCACGGCCGTCTTCGCATGTAACAGCGAGGAATTGCTTTCATAGATTCTGACGCCGGCTTCCAGCAGGCTACCATACCGCGAACGCGAAGCATTGAGCACGAGTTGCGAGTCGGAGACGCCTGGCACGATCACCCGGACGTCAACACCGCGCCTGGCTGCGTCGCCCAGTTCGTCAAGAAATCCTTCATCGGGCGCAAAATAGGCCTGGGTGATCCAGATGCGGTGGCGAGCGACCTTCATGGCATCCAGGTAAGCGTGAAAGATAGGCGACTCTTCGCCGTCACCACCCTGCGCCGAAAGGACGGCGACAATTTCTTCGCCCGCCGCATTGTGCCCACCCTCTGCTTCAGTCAGGTCGAACGGTTTGCCACCGTGCTCAGTCCAGTTGTCACGGAAAATCTTCTCAAAGCCCTGCACGGCAGGCCCGTAGACGGCAATATGCGTGTCGCGCCAACCGTCGGCTTTCGGGTCTTTACGTTTTCTGTCTTTGGAACTGCTGGAATAAGTATTTGAGAGATTGATGCCGCCTGTATACGCAACCGTGCCGTCGACCATCAGGAGCTTGCGATGATCGCGGACATTGAAGTTCAGCGGATTGCCTCCTTCCAGGGGATTGAGATTGTGAAACTCAATGATCTCGATACCGGCCGCCTGCATTGACTCAAAAAACGAATCCTTGCTGGTGACGCTGCCGAGGCTGTCATAAATGATCCGGACTTGCACGCCTTGCTGGCTCTTCGCGATCAGCTGCTGCGCGAATTTCTGGCCGATTTCATCGTCTGCGAAAATGTAGGTTTCGAGTAAAATGACGCGGCTGGCCGAGCGTATGGACTCAAGCATGGCCGCGTACGTGGCCGGACCATCGATCAGTAGTTGTACCCGGCTGTCGTCATACAGTGGGGTATCGCTAAGCGCGCCCGTTATGGCGAGCAATTGTTCGAAAGCAGCCGGATCCGGCGCCTGTTGCGCCGTAGCCTCAATGATAGTGTCTGCGCGATCCGGTGCTACTGCACCGTTCCTGTCAGCTATTCCGACCATTCTTTCAGGCTCCTTGGCGGGTGGGGTCGCGCCACAAGCTGCCAACAGGAGCAAGGTGCCGAGTCCGGCCGCTAAGCTACGTGCATGCAGTTGTGCAATCATTTCGAAATCCGTCGGCTATTGACCTCTCACTGCAACCTTCATGCCATTGCAGCTTTGGCGAATTCCTGCAACAGGGCGCCTTAGCCGAGGAAAATT
>JAUHZT010000154.1 GCA_030425905.1 Gammaproteobacteria bacterium
CCCGCCGCCAGCGCCCCGCGACCGCTACTGGCGTGCCATGGTGCTGCACTCGTTCAGCGGGCGCACCTGGTCCGGCCCGGGTGCGCCCGTTAGTTCCGCACGCGATCTCGATGTGCAGGTATTCGGTGATCCTGTCCGTTACGAGATCACGCTCGAAGCTACCCGCCAGCAATGGGTGCCCATGCTGGAGATGGCGCGCGAGTGGGATCTGCCAAATGCACACATGGGGCGCGCATTCCAGGTGGGGCGCGTGTACCCCATCGACCAGAGAATTTCCTACGCAGCCGAGTCCTACCCCGACTACGTGGCGCAACCGAACCTCAACCGTTACAGCCTGAGCTGGTATCTCGGTTTACCGAACGGTAGCAATCCGCGCACGTTGCAACTGGCAACTCAACTGCGGGCCAAAGCGGGTAGTCCGCAGGCGCTGATCGACGCGGTCCTTACGATGTTCAATACGCAGGCGTTCTACTACACGCTGAACCCTCCGGCGCTCGGCAGTAACTCGGTCGATCGTTTTCTGTTCGATACCCGGCAGGGCTTTTGCGAACACTATGCGTCAGCCTTCGCCGTGCTGATGCGTGCCGCCGGTATTCCGGCGCGTGTCGTACTCGGCTACCAGGGCGGCGAGATCAACAGCATGGGTGAGTACATGATTGTCCGTCAGTCCGATGCGCATGCCTGGACCGAAGTGTGGCTGGAGGGACGTGGCTGGGTGCGGGTTGACCCAACGGCAGCCGTTGCACCGGAGCGTATCGAAGTCGGGTTCACAGACTCCCTGTTTAGCGGCATGGGGATGGACTGGGGTCGCGCCGTGCCCTCTAGAGTGCTGCACCAGCTGCGCTTGTCCTGGGACGCACTCAATGCGGGATGGAACGACTGGGTACTTGGCTATGGCCCCGAAAAACAAAACGACCTGATGCGTTACCTCGGCATGAAGAAGCCCGGCTGGAGCAAGATGATGCTCGCGCTGATCGGCCTTGTCGTTGCACTGACATTGTTCGTGAGCCTGTTGCTGATGTGGCGCTATGGTCCGCCGAAGCGTGACAAGGCTGCGCTCCTGTACGAACAGTTTGTAAAGAACACGGGGCTTGAACTACGCACCGGCGAAGCGCCGATCGAATTCGCTGAACGCGTAAACGCGCAGGACATCAACGATAGGTGGCTGGCAAGTCGCGTCACCGACGCTTACCTGGCAACCCGTTACGGGAACCAGCCTGCAGCCATGCAGGAACTTGAACGGCTGGTTCGTGACCAGCGTGTATAAACCCGGGAAAAGAGAATAAGCCGGCGGCGCACTTCCTGAGGGGGGCAGGGAGGGGAGATTCAGTGGCCGCCGGCTATTCCGTTAACGCTTCATCGATGCACGATCCTCGCGGTCAAAACGTCCTTTGCGGTCGCCTCTGCTTTCCTTTAGCTCGGCGAGCCTGGCACGTTGCTCTTCCGTCAGGACCGCTTCAACTTCACCGCGTACCCGCGCAAACAACAGGGTTGCTTCTGTCGCCAGTGCGCCATTGGCCGTGGCAATATTTTGTACTTCAGGATCATTCACATCGAGCGCCTTGAGGGCTTCGCGATTCTCCCGGGCACTGTCACGCAGCGCTTTGATCTCTGGCTGCGCGGCCGTCATGATGTTGCGCAACTGTTCGCGCTGTGCATCGTCCAGATCCAGTTCCCTGGACATGCGCCTGATATCCATACCCGGCTCCAGCATGCCAAATTCAGGGCCACCGAACCGGCGATCACCATCACGCATGCCGCCTTCGGCAAATACATAGCCACCGAGCAGCGTGCCCGATACAAGTACCAGCAATACTGCTTTATTAATTCTCATCGTTGAACTCCTTGAGTCGATTAGGGTCGTTCGTCAGCACCTCATCGGGTGTGGTGTAAGAGTACGGCTCCGAATCTCCAGATACGTCAGCGCGGTGCAAAGGATTGTCAAGAACTGTCAGGATCGCGCGCTGGTCATTGCAGCGAGCCCGAGATTGTTTCACGATGAGCTTCCACACTGTTGCTGCAAGATACCGTCATTGACCGACTCGAACATACTAATTATTGACGACGATCAGGAACTTGGCGAGATGCTGTCGGAGTTCCTGTCGGACGATCATCTTTCTGTCAGCGTTCGTCTCAGCGGCGAAGACGGCCTGCAGGCGTTACGCGAGAATAAATACGACCTCGCCATTCTCGACATTATGCTGCCCGGCATGAACGGACTCGACGTTCTCAAGGAGGTTCGCCGCAACAACGACATACCCGTCATCATGCTTACCGCGCGCGGTGACGATATTGATCGCATCCTGGGTCTTGAGTTCGGCGCAGACGACTACCTCTCGAAACCTTTTAACCCACGTGAGTTGCTCGCACGAATCAAGGCAATCATGCGGCGCACCGGCTCTGAAGAACGGCGTGGCGGCAAGGTCAGCGTAGGCAACCTTGAAATTGACACCCGTTCCCGGCGCGTCAGCGCCGACGGAAAGCCATTGCGACTTACCGGCACTGAATTTGAATTGCTGCGCTGCCTTGCTGAAACGCCCGGGAAAGTTATTCCCAAGGAGCAGCTTTCGCAACAGGTGCTTGGGCGCAAACACATGCCTTATGATCGTAGCATCGATACGCACATCAGCAATGTGCGCGGCAAACTCGCCGATGCCGGCATAAGCCAGCCGTCCATCCAGAGCCAGCGTGGCGTCGGCTACCTGCTACTCGAAGGAGACTAGGCAAACCACCGTGCGTAGCCTGCTGATAAAAATCTTTGTCGCCTTCTGGTCGATTATCCTGATCACCATAGTGATCGCGGTGGCGGTGGCGCAATCCTATGCTGATCGTACCCGCCTTTCGTTACAAAATTTCGAAGCCGGCGACGCTGTTCTCGAAGCGAGCGAGGCGCTGCGCAGTAGCGGTCGTGATGGTCTCACACAGTGGTTGCGTGACCTCCCCGGCGCTACCGGATCGTTGCTTTACATAGTTGATGAACAAGGCAAGGACCTGCTGCACAGGCGCTTGCCGACCATGATAAAGATATCTGTGCGCCGCTTTAATGAGCGCGGCCAGCGAACACAACGCCAGCGCCTCGATCGCCCGGACGTGCGACCGGCACGACCGTTCTCTCAGCTCATAGGCCCTGACGGCGACGTCTACACAATGTTCGTTATGCCGCCGCAAATTGTCGGTACACAGTGGCTCGCTGAACGTGGCCGGGCCTGGCTAATCGGCCTTGCCCTGCTCGTCAGTGGCGGCGTTTCTTATCTTCTCGCTCGCGGCATCTCACGCCCCATCAAGCGCTTGCGCGAATCGGCCAACGCCATTGCCGACGGCCGGCTGGATACGCGGGTCGCGGCCAGCGTCAGTGAGCGTAGCGACGAACTCGGCTTGTTGGCAAACGACTTCAATCGCATGGCAAACGAACTACAGCGCGCCTGGCAAAAACAATCGGAACTGACGCGCAATGTATCGCACGAACTCCGCTCTCCGCTGGCGCGGCTGCGCGTCGCGCTCGAACTCGTACGCCGCAAGACCGGCGAACTGGCGGAGCTCGACCGGATCGAAACGGAAACGGAACGGCTCGATAAGCTGATCGGGCGAATTCTCGAATACTCGCGGCTGGATGCTGACCAGGCAGGTGTTATCACAACGATCGATCTCGAGGACCTTGTTCAGTCAGTAATCGACGATGTGCGCTATGAATACCGCGACCTGGGCAACGATGCGAGAATATCGTTCGAGGTTCAAAACGCGGGCGTCATCAGCGGCAATGCCAGCTCGCTACGCAGTTGCGTTGAGAACGTGCTGCGCAATGCCATGCAGCACAATATGGAGGACGGCGATGTAAAGGTTCGACTCGGGACTGATGCAACGCAGATCGTCATTTCGATAGAGGACCAGGGCGGCGGTGTTGCCGAAGACGAACTCACAAAAATATTTGAGCCCTTCTATCGTTCAAGAACGATGCGTACCGAGCACTCGCAACGCAGCGGCGGACTCGGCCTTGCCATTGCAGCGCGTGCAATCGCAATGCACGGTGGGACGATCACAGCCAGCAATACGGATCGCGGCTTGCGCGTCGAAATTCGCCTGCCTGCGTGATACTGTGTCGCCCCAACCGGGCATAGCGCAACTAGAACGAAGCTTTCAGGCTAAACCAGAAACTCCTGGCCTTGTCCTTGTTGTTGTAGTCGTCGTAGTAAGTCGGCGTATAGGTGCCGTCGCCATTGTCCGAGAAGTCCGTCTGGAAACTTGTGAAGTCCTGATCCAGCAGGTTATTGACCCGGGTGTAGAGGGTCAGGCGATCGCTTACCAGCCATTGCGCACCCAGATGCAGGACTTCATAGCCCTTGTAATAGAGCGGATTGCCGTCGTCATCGAGCGAGCCGCGGTAACGTTTGGAGCGCATCTCGCCCATTAACTGCAACATCACTCGATCGCTGATACTCCAGTCAATGGTCACATTCATCATGTTGCGTGCGAGTTGCGTTAACGGCAGCCCGGCCTCATCGCCGCTCAGCCGCTCACTGTCGGTGTACGTGTAATTTGCACTCAGCGACCAGGCGTCATTCACGATATAGCGGCCGGCCACTTCAGCGCCAACGATACGTGCCTTGTCGATATTCACATACTGATTCACGTTGCCGGTGCCGAGTACCGCCCAGTACTCACCCAGGTTCACGCACGGCCTTGCGCCGCCCGTTTCCGTACAACTCTGGCTGACTTCTGCGCGCTCAATCTTGTCCTCAAAGTCGTTGTGAAACGCCGTAACGTTGAAGTTGTGACCTTCGGGCGAACTCCAGTACAACGCAATCTCGCTGTTCACGCTGGTTTCCGGATCAAGGCCTGGATTGCCAGCCCATGGGCTAGTGCCCTGCCCGCCAAAGCCCGTGATGCCGTCATAGAGATCGGTTGTCTTGGGCGTCTTGTAACCCGTGCTGACGCCGCCCTTCGCGGTCCAGCCAGGCGCCAACTGGTACACGGCATAAGCCCGCGGACTTACGTGTCCGCCAAACAGGTTGTGGTCGTCGTAGCGCAGGCCGAACGTGGTGGTCAGGCGCTCTCCAAGCTTCCAGTTATCCTCCGCAAACAATGACCACACTTGCTGTTCCTGAACAGTGCCATTGCCATAGTCGCCGCTCTCCATGCCAAACACGCCGTCCTCAAGCTCACCATCGATGAGCTGGCCGCCAACGATCACGTGGTGGCGACCGTCCATTAGCGGCAGGTCCAGTTTGGCGTCGAGCGTATACTGGTTACTTTCCATGGTGCGTTTTGGCCGCGGCAAGAAGGCAGCTTCTGCGGCCGCTTGCCGTTCGGCTTCGCTCAGCCCGGCATAGGCACCCGTGCCATCGTACATTTGCTGCAGCAACACGCGTTCTTGCACCGAGAACGGCAAGGTGCGGCCGTTGTTGTCGGTTTCGATATAGGCGAGGGAAACAAGACTCTGGCCGAAACGCCAGTCGCCGTCGTGAGCAACCGACCATTGTTCGCGTGTGAATTCCTGTTCCGCTTTGTAGCCCACTCGCGGCGCGACGATGCCGCCACGTGTTTGCCAGATGGTCTCGATACTGTCTACCGTGCCAAGCGGATAAGCCACCGTTCCGAGGTTGTTCGTGAAAGGTGCATTGTCGTATTCCTGCTGCGATCGGTCGTATTCAAAAATAACGCGCTGCGACTTGGTCGGCTTCCAGGTTACTTCGGTGCCGTAATACTGGTTGTTGTTGTCCACCGTCTTGCCGCCGCGACCGAAGCCAAGAACTCGCTCTTGTGGATTGCCCGCGGGGTCCTGAATGAGCTCGTACTCGGGCTGCGATGCATCGCGCTCATACCAGGAACCGTATACACCGACACTGAGTGTGCCGGGAATGATTGGCCCCATAAGTGCGAAGTCGAAGGTTGTGTCTGTGCCGAAGGCATCGTCGGATGGCAGGTTGTAACCGGCCGTGGCCGAACCGTGCCAGCTATCACCCGTGTCACGCGTAATGATGTTGACCACGCCACCCAGCGCGTCCGCGCCATACAACGTAGATGCGGGACCCCGGATGACTTCAATACGTTCGATCGTGTCGAGCGGTGGAATATGATTGAACTGATTCCCGCCAAAACTGTTTGGGTAGATATCGCCGTGGTTGTTTTGCCGCCGACCGTTGATAAGTACCAGTGTGTAGTCGGCGCCCATGCCCCGTAAGCTGATCGTACGCTGGCCGGTTTTATCCGAGGTTTCACCAACATCGACGCCCTCGAGATTTCGCACCGCGTCGATAAGCGTCATGTACGGCTTTTGTTCAAGGTCCGCCGCACTGACAACACTGATACTCGCTGGGGCATCCGTAATTTTTTGCTCGAAGCCCGAGGCCGTAACAACTATCTCCTCGATCTCTCCGGGTGCACTGCCTTGCCCGGACGGCTCGTCTGCTTGCTGTGCCAAGACCGGTGCAACGATCAATACACTCAGCCACCCGGCTGACAAGAATTGCATGCCCAATACTGCGCGCCGCGGTTTGCCTTGCACACGTTGCCGACTTCCCATTTCACTGTTCCCCAATCGTTTAGTGCTTGCAGCTTCATCGTCACGTGACATGAAGCCGAAGCTGGCTCACCTCAATGTGGCGCCATGTTAATGCGAGTCATTCTCATTTGTCAATGCGAATGATTATCAACTACGGCCCTGTGCCGCAACGGCC